>NZ_WWHX01000061.1 GCF_009862125.1 Streptomyces sp. SID5910
CTGGCCCTGATCACCCACGAACACGCGGGCCTGGTCGCCCAGTCCCCCAACCGCACCTACACCCTCACGCCCCGCGTCCTCTCCCTCGGCTTCCCACCCCTGTCCCGCCTCACCCTCCCTGAGATCGCCCAGCCCCACCTGACGGCACTGGCGTCCAGAGTCAACGAGTCGGCCTCCCTGTCGGTCCTCTCCGACTCAGGCACGGCAATCCAGTACACGGCCCAGGCCTCCCCGAGCCGCGTGATGAGCGCCCGCATCCCGCTGGGCACCCGCGTCCCGGCCCCGGCAACCTCCTCGGGCCGCGTCCTCCTCACGAACCTCGCGGAGGGCTACGCCCTGGTCGACGAGGAACTGGAAGCCGGCCTGCGCTCGATCGCGGTCCCGATCCACGACCGCACGGGCCGACCGGTGGCGGCGCTGAACGTGGCGATGCACGCGGCCCGCCGAACCCCGGAGGCCTGCGTGACGGACATCCTCCCGGCCCTCCGCGAGACGGCCACCCACATCGAGACAGACCTCCACACAGCGGCCCGCTTCACCCCCGTCCCCCCGACCTGACCACCCGCTACACTGTCGGCGGTGGCACAGCCGTACCACCACGCAAGCCTTCGTAGCTCAGGGGATAGAGCACCGCTCTCCTAAAGCGGGTGTCGCAGGTTCGAATCCTGCCGGGGGCACAACGCATTATGCCGCTGACCTGGTGCTTCTCCTCAGGGAGGCGCTCTATTCGGCCTCGGACGTCTCGTCCGGGGCCGTTTGCGTGAGCGGACGGGGCGCCAGGCCCCGATCTCTCTCCGGACGGATCAGCACCATCCCGCACGCGCTGCGCGCGTGGCACGAGCCGGGCCGCGGCTTCGGCGATCGCCAGGTCCACCTCGGGAAGCAGGCTCGTGTAGGTGTCGGCCGTGATGGTGATCGAGGAGGAGGCCGGTGTGCTCCGGTCGTCCAGACCATCACTGGCGACGGCTTCTCGCCGGTGCGCTGCCAGTGGCAGGATCCGCTCGTTCGTCCACACCAGCGCCTTCGGCCGCTTGCCCGCTTCCAGCTCGACGTGGGCCGCCGGGTTGAAGGTGATCAGCTGCTGGGCGATCGCGGCGTTCAGCGCGGCCCGCAGTGTGGAGCGGCCGCGCTGGCGCGCGGCCGCATGCAACACACCAGCCGCAACCCAGCCCCCAACCCACGTGCCGAAGCCGCCCGGCGACGTACCACCAGGGGAGGGGCTAGTAGTCAGCAGGCCCTCATCCCCCAGTTGCCTACCGCACCCGTGGCGTTGCCTAGCCGCCCGCGACGATGACTCCTGACGCGCTGACCTCGGTATCCCACTCACTCCTCGCGTCCAGCAGTTACTGTCGGCTTCTTACGCTTCGTGTCGAGAGAGGTCCGATTACGGCCTTCTCTGACACTCAACGCGGCAGAGAGGCCGGGGCCAGTCAGTAGGCTGGCGTCGCACACGATGCGGTCAGTGGTGGAGCGCAGCGTCCAGGTGTTGCTGAACCGGCTCGAAGAGGCCGTACGGCACGTACTCCGGGATCTCGCCATGGGCGACCCAAGCCAGTTCGGCCAGCTCCTCGGTGTCCGCGACGTACGCGGTTCCGCCCAGCACCTCGCAGGCCGTGTACGACATCAGCCGGCCCGTCTTCGGGTGGACCCGCTCGCCGAGCAGCTTCACGGCCGCCACGGTCAGTCCCGTCTCTTCCTGGGTCTCCCGAACAGCGGCGTCCTCGCGAGCCTCACCGGGCTCGACCTCTCCAGCCGGGAACTGCCAGGAGAGCTGGCCCTCGCTGACCCGGCGGCGCACCATCAGCACACGCCCCTCGTGCACGACGATGGCAGCAGCGATGCCCGGCCGCTCGTCCGTGTTCTGCTGTGTCACGTCTGCTCCTCCAGTGCGGCCAGGATGGGGGTGAAGATCGTATCGACGGGGATGAAGCGGGGCACCGCGTTTCTGGGCACCCACATGACGCCGATGTTCTCGGCCGCGTCGCTGTTCGTGGCCTCGCCGGCGAGGTACTCGCACAGGAAGTACTCGCACAGAACGCCGGTCGCGGGGTGGAGCCGGTTCCCGAGGTGCTGCCGGACTGCGCTCCAGCCATGGGATGCTGGCTGCTCCCTTTGGCAAAGTGATCGTCACTGCTAGACGATTCTCGTGAGGAACCTTGCGAGTACGCTCGGTAGCTTCATCTGGTCGACCGCTGACCAGCTCTGCGGCCCCTATCGCCCCCGTTCAGCCATGGGCCCCCCGACGTGCTCTTGCCGATCGGCCCGGGTGCTTGCACATGTTGCCGGAGCGGCAACATGTGCAAGGCGTTGGCAGACGGCAAGAATGAACCGGCCCCGCGGACTCCACTACAGCAAGATGGAGATGCACCAGCACGACACCGAGGTACCTCAGGTGCGTGAGCGATGCGTGAGCGGACTGCCCGACACAGGGCGGCATGAGCCGGATCTAGTGGCTTGCTGCGCGGCTCTGAACAGGGGAAACAGCACCATGCAGTAGCGCCGAGCACCCCCCGGCAAGGAGTCGATCCCACTCCTAAAGCGGGTGTCGCAGGTTCGAATCCTGCCGGGGGCACAGACTGCGCCGCAGGTCAGCAGGGTCCCGGCCCCTCGTTCACACCGAACGGGGGGCCGTTCTCATGGGCGGATGCCACAGCGGTGCCACTTGCGAGGCGCGGTGTGAGCGGCGCATCCGTGGGCCACAGCGCGCGGGCTTCGTCCAGTGCGTGCACTCCGGCGGCGACCAGGCGTGCGACCGAGAGGGGCCTGCACAGGCTGCCGGCCGACGCCATGGGTACTGCCCAGTAGGACCCGTTTCCCCGTCTCGGGAAATCGACGGCGTCCAGCACCGGCACCCCCAGGTAGGTGCCCGATCCCAGACACTCCACCTCCTGGCTCTGCCAGTCCTCCACGGCCTCACGCCACGTCCGCGGCACGCTCGGCGGTACGAGCGCGTAGTAGCGGGGTCCGCGTACGTCGCAGATGACCGGGCCCCCTTGCAGAGCCTCCTCCAGTACGGCGTCGATGTCCTGCGGATCGGTGCTCACGGCCACCGCCTGGACCAGGCGCCCTGGGATACGGACGGCGGAGAACAAGGCGCCGAGGGACAACATCGCGAGCCCGTACATCCGCCACTCCATGCGGGCGTGGCCGGCTGAACTGTGAGCGGACAGGAGCCAACGCTCGATGGTCAGTCGACGCTCTGCGGTTGCGGGCGAGAACACCTCGGGCTTCGTGCCGTCTGACCGTACGACTGGCTGAGCGCTGGTCCGGTGCGCAGATTCGCTCGGCATGGCTGCGGGCCTCCACGGTAGTGATGTGCGTCTGACAGACGCGGCCGTAGGGGCCTGCTGACCACGGCAGGGGCACACTCTGTGCCCCCTCGTTCACGCGGCCAACATCCCGAGTTTCACCGCCAGTTCTGAAGCCCGGCGTCGACGCCCCGGGCTTTTCGCTTCCGTCTCTTCCAACACGATCCGCTTCGCGTAGCCGTTGTAGCGGATCGTCTCCGGTGCGGCTTCGTGTGCCTGGGCCAGGGTGGCCAACGCGACGTCGGGCTGCCCGTCGAGTTGGTAGCCGCGGGCCTCCTCGATACGGTGACGCGCTCGCCGTGGCCGGGACGGGATGACGACGGCGTCCGCGGCGGCGACCTGCCGCACCGACTCGCCGCCCTGATGCAGCTCGACGGCGACCGTGACGGCGTGTGCGCCCATGATGGCCCGGGAGAACGAGGTGACCGGGTGGTAGTAGTCCACGGGCAACCGGGCCGCCATGTCACGCGCCTTGTCCCAGTACCTCCAAGCGGTGCCGGTGTCCCCGCGCCGGGCCGCGGTGTAGCCGGCCTCGAAGGTGAGAGCACCGGCGATGGCGAGAACGTCGTCGCCGGCGTCAGACAGCAGCGGTTCGAGGTAGGCCAGGGTCTGGAGGTTCACTTCGTCGGCCGCATCGAAGTGGTGGGGTCCGGAGTCGCGGTGCGCCTGACCGGCGAGCCAGGCGGCGACGCCGATCATGTGCGGATCCTCGGACTCCTGAGCGGCGATCAGACCACGCTCGGCGACGCGCCAGAGCAGGGCGGCATCCGGCTGGTACGCCACGAAGAACTGACTGAGGCTGTACACCTCGGCGAGGATCGCCTGCGCCACCCGCCGGTCCGCGACCGTCTCGGCCTGGCGCACGGCTGCCTGCGCGTCTCTGATCAACTGCGGAAGCAGCGCACCGAGCACCTCGCGATGATTGGGTGCGGAGTGACGGGCAGCCCATGCCCGCGCCAGACGAGCTCGGAGATGCGAGGCCGGCGGCGCCTCGTGGCTCGTACCGAGTGGGAATGCCTCCACTGCCGCCTTCACCTCGGGAAGACGAGGATGGCCGGGCCCTGCGAACAGGTCGATCCGTACGGACTGGCTGCCGGTGAGCTCGGACAGCTCCCGCACACGGAGGACCTCGGCGAGCCGCAGAACAACGTCCAGCTTCGGCGTCTTCAACCGTCCGGTCTCGACAGCCTTCACCCAGGAACCGGATCGCCCGGTCAGCCCGCCCAGTTGCTCACGGGTGAGTCCACGACGGGTACGCAGGATCTGGAGTCGTTGCCCGAACACCAACGGGTCGGCGTACGGATCAGGGGTGGCTTCAGATGGCACGGTAACGCCCCTCTCTGACCAGCTACTTGCTACCAGGGTATGGGCGACGTCGCCTTCCCGGGCCCGAGCGGCGATCGTAGAGGCCCGGTGCAGATGGCGTTCCAGCTCCGCGTCCCAGGGCGCCCTCGTCTGCCCAGGTCAGAGCGCGTTTTCGTGTTCCAGTGTCCCTAGATGTCTGGAGTTTGTGGCTGCGTGGACGACGTGCCCGGCATGCTCGGAGCGTTCTCACCTGATGTGTGGGGACGACGTCATCTCTCCTCAGCACCGGCATCTCAGGGAGTCTCCTCATGTCCCCTTTCACCGCCAGCACGCGCCGCCGCTCGGCCGGCGTGGCCACCGCCGTCCTGTTGTCCCTGGGGCTGCTGACCGCGTGCGGCTCGGGGTCCTCGGACGCCGGTCCTTCGCGTCCGAGTGCCTCCCGGACGGCCGAGGCACCCACCGGCTCGCCCGGCGCCGGCGCACAGGGCTCCGAAGGCGGTGAGCTGAACTTCCAGCAGGGCGAGCCCCTCACCCCCCGGCAGTTCCAGCTGAGCGTCGACGGCGGCACCGAGACCCTCACCGAGGTCTCCGGACTGACGATGGACCAGCCCACGGAGCAGGACCCCTCCGACGGCTACCGGCTCATCCCCGGAGAACAGCCGCAGTCGGGCACGGTGACCGTCACCCGCGGTACCGAGCAGTCCCAGCAGTTCACCGACCTGATCGACGGCAAGACCCAGCCCGGGTCGGCGTCCCTCAACCAGTTGGACTTCGCGGGCAATCTGACGAAGCAGTTCACCCTGCAAGAGCCCAGGGTCATCAGGGTCGAGAGCAACAGCACCCAGAGCGTCACGATCCACTTCACGAGCCTGTCGGTCGGCTGAAGGACCGATCCCCGCTCAGCAGTTCCCGACCCGGCGGTCAGGCTGCCAGGGGCAGGGCGGCCGCTATCGTGTCGCGGTCCTTGCGGCCGATCAGAGGGAAGATGATCTTCAGGCCCTGCTCTGCGGCCGGTGACGAGACGATGAAGGACGAGTTGAGCACGCGTTCCTTGATGTCCGTGCGCACCAGGCCCGCGCGCGGGATCGTCATCAGGTGTTCTTCCGGCCGGGCGAACGTCGGGTTCGCCCGGAAGACGAAGAAGCGACGGTCGGTCATCACCAGGTACATGGGCGTCGGTGCCGGGACGACGGCCATCGCGCCACCGCTCATGATCGCCGAGGCGGCCGCGAACACCGCGGTCCGGCGTACCGACACCGAGCTCAGGTTCACGATGGTCGCCACCTCGACCTGCTCCCCGGGCTCGAGCATGGGGTGGACCGTCGCCAGCAGCGCTCGGCGGCGTCTTCCGTTCACGTGCGTAACTCCTGCGGGATTCTCGTACAAGCAGCCGGCGTGAGCTGTCGGCATACCTTGCCACACGCCGTACCGAGCCCAGGACCCGCCGGGTCGTTCACGCCGGCAGGCCGCCCTCACCACGGTGGACCACCGTGATGTGCTGGTCGGGGCCGGGGTTCTCCAGTTCGTCGAGCACCGCGACGGCCAGGTCCTCGACGCTGATCCACGAGCGGCCGTCGGCGGCGACGAGCAACGTGTCGGTGCCGCGGCGGTAGCGGGCCGTCCGGGCGCCGGGTTCCAGCAGGGCCGGTGGGCTCAGATAGGTCCAGTTCGTGTGGGCGTGGGACCGGCAGGTGCGTAGTTGAGCCAGTCCGGCCGCCGCCACCGCCTTGTACGCCGCCGGTACGTACTCCGGGTTGTCGGCGACCAGCAGGTCCACGGCGCCGGGGCTGCGCAGTGCGCCCGCGCCGCCGATCACCAGGACGCGGACGTCGAGCTGTGCGGCGATGTCCAGGACCCCGCGGGTGGCTCCGACCAGGAAGGCCTCGTCGGCCGGCTCCGTTCGCACGGTCACGACGACCGCGTCCACCGCCCCGGCCGTCAGCGCCTTCCGCAGGGCGGGGGCGTCGTCCACGTCCACCGCTATCGGTGTCGCGTTCGGGGTTCCGGACCCCGGTTTTCTCGACAGCGCCAGCATCTCGTGGCCGCGGATGCTGCCCTCCGTGATCACACGGCTGCCCACCATCCCCGTGGCGCCCAGTACCGCGATCGTCGTCTGGTCCTTCTTCATTCCGTCCGCCCCTCTTCCCCTTCGTCGTCGTGTTCGTCGTCGTGCCGTCGGGTGCGCGTCCCGCCGGCCGGGAGTTGTGCCGCCAGCAGCGCCGCCAACGCCAGGGCGAAGCCCAGGGATTGCGGCACGCTCAGTGACTCGCCCAGCGCGATGCCGATGGCCGCCGCCACCAGCGGGGACAGCAGGACCAGTGGTGCGGACGCGCCGACCGGGAGTCTTCCCAGGCCGCGGAACCACAGCGTGGACGCGATCAGGCCGCCCACGCTGCCCAGCCACAGGTATCCGGCCGCCGCGCCCGCGTCGATGCTCGGCGGTGCTCCCTCGATCGCGGCGGTGAGGGGGAGCAGGAGCAGGCCGCCCGCCGTCAGTTGCCAGCCGGTCAGGGTCAGGGGGCCGACTCCCGCGGGCAGCCCCCACCGTTTGGTGAGGACGATTCCCGCGGCCATGCCTGCCGTACCGGCGAGGCCCGCCACGACTCCGACGGCGTCCAGCCCGGCCCCCGGTCCCAGGACGACCAGTCCGACGCCGGCCACACCGAGCACGCTCCAGGTCAGTCGCCAGGCCGTCGGCCGGTCGTGGAGCAGAGCGACGGCCAGACCGGCGACCATCAGCGGCTGGGCGGCGCCGAGGGTCGCGGCCACGCCTCCGGGGAGCCGTTCCGCCGTCACGAACAGGAGGGGGTACAGAGCACCGATGTTGAGCGCGCCCAGGATCAGCGCCTTCCACCACCAGTCCCCGCGCGGCAGCACCCGCGTGATCGCCAGCGCGAGCAGCCCGCCCGGCAGGGCCCGCAGCATCCCGGCGAACAGCGGGTGCCCGGGCGGGAGCAGTTCCGTGGTGACGACGTACGTGGTGCCCCAGGACGCGGGGGCGAGTGCGGTCAGCGCGACGGTGGCCGCCTGGTGCGCGTACGGGATGCTCGGCGGTGCAGGTGCCCGCGCGGTGGTTGTTCGCATGTGAGGGAGTCTCAGTTCTCCGTCCGTCATGCGTCCAACACATGCTTCCCATCGCAGCTATGAAGCAGGATCATCGTGGCGTGGATTTGCAGCAGATGCGCTACGTCGTCGCCGTCGCCGAGACCCGTAACTTCACCCGCGCCGCCGAGCGCTGCTTCGTCGTGCAGTCGTCGCTCAGTCATCGGATCGCCGGGCTGGAGCGGGAGTTGGGGGTGAGGCTCTTCGCACGGTCCAGTCGGCGCGTCGAACTGACGCCGGCCGGCACGGCGTTCGTCGCCGGCGCGCGGGAGTGCCTGGCCGCCGCCGACCGTGCCGCCGCCGATGCCGCCGCCGCGACCGGCGTGGTACGGGGCCGGCTCGCCGTCGGTGTGATCGTGACGACGGCCGCCGTGGACGTACCGGAGCTGTTGCAGCGGTACCGGGCCCAACACCCGGACGTCCAGGTCGCCTTCCGTTCCGGGCGCAGTGACGAACTGGCCGCGGCCGTGCGGAACGGCGAGCTGGACATCGCCTTCCTCGGTATGCCGGAGAGCCAGAGTCCCGCCGGGGTCGAGTGCGTTGTCCTCGCGCGCGACGAGCATGTGCTCGTGGTGCCGGCGGGGCATCGGCTGGCGGGCGCATCCCGGGTCACACTGCGGGAGATCGCCGACGAGACCTTCGTGGACTTCGTGAGCGGTACGCCCGCCCGGGCCCAGTCCGATCAGGCGTTCGCCGCCGCGGGGCTGGCCCGCGACGTCGCGTACGAGGCCGGTGTCGTGGAGCTGATCACCCGGCTGATCGCCCGTGGCCTCGGTGTCGCCCTGCTGCCGTCGGCGTTCATCCGGCCGCGGGCCGCCGACGACCCCCAGCTGGCGCTGGTCCCGGTGGTCGACGGGCCCCATCGCATCGAGTACCTGGTGTGGAACCGCTTCAACCCCAGCCCGGCCACCCGCGCGATGCTCGGCGTCCTCGGGATCGGAGCGGCGTCTACGACGCCCTGACGCGAGACGGCCTCCTCACGCGGGGCGGCTGTCGTGGGCCGCGCGTGGTTCCGGGCGAAGACGACCAGGCGCAGGACGGCGAACCGTGCGACTCCGGCGAGCGCGGAGGCGGACAGGTAGACGACCTGCTCCAGGACCGCGCCGGGAGTCTGCACCAGCTCGTGCAGGGCGAGGATCGCCCCGCAGGTCACCGCGTACGCGGCCGCGGCCGACCCGGCCGACTGCGTGTGCTGGCTCCAGGTCGCGCCGCCGCCCGCGCCGAAGGTGAAACGGGCGTGCAGCTCGGTGGCGAGGAGCGTGGAGAGCACGGTGATCGCCGCGTTGGCCAGGACCCAGGGGAGCCAGGCGGCGAGTGCCACCACGGCGAAGCTCGACGCGAGTCCCACCCCGCCACCGCACAGCACGAAGCGGGCGAAGGAGGCGAGGGGGCCGGGTGCCGGCTGCTGCTGCTGTCGGGTGTGCTCTGTCATGGTCCGCCCCCCCCTCCCTTCGTATCGTCTCGTTCTGGGATGGCACCAGGGTGGCACATCCGTGGCACCACCTGCATCTCTATTTGGCGCGCCCCGGCTAGCGCGGGTCGCGGTTGAAGACCGACTTCGACCAGAAGTAGCCGAGCGCCGTCAGGGCCACGCACCAGCCGAGCGCCAGCCAGCCGTTGTGGCCGATCTCCGTGCCGAGGAGCAGGCCGCGCAGGGTCTCGATGGCCGGGGTGAAGGGCTGGTACTCGGCGATCGGCTGGAACCAGCCCGGCATCGCGTCCACCGGCACGAAGGTGCTGGAGATGAGCGGGAGGAAGATCAGCGGCAGCGCGTTGTTGCTGGCCGCCTCGGCGTTCGGGCTGATCAGGCCCATGCCGACCGCGATCCAGGTGAGCGCCACGGTGAAGAGCACCAGCAGCCCGAAGGCCGCAAGCCACTCCAGGGCCGTGGCGTCCGTGGAGCGGAAGCCGATGGCCACGCCGACGGCGCCGACGAGGACGACGCTCATGACCGACTGCACCACGCTGCCGACGACGTGCCCGATGAGCACGGAGCCGCGATGGATGGCCATGGTGCGGAAGCGGGCGATGATGCCCTCGGTCATGTCCATCGAGACGGACACCGCGGTGCCGATCGTGGTGCTGCCGATGGTCATCAGCAGCAGGCCGGGCACGAGGTAGGCGATGTACTCGGAGCGGTCGGCTCCGCCGTCGCCGATCCCGGCGCTCATCACGTCGCCGAAGATGTAGACGAAGAGCAGCAGGAGCATGACCGGCGTGAGCAGCAGGTTCAGGGTGAGGGACGGGTAGCGCCGGGCGTGCAGGAGGTTGCGGCGCAGCATCGTGGACGAGTCGCGTACGGCGAGGGAGAGGCGGGACGGGCGGGCGGGGGTCAGGGGGGTGCTCATCGGACTGTCTCCTTGGGCTGGTCGGTGCCGCCGGTCAGGGCGAAGAACACGTCGTCGAGGTCGGGGGTGTGCACGGTCAGCTCGTCCGCCTCGATGCCGGCCGAGTCCAGCCGGTCGAGGACGGTGCGCAGTTCGCGCTGGCTGCCGCCCGAGGGGATCTGGAGCGTGAGCGCCTCGTCGTCCCCGGCGGCCTCCCGCAGTGCGGTGGCGGCGGAGCGGTAGGCGGCGGGGTCGGAGAAGCGCAGTCGTACGTGTCCGCCGGGGACGATCCGCTTCAGCTCCTCGGCGCTGCCCTCGGCGGCGATCCTGCCGTCGTGCAGCACCGCGATGCGGTCGGCGAGTTCGTCGGCCTCCTCCAGGTACTGCGTGGTGAGGAAGACGGTCACCCCGCCCGTGACCAGCTCGCGGATGATGCCCCACATGTTGTGCCGGGAGCGCGGGTCGAGGCCCGTGGTCGGCTCGTCGAGGAAGATGATCCGCGGGTCGCCGACCAGGGTCATCGCGATGTCCAGGCGGCGCTTCATGCCGCCGGAGTAGGTGGAGGCGGGCTTCTTCGCCGCGTCGGTCAGGTCGAACCGTTCGAGCAGCTCGGCGGTCACCCGCCGGCCCTCCGCACGGGAGAGGTGGTGCAGGTCGGCCATCAGGAGCATGTTCTCCTCGCCGGTGATCAGGCCGTCGACGGCGGAGAACTGCCCGGTGACGCCGATCGCCGCCCGCACGCCGTGCGGTGACGTGGCGATGTCGTGGCCCGCGACCTGGGCCTGCCCGCCGTCGGCCGAGACGAGCGTGGAGAGGATCTTCACGGCGGTGGTCTTGCCGGCGCCGTTCGGGCCGAGCAGCGCGAAGACGGAACCGGCCGGAATGTGCAGGTCGATGCCGTCGAGGACGGTCTTGTCGCCGTACGACTTGCGCAGACCTGCGGCGGAGACGGCGGCCGGGGACGGACGGCCGTCCGACGACCTGGGCGTGGGCATGACAGACGAAGGCATGGAGCCCTCCGGTTCGAGGGGTGGGTGAATGAGGAGAGTGGGGTGACCGGGCCGGCGTTCGCGGGGTCAGATCTTGGCGCGGCGGACGTCGATGTTGCCGTACCGGGTGCGGGCGCGGATCTTGACGGTGTCCTCGGCCTGCCCGGGGGTGTCGGAGGCGGTGAGCGTGTTGCGTACCTGCCCGGCGCCCGAGTGCGCGTCGAGCCAGGCGGCCGTGCCCTCGCGGATGCCGACCTCGATGGCGCCGTAGGAGGTCTCCAGCTGCACCTCGCCGCGGGCCACCTCACCCACCCGCAGCGCGCCGTGGGCGGTCGTGGCGGTGAGCGAGCCCTCGGCGCGGGTGACGTCGATGTCGCCGTTGGCGTGGCTCACCCGAAGGTCACCGATCGCGGTGCCGACGGTCGTGGAGCCGTGCGAGTTCTTCAGGACGGCGGAGCCCTCCACGAGGCCCACGCGCACGCTGCCGGAGCTGGTGGTGATCTCCGCCGCGCCCTCCACCCGGTCCACGGTGACCGAGCCGTGGGAGGCGGTCAGCTGGAGCGGGCCGGTCGTGTCCAGGCGGACGTCACCGCCCGACGTCTTCACCCGGACCTCGCCGAGCCGGCCCTCGCCGAGCACCTGGGTCCAGGCGCCGGTGGTGTCGATGCGCGAGCCCGTGGGCAGTTCCACCGTCACGTCGACGACGCCGGTGGGCCCGATGAAGCGGCGTTCCTTCGTGGCGATCGTCAGGACGCCCCTGGCGTAGGAGACCTCGGTCTGCTCGGCGGCCCGTACGTCCTTGTCCCGCTTGGGGTCGCCGGGCCGCACCTCTACGACGGTGTCGGGCCGGTCGCCCGCGGTGAAGCGGATGGAACCCGCGCCCACGTGGGCGGTCACCGCGATCGGTTCGGGAGTGTCGAAAGAAGGCATGGCTGTACCGTCCTCATGAGTCCGTGGAGCGTCCCCGCTGGTGGGACGTGGTGGGGTGGGGTGCTGTGCTTCTTCTTCGGTGCGGGCGTGGGCGCGGCTAGCGCACCCAGCCGGTGAAGCTCTGTCCGACATTGCGGGCCCGCTCCGCCGGGCGCGGTGCGCCGCCGCCCTCGACCGCGGCGGACACGGCCCGCACCAGCCAGGCGTTGACCGACAGGCCCTCACGGCTCGCGGCCTCCTCGGCGCGCGCCTTCAGGTGGGCGGGCAGCCGCAGATTGACGCGGGCGGTGCCACCCTCGTCGCCCTCCGCCGGGGCCGGGGTCGGCGGCGGTCCCGCCGGTACGGGCGCCGGCTCGGCGGACGCACCGGCGTCGGTGGGCGGCGGCGTCACGACGAAGTCGGGGTCCAGCCCGCGCAGCCGGACGTCGACCGAGCCGGGGGCGAGTTCGCGGGTGATCTCGTCCATCGCGGCGGAGAGCACGTTGAGCATGGTCAACCGGGTCGCCGACTCCAGGGGGGCCGTGAGCCGCTCGGCCAGCTCGCGGGCTTCGTCGCCGCCGGCATCGGCGGCCACCACGAGTTCGCGGCGGAGGGTGTCGACATACGGGGTGAGGTCCATGACGTCATCATGGCACCATCATGGCGCCATGCGCAAGCATTTATGGCACCTCTTCTGGCGCGGGGGCGATGAGACCTATCTGACCTGCGGAAACGCCGGGCGGCACGCGCTGGACGGCGGTGACGTCGGCACCCCGAGAGGCTTCCGGTGGCACCAGATGGCGTCACCCGATGCCACCTGACGTCACCTGGCGCCATCGCGCGCCAGGACTTGCCTGGGATCGGTCCGCCGGGGCGCGTTGCTCCGCTCGTCTTCTGGTAACCCGGTCGGAGAACACCCACCACACGACGAGGTGAGCACCATGGTGCTGTTGGGTCTTCTGCTCATGGCGGGCGCCGCCGCCTTCACGGGCCTGCTGATCGCGTACAACCTGTCCGGCGGGCCGGACTACACGGTGACCCTGCTGGGGAGCCAGCCGTTCACGATCAGCACCCTCGGGGCGTTCCTCGGAGGTATCGCCCTGACCCTGATCTTCGGCCTGGGCATGTGGATGCTGCTGGGCGGCACGATGCTGGCGCGTCGCCGCGGCAGGAAGCACCGGCTGGACGGGGAGGCCGGCACCGGCACCGCGGGTGAGACGACGGAACGCCGTCCGGCCGCGCACCGCCCCCACTGGCCCCGGCACAGCCACGGCCACTGAGCGTCGGGGGCGGGGCTAGCATCCGCTCATGACGACCTCAGAGAACGCGCGCGACAACGACAGCCTCCCCCTCGACGTCGAGATCGGTGCCCTCCAGGGCGGGACCGCCGACCTGTCCCGGTACGCCGGCCAGGTGGTGCTGGTGGTCAACGTGGCCTCCAAGTGCGGGCTGACCCCGCAGTACTCCGGCCTGGAGCGGCTGCACGAGCGGTACGCGGAGCGGGGCTTCACCGTGCTCGGCGTGCCGTGCAACCAGTTCATGGGGCAGGAGCCCGGCAGCGCCGACGAGATCGCCGAGTTCTGCTCGGCGACGTACGGGGTGACCTTCCCGATGACCGAGAAGGTGGACGTCAACGGGGAGGGCCGGCACCCGCTGTACGACCGGCTGACCGGCTTCGCCGACGCCGAGGGGCACAGCGGGGACGTCCGCTGGAACTTCGAGAAGTTCCTGATCGGGCGGGACGGCAAGGTCGCGGCCCGCTTCTCGCCGCAGACCGAGCCGGAGTCGGCCGAGGTCGTGGCGGCCGTCGAGGAGCGCCTCGCCGGCTGACCGGACGGGACGGTCGGCCATCACCCGGCGGTTGACCTTCCCCTTGGGGCAGGGCCGAGCGTCGTCGTCGCCGGGCGGAACAGGCCGCCCGGTGACGGAGGATGGCGACGTGGACGACGCGCGCGACGACGAGTTGCTCACCATCGGTGCGTTCGCCGCGCGGGCCCGGCTGTCGGCGAAGGCCCTGCGGTTGTACGACCGCCTGGGCCTGCTGGTGCCGGCCCATGTGGACGAGACCACTGGCTACCGCTACTACCGCACCGGCCAGGTGGAACGCGCCCGGCTCGTGGCGCTGCTGCGGCAGTTGGACATGCCGCTGGCCCGGGTCGCCGAGGTGGTGCGGGCCGACGGTCCCGAGGCCGCCGGGCTGCTCGGCGCCTACTGGGCCGACGTGGAGGCCCGGGTCGCCGGGCAGCGCACGCTCGCCGCATACCTCCGTGCACGGCTTTCGGGAAAGGGTTCCGAGGTGTACGAGAACTTCGCGGTGGAGACGGTGGACGTGCCCGGGCAGGTGCTGATCACCGAGACCCGGCACACGCTGGCGGGCGAGCTGCCGGCGTGGATCGGTGCCTCGCTGGGGCGGCTGGAGGAGGCGGCCCGCGGCTGCGGGGGCGTGACGGCGGCGCCGTTCGTCGCCTATCACGCCGAGGTGTCGATGGAGAGCGACGGCCCGGCCGAGTCGTGCGTGCCGGTCGCCGACGAGGCGGCGGCACGGGCGTGGGTGCAACGGCACGGGCGCGGCTGGGAGGCGCGGGTGCGGGTGGAGCCGGCCCGGCGGCTGGCCTTCACCCGGATCACCAAGGCCCAGGTGGCCCATCCGCAGATCCTGGCGGCCTTCGAGGCGGTGGAGGCGTGGATCGCCGAACAGGGTCTGACGGTGGACGGGCCGTGCCGTGAGGTGTACTTCGCCGACTGGGAGGCGGCCGGACCGGAGGACCCGGTGTGCGACGTGGCATTCCCGGTGAGGTGACCGTGCCGCCGGAGTGAACAGGGCCCTCTCGGCAAGGTCGGCGAACTGGTCGAGAGGGCTCTGCCGGCGGCGCCGGTCGGGCCGTGCGGGGAGCGGTCAGCCCTTGACCGAGGTCACGAAGGCGTTCCACGCGTCGGCGGGGAAGGCCAGGGCCGGGCCCTCGGGGACCTTGGAGTCGCGGACGGCGAGCGCGGCCACGAGGGGCGACTTGACCTCGACGCACGCGCCGTTTCCTCCGGAGTAGGAGGACTTGGTCCAAGATTCCGTGGCGCCCTGAAGAATTGCCATGTCTGCTCCGATGGCGAGTGAGTGCGGTTTACGCCAATGACGTGTGATCTTTGGCGTGATCGACGCTACTCGCAGACCTCGCCGATCGGAGCGGCCATTCACCCGACCGGATGGCATATTCCAGGCGACTCTTCCAGAACGACGCACCAGGGGTGTAGCATCCCGCCGCCCTCAGCGCGCGTACTCCTTCGCCACGTCCTCGATGCGCTGACGGGACTGCTCGACGTTCAGCGCCTGGGCGCGCAGATGCTCGTACATCACCGTGTACTTCTGCACGTCCTGCGCCTTCTCCAGGTACAGGTCGCTGGTGACTCCCTCGATGTACACGACGCTGGAGTCGGCGGCGTCGGCGAACTCCAGGATGGAGTACTGGCCGTTGATGCCGGGGTGCGCCCCGACGTCGAACGGCAGCACCTGCACGGTGATGTGCGGCGACTGCGACATCTCGACGACGTGCTCCAGCTGTTCGCGCATCACCTGCTTGCCGCCGACCACGCGGCGCAGCGACGCCTCGTCGAGGACCACCCACAGGCGCAGCGGGTTGGTCTCGGCGGAGATGCGCTCCTGACGCCTTATGCGGACCTGGACGCGCTTCTCGATGTCGGCGACCGACGTCTCGGGCAACGCGCCCTGGATCAGCGCCTCCGCGTACGAGCGGGTCTGCAACAGGCCGGTGATGATCTGGGGTTCGTACGTCCGCAGCGACTCGGCGTCGGTCTCCAGGCCGATGTAGACGCTGTACGGGATGTCGCCGAAGGCGTGCCACCAGCCCTGCTGGCGCGAGTCCTTCGCCATCTGCATCAGCGAGTCCACGATCCGCTGGTCCTCGACCTCGTACACCCCGCACAGGTCGCGTACGTCGCGCTGGCTGATGCTGCGCCGGCCGTTCTCCAGGCGGCTGATCTTCGACTGGGAGACCAGCAGCCGCTCCGCCACCTCCTCGGCCGTCATGCCCTTGACCTCGCGGAGCCGGCGCAGCTCCTGGCCCAGCCGACGCCGCCTGACGGTGGGATTGACATTGGACGCCACGGGACGTGCACCTCCGGCTGCGTGACTCATACGTGCCACTTTGCGTATCTGCTGTTGAGCAGACTGCCACCAAGGTGCTTTCTACCGCTGGGAAACGGTCGATATGCGCCGCGTACACGCCGGTTCGGGGACCCACCCGCACACATGGCCGCGCGGGGCGGCGGGTCCGGCCTCGTCCGGGTGTGCCGGACGTGCGGCCGGTCCCGTCGCCCCGCGCGGACCCGCGGCTCCCGTTACCGGGTCTCGGGGACTGTCGGTGCGGCGGTACGTGATGCGGTCGTGCGGTGGTGCCTGGGTGCGTGCGGTGCTGCGGATGCTGCCTGGGTGCGGCTCAGTGGACCACGGCGCGTGCCATGGATCCGTGGCGTGGTTGCGCCGGAACACCGTGGGCGGGTTCCGGGGCGGGCCTCGCCCCCGGTCCGGCGGCCTGCCGGCCGGCCGGTGCCGGGTTGCGGCGCGGCTGGGCCGCCGCACCGTTCTGGACGTCCATCACCGCGTGCGCCACCAGGCCGCCCATGGGGTCGTGCCGGATGAGGTCCCGCAGGCGGGACCGCGACGAGCGTCCTTCGTTGCCCGGGTAGAGGTGCTTGCCGAGTCCGACCGCGTGGGCCAGCGCGGCGAGCGCCGCGGTCCGCGGGTCCGGCGGTACGCCGGTGCGGATCGCCGAGTCCAGCCGGGCCTTGATCTCCCGGCTGATCGCCGTGTCCGTCGCCTGGTAGCGAGTCGTCGGCAGCACCCCGCACATCTGGCCCTCCACGGCATGCACCATGCCGCAGCGCTCCAGATGCGAAAGGTAGGTCTGGCGCAGCCCCAGGCGGGGTCCGCCAATCCAGTTGACCGCCCGTACGGGAGCGCCACGCCTTCGCAGCAGCTCCAACGCGCAGTCCAGTGTTGGATCTCCAGTCGGCCGTGGGGCCACCACGGCGATACGATCCCCGTCTGGGGCTATCCGTCCGGCCAGCGCCAGCTCCACCAGCTGTGCTCCGGCCAGACCGAGGTCGAGCGACTGCGGCTGTGCGGTGGTACCCGTGGTCGGGTCCAGCGCCAGCAGCAGAAGCTCCTCCGGAAGTGTTCTGCGGCTCCTGCCCATCCATGCCTCCCCGCGTGGATGACAGACAGGGTGACCCCTCTCACATTGGTCTGTCGAGGGTGCGTGACCGGTTCGTAGTGGAACCAGTAGGTATGTCGTTCTCGTCTACCGCGTGGGTTCTACCCGTACACAGGACACTGGTACATGGTTCGGTAGCGCACACAGGACGTGCGGCGCATGGAGGAGGCATCGGTGGCGGGCGAGTCCCCCGACAGGTCGAAGCAGCGCGAGTCGTCGGAAGAACCGACGTCGGGGAGCGCGGGTCCGGTTCCCGAAGCCAGGACCGAGGCGAGCGAGACGCGTGATCCGCGGCTGGCGGTGGCGCGGGACGCCGCGGCGTCGGCGTCCGCGACGTCCCGTGGGGGTGTGGACACGGCCACCCGGGTGCTGTCGGTCCGCGAGACGGAGACCGAAACGGAGACGCCGGAGGCGTCGGCCGACGGTGAGGGCGAGGCGGAGAGCACGCCCGAGGGCGACGCCGGGAAGGCGGCCGACACGGACGCCGAGCCCGAGGCCGGAGCTGAGGCGGACGCCGGGGCCGACGCCGAACCCGAGGCCGTGGCGGACGACACCGCCGAGGCCGAGGCTGAGGCCGACGCTGCCGACGCCGAGACCGCTGAGGACGAGACCGACGCCGACGCCAAGGCGGACGGCGCGGACAGCTCGACCGAGACGTCCGGTGACGGCCGGCTGCGTGACGCCGTGGCCGCGTGGGTCGCGACCGCCGACGAGCGGGCCGCCGCCAACGCCCGGCACGAGGCCGCGGACGAACCGGAGGACGCCGCGTCCCCCGAGAAGCCCGCGCAGGACGCCGAGAAGCCCGCCAAGGACGCCGACGCGGCCTCCGACGGGCCCGAGGACGCCCCCGAGGAGCCCGAGGACGAGCGCACCGACGCCGCCCCCGCCGACGACCCTGCCGACGCCGAACCGGAATCCGGCGCGGACGAGGACGCCGGGACCGGCAAGGGTGCCGTCGATCAGCCCACCGCCGTCTTCAAGGCCGTACGGCCGCCCGCCAAGCCCTCCGTCGACCAGCCGACGACCATGCTGAAGCTGGGCGACGCCGGAAAGACGGACGAGAAGGCCGAGAAGGGCGCCGACAAGCCCGAGGCCGAGGCCGAGCGCACCAGCAAGTTCGTCGCCCTGCGGCACCCGGACGACCCCACCACCCGCAAGCCCCCGCGGTCCGGTCAGCCCGAGAGGCCCGGCGCCGAGGCGCCCCGCGCCGCCGCCGGGGCCACCGCGGCCGTGCCGCAGGTCGGGCCCGAGCGGACCACGCAGCAGCCGCTGCCGCCGAAGCCGCCGCTGGACCTGCTGGCGGAGCTGACGAACACCCCGCCGCCCCCGGAGACCCCGCTGCGGACGACCGTGCGCCGGGTCAAGATCTGGACCCCGCTGGTCATCCTGCTGGTGATCGTCTTCGGCGTGGTGCAGGCGATGCGCCCGCTGCCCGAGCCGACGCTCGACCTCACGGCGCAGGAGAGCTTCACCTTCGAGGGCGGCAAGCCCGAGATCCCGTGGCCCGACAAGGGCCAGGCCGCGCTCGACGTGCAGGGCATCGGTTCGTTCGGGTCGTCCGGCGAGCAGAAGCCCGTGCCGATCGCGAGCGTCGCCAAGGTCATGACCGCGTACGTCATCCTGCGCGACCACCCGCTCAAGAGCGGCACCGACGGCCCGAAGATCAAGATCGACCAGGCCGCCGAGGACCAGTCGCAGGCGGGCCAGGAGTCGACCGTCAACGTCACGGCGGGCGACTCGATCTCCCAGCGGGAGGCCCTGGAGAGCATCCTCATCGCGTCCGCGAACAATGTGGCGCGGCTGCTGGCCCGCTGGGACGCGGGGTCGGAGAAGGCGTTCGTGGAGAAGATGAACGCCGCCGCGAAGGACCTCGGCATGACCAACACGACGTACACCGACCCGTCGGGCCTGAACAACACGACGGTGAGCACGGCCGTGGACCAGGTGAAGCTGGCCAAGGAGGCCATGAAGCAGCCCGCGTTCCGCGAGGTCGCCGCGATGATGTCGTACGACGACTACAAGGGCGAGAACCACGGCAACTGGAACCAGCTGGTCGGTCACAACGACGTCGTCGGCATCAAGACCGGCACCACCACCTCCGCGCTCGGCAACCTCGTCTTCGCGGCGAAGAAGGAGATCGGCGGCGAGACCCGGACCATCGTCGGGGCCGTGGTGCGCCAGCCGGCGACCGCGGACCAGGGGATCCTCGCGGCCGCGCTGGACTCCGGCGACAAGCTGATCCGGGCCGCGCAGGACACCCTGGAGTCGTCGACGCTCCTGAAGAAGGGCTCCGTCGTCGGGTACGTGGACGACGGCCTCGGCAATCGCACGCCGGTCGTGGCCACGCAGGACGTCAAGGCCGTCGGCTGGGCGGGCCTGACCGTGAAGCTGACCTTCGAGGCGGACCAGGTGCCGCACACCGCGAAGGCCGGCACCAAGGTGGGCACGCTCACCGTGGGCGACGGCGGGGTCAGCGGCGCGGTGAAGGTGCCCGTCGCGCTCCAGCAGGACCTGGTCGAACCGGCCTTCACGGACAAGCTGACCCGGATCGGCTGACCGCCGGGCCGGACCGCGACACGGTGCCCCGCGTCCCCGCGGGCAGGCAGAGCCGCAGGGGCGCGGGGCACCGTCGTGGGCGAGGGAGCCAGGGCCCACAGGTGCGTGCTAGCGTCACGAAACGGGGCAGGTCGCCGGGTCGCGGGAACGCGGCTGTGAATCGTACGGGACGGACGCGGCCGCAAGCAGAAGACGGGACACGGGGAGTGCCTTCAGGTGGCCACTGCGGAGCCGACACGCGCCGACGACGCCGATCCGGGCCAGGGGACGGGCCCGCGACCACGCGTACCTGCACCCCGCAAGGACGGCGGGGACAGCGGAGCGAGCGTGGACAGCAACGACACTGAGCGGGCCGGCGCCGACCCGGAGGCGCCGTCCGCGGCGAAGCGCGCCTTCCTGGCCGTGCGCGAGCGCATGCTGCGGCACCCCGTGCTGTCCGTCACCGCCCTCGCCGGGGTCCTCCACATCGTGTGGTTCTTCACCTTCGCGAACAGTGGCGGCGACCTCGCGGCGCAGGACGCGTGGGCGGAGTTCGTCGGCCGGCACCCGGCCTCGGCGTACAACCTCGCCTGGTACGGCGGCATGCACCCGGTGTCGTACAGCGTGGTGTCGCCGTATCTGATGTCGTTGCTCGGTGTGCGGACCACGCTGATGATCGCGGGGACGCTGTCGGCCGGGCTGCTGACGCTGGTCCTGATCCGCAGCCGGGTGGTCCGCAACCCGCTGTGGGCGACGTTCGCGGGCCTGTTCGGGCTGCTGGGCAACGCGGTGTCGGGGCGCGTGACGTTCGCGCTGGGCACGATGTTCGCGCTGGGCGCGGTGGCCACGGTGTTCTGCTGGCCGCACCGCTGGCGCCACGAACGCTGGGCGAAGGCGCTGTGCGCGGCGCCGCTGGCCGCGCTGTCCACGATGTCCTCTCCGGTGTCGGGCCTGTTCGTGGGCCTGGTGGCGGTGGCGCTGTTCCTCCAGAAGCGCCGCCCGGGCGCCTGGGCGCTGGGTCTGGCGCCGGCCGTGGTGGTCGCGCTGTCGGCCTGGCTGTTCCCGTTCTCCGGCACCCAGCCCATGGGCTTCGGCTCGACCGTGCTGCCGCTGCTGTACGCGGGCTTCGTGTTCTGGCTGGTGCCGCGTACCTGGACGACGGTGCGGATCACGTCGGCGGTCTACGGGCTGGCGGTGCTCCTGGTCTGGGCGATCAGCTCCCAGATCGGCTCCAACATCACGCGTCTGCCGATGCTCTTCGCCGGGACGGCGCTGGTGGCGGCGATGCCGTTCACGGTGCGGCGTTCGCGCAAGTGGTACGCGCTCATGGTGGCGCTCGCCGGGTTCGTCGGCTGGATCGGCTTCAAGTCGGCCGACGACGCCGTCCACACCCAGCCGGCCGCCTCCTGGGCGCGCGAGCTGGCGCCGCTGCTGAACGAGCTCCAGGAGGTCGGCGCCGAGAAGGGCCGCGTGGAGGCGGTGCCGGCGCGCTCCCACCGGGAGGCCTCGGCGCTCGCCCCGTACGTGAACCTGGCCCGCGGCTGGACCCGCCAGGCCGACATGGAACGCAACCCGATCTTCTACGACGACACGCTGAACTCGGCGAACTACCACGAGTGGCTTCAGCGCTGGGCCGTGCACTACGTGGTGCTGCCCAAGGACGAGCCGGACGGCGACGGCGGCAAGCGCGAGCGGGAGCTGCTCCAGCGGGGGCTGCCGTATCTGAAGCAGGTCTGGGGGGACGCCAACTGGCAGCTCTTCCAGGTGACCGACCCGGCGCCGCTGGCGGAGCCGGACGCGGTCGTCCAGCGGGCCGAGCAGGACGAGTGGGTCATCGACGTGCGGCGGCCGGGGCCCGTGCTGGTCCGGATGCCGTACTCGCCGTGGCTGAGCCTCGTCGACGCCGAGGGCAAGAAGCTCAAGCCGCCGCAGGAGACGGAGGCCTCCGAGGACCGGCCCGAGGGCTCGCCGAAGACGTTCGAGAACGTCAACGGCTGCCTGACGGAGACGGAGGAGACCGTCGAGGGCGACACGTGGACGGTGCTGGTCGCGCCGAAGGCGGGCACGTACCGGCTGTCGGCGCCGTACGGGTTCTCGCGCGGCACGCCCTGCCCGGACGAGATGAAGGACGAGCTCAAGGACCGGCTCGCGGAGCAGCTCGGGGACGAGCTGAAGTTCGCGCCGGAGTAGCCACCCGAGCTGGGCGGACGGCCGGGATCCCGATGCGGGGTCCCGGCCGACGTGTTTCCCGGACGCCCACGGTTGTTCATACCTGTGAACGCAGATCAGCAAGACGAACTTCTTTACCCTCTCTTGACCTGTCACTTTCTTGTCGTGCCCGCGCCGACACAACCACGATGAGCGGGCACTTCGCCGCGCGCCTCGCCCTCACCCGCTCTTGCGAAGTGTCAGCCTGCTGAGCGGAGTTCACAAGGCGGACCCCGGAAGGGGGCACATGAACGGTCTCGACTGGTCCGTGCTGATCGGCTACTTCGCCGTGATGGTGGCGATCGGCGTCTGGTCGCACAAACGCGTGGACAACGTCAGCGACTTCTTCACGGCCGGCGGCAAGATGCCCTGGTGGCTGTCCGGCATCTCCCACCACATGTCGGGCTACAGCGCGGTGATGTTCACCGGGTACGCGGGCATCGCCTACACCTACGGCGTCACGTCCTTCGTCACCTGGTCCTTCCCCATCGCCCTCGGCATCGCCATCGGGTCCCGGCTGTTCGCGCCGCGCATCAACCGGCTGCGCTCACGGCTCCACGTGGCCTCCCCGCTGGAGTACCTGAAGAACCGCTACAACCTGCCCACCCAGCAGGCCCTGGCCTGGTCCGGGATGCTGCTGAAGATCGTGGACGTGGCCGCGAAGTGGGCGGCCATCGCCACGCTGCTGTCCGTCTTCACCGGCATCACCCTCAACCAGGGCATCCTGATCACCGGCGTCATCACGGGCATCTACTGCACGATCGGCGGCCTGTGGGCGGACGCGCTGACCGAGCTCGGCCAGTTCGTCATCCAACTGCTGGCCGGCGTCGCGATGTTCGTGGCCGTCGTCATGAAACTCGGCGACCACGGCGGCTTCTTCGGTGTCTGGGACGAGCCCGCCCTCCAGGGCCACGGCAAGCCGCTGGTCGGCCCCTACGGCACGGTGTTCCTGCTCGCGTTCCTCTTCATCAAGCTCTTCGAGTACAACGGCGGCATGCTCAACCAGGCCCAGCGTTACATGGCCACGAGCAACGCCCGCGAGGCGACGCGGTCGGCGCGGCTGTCGGCGGTGCTGTGGCTGGTCTGGCCGGTGGTGCTGTTCTTCCCGATGTGGATGTCGCCGCTGCTGGTGGAGTCGCAGAAGCCGGACGGCTCCGACTCCTACGGCCTGATGACCGAGCAGCTCCTGCCGCACGGGCTGCTCGGCCTGGTCGTCGTCGGCTTCTTCTCGCACACCATGGCCATGTGCTCGTCGGACGCCAACGCCATCGCGGCCGTGTTCACCCGTGACGTGGCCCCGGTCGTGTCGGCGCGGGCACGGGCCTGGGGCGAGCGGTCCGGGCTGGTCGCGGCGCGGGTGACGACGGTGGTCTTCCTCGCCCTGTCCATGGCGGTGGCCACGCAGGTCGACTCGCCGACGTTCAAGGACATCATCACCGTCGTCATCAAGTGGGTGGCCGGTCTGATGGGCCCGATCGCGATCCCGATGATGCTGGGCCTGCTGCGGCCCTTCCGCCGCTCGGGACCGACGGCCGCGCTCACCAGCTGGGCGGTCGGTCTGCTCGCCTTCTGGCTGGTCAACTACCCGGTCAACTGGAACGTCGAGGGCGGGGTGCCGCTGGAGTACCAGGTGTCCGTCCCGCTGGCGGTCTCCCTCGTCCTCTACGTCCTCATCGGTTACCTGAAGCCGGAGGACACCCCGGAACGGCTCGCGATCATCGAGCGGGTCAACACGGACGACGACGCCTCCGGGGCGGCGGCGGCCGTCCCGGCGCCCGCCGGAGCGCCGGCCGACGCGGTGGGGCGGGCCCCGGCGAAGGACTGAGGCCGGCCTTCACGCGACTGAGGCCGGCCCTCACGCGACTGAGACCGGCCCTCACGCCCTGGGGTAGCGCGCCAGCCAGCCCGGGGACGACCCGGCCGGTCCGTGCAGGGCGGGGCCCTGGGTCATCTCCATGGCGAAGTCGTCGGCCAGTTCCAGGATCGTCGGACGGCCCTCCAGCTCGGCCAGCCAGGCCGGCGGCAGGGCCGTCTCGCCGTGCAGGGCACCGAGCAGCCCGCCCGCCAGGGCGCCGGTCGCGGCGGAGGGCCCGCCGTGGCCCCCGGCCAGCCGCAGCCCGTGCCGTACGTCCTCGGCGACGAGCGCGCAGTACACGGCGGCGGCGACCAGCCCCTCCGCGGTGCCCCCGCCGGCCAGCTCGGCCACCCGCGCGCGCGTCGGCAGCCCCTGCCGTACCGCGCCGAGCGCGTGCTGCAACGCCTCCGACACCGGCTCGTGCCCGGGCCGGACGGCGAGCAGCGCGAGTGCCCGCTGCACCGCCGGGTCCAGGCTCTCCCCCCGCGCCAGCCCGTGCACGACCACGGCGTACGCGCCCGCCGCGAGGCTCCCGGTGGGGTGGCCGTGGGTCTGCGCCGCGCACTCCACGGCGAGCTGGGCGACCAGTTGCGGCTCCCAGCCGACCAGCAGCCCGAAGGGCGCCGACCGGGCGGCCGCCTCGGGCCCGCGCTCACCGGGGTTCTTGGGCGCCTCGGGGGTGCCCATCGTGTCGTCGCCGAGCCCGAGCAGCAGGGCGCGCGTGGGGTCCCGGCGGGCGTACAGCCACTCCTCGCGGGCCAGCCAGCCGTCGTCCTTGCGCCGCTCGTCCGGCCCCCAGTCCCGCTGGGTCGCGGACCAGCGCCGGTACGCCCGGTGCAGATCGGTCGGCGGATGCCAGGCCCCGGTGTCGCGCCGTACCTGGGCGCGGATCAGCCCGTCGACGGAGAACAGGGTGAGCTGCGTGAGGTGGGTGACGGCACCGCGCCGCCCGTAGGCGGGGGTGAGGTCGGCCGGGCCCTCGGGCCCGTGCGCCTCGCGGACGGCGTCGGGGTCCATGCCGTCGAGGGGCGCACCGAAGGCGTCCCCGACGGCCACGCCCAGCAGGGTTCCGCGCACCCGGCTGCGGAAGTTTTGCTGCTCGGCACGACCCCACACGGCGGCTCCGCCCGTCGCGCCCACCTGACCTCCCGAGGCATCGCCCCTACGTACGACGCGAGCACTGTAATCGAACGAGGACGGTCGGTTCAGGGTGCGGAATGGGGCGAAAGCATGGCCTGAGCGGTCAGATGGGGACAGTCGTGGGTCGTGCCGGGTGACGACACCCACGTACGGCGGAGCTGCCCGCCGGGTGAGCGCCGGGCTCGTGGGGAATGAGGTGGGCATGACCACCACGACCACCACCGCCTCGCGGGCCCTTCCCCTGGCGGCGACCGTGCTCACCGGCACCGTCGCCCTCTACATGGCCCTCGTCGCCTTCGGGAACATCACCGACTTCGGGACGAACCAGGCGTTCGTCCAGCACGTGCTCGCCATGGACACCACGTTCAAGGACGACGACCTGATGTGGCGGGCCGTCACGAGCGAGGGCTTACAGAACGCCGCGTACGTGGCGATCATCGTCTGGGAGACGGTGGCCGCGCTCGTGCTCGTCGCCGGCACCTGGTTCGGGTTCCGGCGGGACCACGCGCGGGCACGAAGGCTCTCCACCGCCGGGTTGCTGATGGTGATGCTGCTCTTCGGTGCCGGTTTCATCGGCATCGGCGGGGAGTGGTTCGCGATGTGGCAGTCGGACACCTGGAACGGCCTGGACGCGGCGACGCGGATCTTCCTGCTCAGCGGCGTCGTGCTGATCGTCACGCACCTGCCGCGGGAACGGGCCGCCACCACGGGACGGCCCTGACGGGCCCCTACGGGACGACCGTGACCTTCGTGCCGGCCGTCGCGAACGTCCAGACGGCCTCGCCGTCGGCCTCGTGCAGCCGGATGCCGCCGGTCTTCGCCCCCTCGGCGGGCGGCGGCGGCGAGGAGCCGTCGACCGCGTGGGAGAAAGCGACCGAGACGCCGTCCTGGAGGGCGAAGTAGACGATCTGCTCGATCCGCACGCCGTCGGAGCCGGTCGTGGCCCCCTCGGTGCGGGTGCCGACCGTGTAGGCGCCGGGGTCGGGGCTGACGGTGCCGGGCCACACGGTGAACGTCCGGCGGGAGGCGTCGCTCGCGTCGACCAGCCAGACCCGCTTCTCGCCGAGGGAGTAGACGACGCGCCGCCCGGTGCCGGAGCCGTCCGGGACCGGGGTCGGCGCCTTGGGCGCGGGGGACGCCTCCGCCGAGGCCGACGGGTTCGGCTGCCGGGACACGGCGGCGGTGGGGTGCGGGCCCCGGTCCGCCTGCACGGTCAGGACGACGACCCCGGCTATCGCTCCCACGGTCAGACCGGAGACCCAGGCCCACGAGGGAAGTCGGGCAGGCACGGGCACGCATCTCCTCAGCTACGAGAACCCCGACACACCGGGGGTCCGATCATCGTACTGTGAGCGGCCCGTACCTCGGTCCGGCGGCGATCGGTCCGGCGGCGATCGGTCCGGCAGCGCTCAGTCCAGCACCGGCAGCAGCTCCGGAAGGTGCCCGTCCGAGGCCGTCGCCGCCCGCTGCCGCTCCTCGGGGACCTCGCCGTACAGCGTGGTGCGGGGCTTCGCCGGGCGGCCCGCCGCGTCCGCGACCGCGATCAGGTCCTTGACCGACTTGTACGAGCCGTAGGAGGAGCCCGCCATGCGGGAGATCGTCTCCTCCATGAGCGTGCCGCCCAGGTCGTTCGCGCCGGAGCGGAGCATCTCCGCCGCGCCCTCGGTGCCCAGTTTCACCCAGCTCGTCTGGATGTTGGGGATGTGCGGGTGCAGGAGGAGCCGGGCCATCGCGGTGACCGCGCGGTTGTCCCGCATCGTGGGGCCGGGCCGCGCGATGCCCGCCAGGTAGACCGGCGCGTTGGTGTGGATGAACGGCAGCGTCACGAACTCCGTGAAGCCGCCCGTGCGCTGCTGGATGCCGGCGAGGGTGCGCAGGTGGCCGAGCCAGTGGCGGGGCTGGTCGACGTGCCCGTACATCATCGTGGAGCTCGACCTGAGCCCCAGTTCGTGGGCCGTCTCGATCACCTCGATCCAGGTGGCCGTCGGCAGCTTGCCCTTGGTCAGGATCCAGCGGACCTCGTCGTCCAGGATCTCCGCCGCCGTGCCCGGGATGGAGTCGAGGCCCGCCTCCTTGGCCGCGCTCAGCCACTCGCGGATCGACATGCCGGTGCGGGTGGCGCCGTTGACGACCTCCATCGGCGAGAAGGCGTGCACGTGCATGCCCGGGACGCGGGCCTTGACCGCCTTCGCGATGTCGAAGTACGCCGTGCCCGGCAGGTCCGGGTGGATGCCGCCCTGCATGCAGACCTCGACCGCGCCGACCTCCCACGCCTGCTGGGCGCGGTCGGCGACCTGGTCCAGGGAGAGGGTGTAGGCGTCGGCGTCCGTGCGGCGCTGCGCGAAGGCGCAGAAACGGCAGCCGGTGTAGCAGACGTTGGTGAAGTTGATGTTCCGCGTCACGATGTACGTCACGTCGTCGCCGGCCACCGACTTACGCACGTCGTCGGCGACTTGGCACAGCGCGTCCAGCGCCGGGCCGTCGGCGTGCAGGAGGGCGAGGGCCTCGTCGTCCGTGAGCTTCGTGGGGTCGTCGGCGGCCGTGGCCAGCGCGGCGCGTACGTCGGTGTCGATGCGCTCGGGGGCCATGCCGGGCGCGGCCGCCTCGCGCAGGGCGCCCCAGTCGCCGTACACCTCGTCGAAGTCGTCGCGGCGGTCGGAGGTGCGGCCGTCGGTGTCGATGGTGCGGTGCAGGTCGGTGCGGCCGGACGCCTCGAAGACCTCGTCCGGCTCCTGCCACGGCCGCCCCTCCACCGTGGCGTCCGCGCGGGCGAGTCCGGTGTCCGGGTCGGCGAGCGCGGCCACGTGCGGGCGCAGGCGCGGGTCCAGCCAGGGCTCGCCGCGCCGGACGAACTCCGGGTAGACGCAGAGGCGTTCGCGCAGCTCGAAGCCGGCCGTGCGGGACTTGGCGGCCAGCTCCTCGATCTGCGGCCAGGGGCGCTCGGGGTTGACGTGGTCGATGGTGAGCGGGGAGACGCCGCCCCAGTCGTCGATGCCGGCGCCGATCAGCCGCTCGTACTCGGCGTCCACCAGGTTCGGCGGGGCCTGGAGGCAGGCGGAGGGACCCATGATGTGCCGGGCGACGGCGACCGTGGCGACCAGCTCGTCCAGCTCCGCGTCGGGCATGCCGCGCATCGCGGTGTCCGGCTTGGCGCGGAAGTTCTGGATGATCAGCTCCTGCACGCCGTGGTAGGCGCGGGAGACCTTGCGCAGCGCGAACAGGGACTCCGCGCGCTCTTCGTAGGTCTCGCCGATGCCGATGAGGATGCCGGACGTGAAGGGCACGGAGGAGCGGCCGGCGTCCTCAAGGACGCGCAGGCGGACGGCGGGCTCCTTGTCCGGGGAGCCGTGGTGCGGCCCGCCGGGCTCGGACCACAGGCGGGTCGCGGTGGTCTCCAGCATCATGCCCATCGAGGGCGCGACCGGCTTGAGGCGCTGGAAGTCCGTCCAGGACATGACGCCCGGGTTGAGGTGCGGGAGCAGTCCCGTCTCCTCCAGGATGCGGATCGAGATCGCGCGGACGTACGCGATCGTGTCGTCGTAGCCGTGCGCGTCCAACCACTCCCTGGCCTCCGGCCAGCGGTCCTCGGGCTTGTCACCGAGGGTGATCAGCGCTTCCTTGCAGCCGAGGGCGGCGCCCTTGCGGGCGATGTCCAGCACCTCGTCCGGCGACATGAACATCCCGTGCCCGGCCCGGCGCAGCTTGCCGGGGACGGTGACGAAGGTGCAGTAGTGGCACTTGTCGCGGCAGAGCCGGGTCAGCGGGATGAAGACGCTCTTCGAGTACGTGATGACGCCGGCGCGCCCGGCGGCCTCCAGGCCCGCGTCCCGGACCCGGGCGGCGGACGCGGTGAGGTCGTCGAGGTGCGCGCCGCGGGCCTGGAGCAGCACCGCGGCCTCGGAGACGTCGAGGGCCACACCGTCCCGGGCACGTTTGAGGGCGCGACGCATGGCGTTCTCGGTGGGGCCGGTGGGGTCGGCGGGGCCGGTTCCGGAGGTCGCGGAAGTCGTCATCCTTCGAGCATACGAGCGGCGTGATCAGGACGGGGATGCCACGGGGGGCGCGTCCGGCGGCCCACCGGGCGGTTTCCGGCCCTCCATCCGTCACACCCCTTTCCTTGCACCGGAGTTCACGGCTCAATACGAGGGTTGCACGCACCACCCCTGCACCACCCATGCCCTGTCAGCGACGACACCTGGGGAGCAGCAGCATGTGCGAGGACGACCACGCCGGGATCGGCAGACGCGCGGTGTTCGTGACGGGAGCCGCCGCCGCGCTTACGTTGGGGACCGTGAGCTTCGCTTCGGCAGCGGGCGGCCCGGCCCCACGGACCAGAACCGTACGCGGCACCCTCCCGCCCGGCTCGCCCGACTTCGTGTACGTCCCGGTGGAAGTGCCGCCGGGCGTACGCGAACTGCGGGTCTCCTACACCTACGACCGGCCCGCCGTCCCCGCCGGGACGCAGGGCAACGCCCTCGACATCGGCGTCTTCGACGAGCGCGGCACCGAGCTGGGCGGCCGGGGCTTCCGAGGCTGGTCGGGCGGGGCGCGCACGGAGTTCTTCGTCCGCGCCGACGACGCCACGCCCGGCTACCTCCCGGGCCCAGTGCGGGCGGGCACCTGGCACATCGCGCTCGGCCCCTACACGGTCGCGCCGCAGGGCCTGTCGTACGAGCTGACGATCACGCTGACGTACGGGGAGCCCGGCGACACGCCCCGGCCGGTGTATCCGCCGGCCCGCGCCAAGGGGCGGGGCCGCGCCTGGTACCGGGGCGACTGCCACCTGCACTCCGTGCACTCCGACGGCCGCCGCACCCTCGCCGAGATCGCGGCGCTGGCGCGGGCGGCGGGGCTGGACTTCATCAACTCCTCCGAGCACAACACGCACTCCGCGCACGCGCACTGGGCCGACCTCGCCGGCGACGACCTGCTGATCATGCTGGGCGAGGAGGTCACCACGCGCAACGGACACGTGGTCGCCCTCGGCACCGACCCCGGCACCTTCGTCGACTGGCGCTACCGGGCCCGCGACAACCGCTTCGGCCGTTTCGCCCGCCAGATCCGCCGCGCCGGCGGCCTGGTCGTGCCGGCCCACCCGCACGCCACCTGCATCGGCTGCAACTGGAAGTTCGGCTTCGGGGAGGCCGACGCGGTCGAGGTGTGGAACGGGCCCTACACGCCCGACGACGAGGTGGCGCTCGCCGACTGGGACGGCATGCTGGTCGCCTCGGTGCGCGAGGGCCGCGGCTGGATCCCGGCGATGGGCAGCAGCGACGCCCACCGGGACCCGGACACCATCGGGCTCCCGCAGACCGTCGTCCTCGCCGACGACCTGACCCGGGAGGCGATCCAGGACGGCATCCGGGCGGGCCGGTCGTACA
>NZ_WWHX01000607.1 GCF_009862125.1 Streptomyces sp. SID5910
CTCGGTGTCCTTCAGTACGTCACCGGGCTTGCTGCCGTTGCCGAGCAGGACCCCGCCGAACCGCATGCCCATGTACGCGGCCGAGTTGCTCAGGCTGCCGACCAGCGGGTCGGCGACCTCCTGCTCCTCGTGCGCGAGCGCGGTGACGCCCCACAGGGTGCGGCCGGCCAGGGTCGCCTTGAAGTCGAGGCCGGGGGTGCGCAGCCAGCCGGACCAGTGGTCGAGGTAGCGCTTGACCGGGGTGGACAGCGTGTACCAGTACAGCGGCGAGGCGATCACGAGGTCCGTCGCGTGGAGCGTGGCGTCCAGGAGGAGGGCCGCGTCGCCCTCGGTGGGGCGGGTGTGGTCGCTGTCGTGCCGGAGGTCCTCGAACTCGGGCAGCGGGTGCTCGGTCAGGCTGATCCAGCGCTGCTCGGTGTGGGCGGGCAGCTGTTCGGCGGCGCGGCGGGCCAGCAGCTCGGTGTTGCCGTCGGGGCGGCTGCTGCCCAGCAGGAAGAGGAAGCGGCGGCTCATGGGTCCCCCAAGAGTGTGCGGCGTGCGCGAAATACCAGCACGTGCAGTATATGCGTACGCATCTATCTGTCCAGGGTGGTCCTTCGCAACGCCGCGCGGAGCGGCTCGCCGCACCTGCGTGACCTCCTGGAACGAGCCTGTGACACCGCGGTGACGTGAGAATCGCGCGCGAGCGGCGAGACTCGACGGTAGGTGAACGACAGGCATGACAGGCTCTGGACGGCAGGGAAGCGAAACCGCCGACGGAAGCCGCCTATGAGTGGGGGGACGATGGCTCGACTCGGCCGCGACAGGCAGCGGGACCAGCAACGCGCCGAGCGCCCGCCCGCCCCCGCGGAGACGCCGATCGACGTCCGCGTACCGGAGGCCGGCGGTGCCACGGTCGACGGCGCCCCGGTCGTCGCCGGCCCCGGCGAGGAGATCCGGCACACCGTCCTGAACCGCCTCCACCGCTTCGCCCTCACCGCCGGCCGCCCCGTCCTCGCCACGATCCACGACGAGCGCATCGGCTCGGTCGTCCATCTCCGCATCGACCCGGACGGCTCCAGCCACCTGGCGGCCAAGCCGTCCCGGATACCGCGCGGGTCGGCTGCGTCGACGGCCCCTGGGACGCCATCGGCCCCGCCGGCCCCGGTGGGCCCGCCCGCCTCATCGGCCCCGGCGGCCTCGTCGGCCCCGGCGGCCTCGTCGGCTCCGGCTGCTTCGAGGGCCCCGGCGGGCGAGGCGGCTTCGTCGGCCCCGGCCGCCTCGGAGGTGCCGGCTGCCCCGGCCGCTTCGGCAGCCCCCGCAGGCCGGCTGGCCTCGGCGGTCCCCGCCGACGCTTCGGCGCCCGCGGCCGTCGAGCCGTCCCGGACGTCGTCCGGCGAGTCCGCGCCCACGTTCGTCCTGCGCGCCCTGCCCGAGCCCGCCGGGGGCCCGACGCCGGGCACGGTGGCGCCGCCGACGGGGGTCTTCGGCCCGCCCCCGCGGATGGACGCGGCGCCTGCCGCCGGCGTTCCGGCACCTGAGGCTCGTCAGACCGGCGCGCCCGCACCGGCCTACGGCACCGCCGCACCCGCGGCCGCTACGGCAACCCCTGCTCCCACGCCCGCCGCTCCGGCACCTGCCGCCCCCGCACCTGCGCCGACCGCACCCGCCGCCCCGGCGCCCGCTGCTTCCGCGCCCGCCGCTTCGGCGCCTACTGCCCCCGCACCAGCCGCTCTCG
>NZ_WWHX01000608.1 GCF_009862125.1 Streptomyces sp. SID5910
TCAGGACGCACACCCCACGACGACACCAGCCGGAACAGCGCCACCTCGACGGCGAACAACGCAGCCTGCGTGAACACCGTCGCGTCAAGAGCCTCCCCGTCGGTGAACACCACGTCTCGCAACGGCCGTTCCAGCAGACCATCAAAGGCGGCACACACCTCATCGAACGCCTCGGCGAAGACCGGGAAGGCCTCATACAGCCCCCGGCCCATCCCCACACGCTGACTGCCCTG
>NZ_WWHX01000609.1 GCF_009862125.1 Streptomyces sp. SID5910
GCCGACCTGGTCAACGAGGGGCTCACCGAGATGCGCGGCGCCCACTCGCCGCGCCTCCAGCTGGAGCTGATCTGCGCGCGCGTGCTGCTGCCCGCGGCATACGGCGACGAGCGGTCTGTGATGGCGCGGCTGGACCGGATCGAGCGCGGGGTGCAGTTCTCGGCGGGTGCCGGGGCGCCTGCCATGGGGTACGTGCCCGGGCCCGAGGCGCACGCCGGTCCCGCCGGTGCCGCGAGCCCCAC
>NZ_WWHX01000610.1 GCF_009862125.1 Streptomyces sp. SID5910
GGCCGGCGCAAGGCCCTGGGCACGATCGGCGTGGTGTTCATCATCGGCACGGCGATCGCGAGCGCGGCGAGCGGCTACCCGATGCTGATGGCGGGACGGATCGTCCTCGGCCTCGCGGTCGGCGCGGCGTCGGCGACGGTACCGGTCTACCTGTCCGAGATCTCCCCGACGAAGATCCGCGGCCGGCTGCTCACCATGAACCAGCTGATGATCACGCTCGGCATCCTGATCGCCTACCTGGTCAACCTGGCCTTCTCGCGCAGCGAGATGTGGCGGGCCATGTTCGCCGTCGGCGCGGTCCCGGCCGCCCTCATGGTGGCCGCCACCCTGTGGCTGCTTCCCGAGTCCCCGCAGTGGCTCATCTCCCACGGCCAGGCCGACCGGGCGCGCAAGGGGATCGCCTCGGTCATCGACGAGGACACGGCGGACCGGCTGGTCGCCCGGGCACAGCAGCGGATCGCCGAGGAGCGCGAGAAGCAGACCGGGGACTCCGGGGCGGGCGGCCACGGAGCCAAGGGACTCCTCGCCCCCGATGTGCGGCCGGCCCTCGTCGTGGGCCTCACGCTCGCCGCGGTGCAGCAGTTCGGCGGCATCAACACGATCATCTACTACGCCCCGACCATCATTCAGCAGACCGGTCTCAACGCGTCGAACTCCATCTTCTACTCGGTGTTCATCGGCGTGATCAACCTCGTCATGACGCTGGTGGCGATCCGTCTGGTCGACCGGGCGGGCCGCCGCATCCTGGTCCTGGTCTCGCTGGGCCTCATGGCGGTCACCATCTTCCTGCTCGGCCTCGCGTTCGTGGTCGGCATGAACTCGGTGCTGACGCTGCTGTTCATGGTCGTCTACATCGCGGCGTACGCGGGCGGCCTCGGGCCCGTCTTCTGGACGCTGCTCGGTGAGATCTTCCCGCCCTCCGTGCGCGCCGAGGGGTCGAGCGTGGCCACGGCGGTCAACTGGGTGTCCAACTTCCTCGTCAGCCTCGCCTTCCTGCCGCTGGCCTCGGCGATCGGCCAGGGCGAGACCTTCTGGATCTTCGCCGGCATCTGTGTGGTCGCGTTCCTCTTCGTCGGCCGCTATCTGCCCGAGACCCGCGGACGCGACGCCGAACAGGTCCAGTCGGCCCTCCAGTCCCGCTTCGGACACGAGCCCGACGCGTCGGCGCCGGCGACGGACGCCCGCACGCGATGACCTCCGCGAAAGGACGCTCGCGATGAGCGACACCCTGCTCAGCCCGCCCGACATGGAACGCGCCGACGCCCTGGTGCTCTTCGGCATCACCGGCGACCTCGCCAAGAAGATGCTGCTGCCCGCCCTGTACCGCCTCACCGAGTCCGGCAGGCTGACCGTGCCCGTCATCGGTGTGGGCGCCGGCGACTGGGACGACGACGCGCTGCGCAAGCACGCGCGGGAGGCGGTCGTCGCCGCGGGCACGGACATCGACGAGGCGGTCTTCGCCCGGTTCGCGGAGCGGCTGTCCATCATCACCGGCGACTTCGCCGACGCCACCACCTTCACCCGGCTGCGCGAGGCCGTGGCGGGGTTCGGATTCGTGACGCACTATCTGGCGATCCCCCCGTCGCTGTTCACCGTGGTCGCCGCCGCGCTGGCCACGGCGGGCCTGAACCGCGACGCCCGTCTGGTGGTGGAGAAGCCGTTCGGCGACGACCTCGACTCCGCGCGCAGGCTCCAGGCGGAGCTGAGCACCCACTTCGACGACGACCATCTGCTGCGCGTCGACCACTTCCTGGGCAACCGCGCGGTGGAGAGCCTGATGGTCTCCCGGTTCGCCAACACGCTGCTGGCCCCGATCTGGCACCGCGCCTACGTGGACAACGTCCAGATCACCCTCGCCGAGGACTTCGACGTCGCCGACCGGGGTTCCTTCTACGACAAGGTGGGCTGCCTGCGCGACGTGGTCCAGAACCACATGCTTCAGGTCCTGGCCTTCCTCGCGATGGAACCGCCGAGCGCCGGCAACGCCCGGGCACAGGGCCTGGAGAAGTGGCGGGTCCTGCACGCGACCCGCACCATGGACCCCGCCGACACCGTCCGCGGCCAGTACGACGGCTACCGGGACGTCGAGGGCGTCCAGCCGGACTCCACCACGGAGACATACTTCGCGACCCGCCTGTTCGTCGACAACTGGCGCTGGTCGGGCGTGCCCTTCTACCTCCGCAGCGGCAAGGCGCTGGCCGTCACCGCCACCGAGGTCGTGGTCGAGCTGCGCGAACCGCCCCTGGAACTCTTCGGCGGCGAGCACGCGCGCACACCCCCGAACCTCATCCGCTTCCGCATCGACGGTGACACCGGCATCAGGGCCGACCTGATGGTGAGCAAGCCCGAGAAGGGCACCGGGCCGATGACCGTCCCCATCGGCGTCGACTACGCGCAGGTGCTGGGACGGCAGGAGCTGCCGTACGAGAACATCCTGTACGGCGCCGTCGAGGGCGATCCCGAGTGCTTCGCCTTCTTCCCCGCCATCCTGGAGTGCTGGCGCATCGTGGAACCGGTGCTCGACGCCGCGGATCCGCCCCTGCCGTACGCGCGGGGAAGCTGGGGCCCCGAAGCGGCGGGCCGGCTCCCCGGCCTGCGGAGCTGGCACGAGCTGGGCCCCCGCCTGTTCGACGACGGCCACGTGCACTGAACACGGGCGCGGACAGCGATGCACGAGGCGTGGCTGCGCGTCCGGGACAATCTGTGGCCCGTGCTCCAGCAGGCCGTGGCCGCCGCGCTCTCCTGGTGGATCGCCAGAAGCGTCTTCGACCACCACGTCCCGCTCTTCGCCCCGATCGCCACCCTCGTCGCGCTCAACACGCCCGTCGGAGGACGGGGCACCAACGCCGTACGGGTCCTGGCCGGGGTCGTCGCGGGGGTCGTCGTCGGCCAGCTGGCCTTGCGTCTCCTCGACCACAACGCCCTGTCCGTCGGCGCGGCCGTCCTGTGCGCGTTGCTCGTCGCCCTGGTCATCGACGGGGAGCGCATCACCATGGCCCAGGCCGCCGTGGGGGCGGTGATCTCCGTCGCGTCCGGACAGCAGGCGGGCATCGACCGGGTACTGGACGCGCTGCTCGGGGCCGGGGTGGCGCTCGTGTTCAGCCAGCTCCTCTTCCCGCCGCACCCGCTGGCCCTGCTGAGACGCGCCGAGACCGCCACGCTGGAGGGGCTGGGCCGCGCCCTGGACCTGACGGCGCGCGCCCTGGACGAGGCCGGGGAGGAGCGGGGCGCCCCGCCGTGGGAGGAGCTGCGTCCCATCTACACGCTGCTGTACGACCTCGCCGGCACCCGGGACGACGTCGTCGCGGTCGCCCGGCGCACCCTGCTGTGGCGGGGCCGGCGCGAGCCCGTCGTCCAGGAGATCGCGACCACGAAGTACCTGGACCTGCTGGGCAACAGCTGCCTCACTCTCATCCGCGGCGCCTCGGCCCTCGACACGCGGCACCGGCGGAGCGTCGCCCACACGGTGCGGGGCCTGTCCGAGGTCCTGGCGGCGCTGGCGAGGGCCCCGGCGAACCACGCCGTACGGCAGCGCGCGGCCCACCGCACCCTCGCCGTCGTCCGGGGCGCCCCGGACGCGGAGGGAGGCCCGGCCCTCCCGGTCGCCGTGCTGGAGAGCGCGCGGCTGGTGGCCGGGGACATCCTGGTCTTCGCGGGCGCCGACGTCGACGAGGCCGAGACCGCCCTGCGCGAGGGGGCCACCGATGTCCCCGTCAGCGTGGCGCCGAGACTGCGGTGGTCACCCCGCTCACGGCGCCGGGGCCCGTCTCAGTGAGCGGCTGCCGCGGGCCGCGCTCCGTCCGCCGCGTCCGACGGCTCGTCCTCGGGCTCCCAGCGCAGCAGGTCTCCGGGCTGGCACTCCAGCGCCTCGCAGAGCGCGGCGAGCGTCGCGAAGCGCACCGCCTTGGCGCGGCCGTTCTTGAGGACGGCCAGGTTGGTGGGCGTGATGCCGACGCGCTCCGCGAGTTCGCCCACGGACATCTTGCGCCTGGCCAGCATCACGTCGATGTCGACGGCGATCGGCATCAGATCACCTCGGCGAGCTCGGCCTGCATCCGCGACGCCTCGACGTCACGCGCGACGGCCTGAGCGAGCAGCATCCGCAGCACATGCACGATCAGCGCGACGCCCAGAACGGCCACGCCGATCCCGGCCATGATGACGGTCACGCCCGGATCCTCCCGCTGCCCCGGTGCGTTGAGGGCCGTGACCGTGAACCACAGGAGGGCCGCCGCCACGAAGGCACCGGTCATCCCGTTCACGTACCGGAAGGCGGCCTCGGAGAACACCGTTCCGCGCCGCACCATCGTCACCAGCCGCCAGATGCAGACCAGGGCGACCTGCGCCGTCACCATGCCCAGGATCGTGATCACCCGGAAAGAGGTGAGGGGGAGCGTCCCCGTCTCCGGGTCGGCGGCCAGCGCCCACACCATCGACACCTGCACGAAGACGGTGCCGACGAGCACCACCACGAGCACGGCGCGCAGCACATTCACGGTCAGCTTTCCCACGATCCACCTCTTTCACCCACGAATTACGATGAGAATCTATCGACTTTCGATAGGTCGAGCAAGTGGGTGGCGGCGATTAGGGGGTTGACGCTCCACCGCGACGGTCCTAGCTTTGCCGCCAACTGAAATATCAGTGTGCAGTTCTGAAGGAGCCCCCTGACCCGCCCCCCCCGCGAACGGAGCCGCCGGATGAGCACGGCACCCCTGCCCGAGCACCCCGACTGGCTCTGGCGCACCCCCGAGCCCAAGCGCGCGTACGACGTCGTCATCGTCGGCGCGGGCGGCCACGGCCTGGCCACCGCCTACTACCTGGCCAGGAACCACGGCATCACCGACGTGGCCGTGCTGGAGAAGGGCTGGCTGGCGGGCGGCAACATGGCCCGCAACACCACCATCATCCGCTCCAACTACCTGTGGGACGAGAGCGCGGCGATGTACGAGCACGCCCTCACGCTCTGGGAAGGGCTGCCGGCCGAACTCGACTACGACTTCCTGTTCAGCCAGCGCGGCGTGCTCAACCTCGCCCACAGCCTCCAGGACGTCCGCGACGGCGTCCGCCGCGTGGAGGCCAACAAGCTCAACGGCATCGACGCCGAATGGCTCGGACCGGACGAGGTCGCCGAGGTCTGCCCGATCATCGACGTCTCCCCGGACACCCGCTATCCCGTGCTCGGCGCCACCTACCAGCCGCGCGCCGGCATCGCCAAGCACGACCACGTCGCCTGGGCGCTCGCCCGGCGGGCCGACGAGCTGGGCGTGGACCTGATCCAGGGCTGCGAGGTCAACGGCTTCGTCAAGGACTCCGACGGCCGGGTCACCGGCGTCGACACCAGCCGGGGCCGCATCTCGGCCGGGCGGGTCGGCCTCGCCGCCGCCGGACACAGCAGCGTCCTCGCCGAACGCGCCGGTGTCCGCCTCCCCGTCCAGTCCCATCCGCTCCAGGCCCTGGTCTCGGAGCTGTACGAGCCGGTGCACCCCACCGTCGTGATGTCCAACGCCGTGCACGTGTACGTCTCCCAGGCGCACAAGGGCGAACTCGTCCTCGGCGCGGGCGTCGACGCGTACAACGGCTACGGCCGGCGCGGCGCCTTCCACGTCATCGAGCAGCAGATGGCGGCGGCCGTCGAACTCTTCCCGGTCTTCGCCCGCGCCCATGTGCTGCGGACCTGGGGCGGCATCGTCGACGTCACCCCCGACGCGTCGCCGGTCATCGGCGCCACGCCCGTGGAGAACCTCTACGTCAACTGCGGCTGGGGCACCGGCGGTTTCAAGGCCACCCCGGCGGCCGGCTGGACCTTCGCCCACACCCTGGCCACCGGCGAGGCCCACCCGATCAGCGCCCCCTTCGCCCTCGAACGCTTCACCACCGGAGCCCTGATCGACGAACACGGCGCCGCCGCCGTGGCCCACTGAGAGGAGCAGGCCGTGCTGCTGATCGACTGCCCGTGGTGCGGGCCGCGCGACGAGACCGAGTACCACTACGGGGGACAGGCCCACGTCCCCTACCCCGAACGCCCCGACGACCTCACCGACGAGGAGTGGGCGCGGTACGTGTTCTACCGCGACAACCCCGAGGGACCCTTCGCCGAGCGGTGGATGCACCGCACCGGCTGCCGCCGCTGGTTCAACGCGCTGCGCGACACCGCGAGTTACCGCGTCCTCGCGACGTACCGGCTCGACGAGCCCCGGCCCGGGATCCGTTCCGCACCGCACGAGCCCGCCGCACCGGCCGGAGGGAACCGATGACCCAGGACCACCGGCTGCCCCACGGCGGCCGTATCGACCGCCGCACCGAACTGCGCTTCACCGTCGACGGACGTGAGCTGACCGGCCACCCCGGCGACACCGTCGCCTCCGCCATGCTCGCCTGCGGCGTGACCGGCGTCGCCCCGTCGATCCACCGGAAGCGCCCGCGCGGCATCGTCGCGGCCGGCGTCGAGGAGCCCAACGCCCTGCTGCACGTGGCGGGCCCGTGCGCGGAGAGCATGCTCCCCGCGACCACCGTCGAGCTGTACGACGGACTGACCGCCACCACCCTGTCCGGGCTCGGCCGCCTCGACCCCGCCCCCGACCGGGCCGTGTACGACAAGAAGTACGTGCACACCGACGTCCTGGTCGTCGGCGCGGGACCGGCCGGACTGGCGGCGGCCGCCACCGCCGCCCGCTCCGGGGCCCGGGTCCTCCTCCTGGACGACCAGCCCGAACCGGGCGGCTCCCTGCTCTCCGAACGCACCGGCACGATCGGCGGACGACCGGCCGCCGACTGGCTGGCCGACACCGTTGCCGCCGTCGAGACCGTACCGGAGGCGACCGTGCTGCGCCGCACCACGGCGTTCGGCGCCTACGACGGCAACTACGTCCTGGCCCTCCAGAAGCGCACCGGCCACCTCGGCGCCGACGCACCCGAGGGCGTCTCGCGTCAGCGGCTGTGGCACATCAGGGCCCGCCAGGTGGTACTGGCCACCGGCGCCCACGAACGCCCCCTCGTCTTCGCTGGGAACGACCGGCCCGGCGTCATGCTCGCCTCGGCGGTGCGTACGTACCTCAACCGCTATGCCGTGACGCCCGGCTCACGCGTCGTCGTGAGCACCACGAACGACAGCGCCTACGACACGGTCGCCGACCTGCACGCCGCGGGCGTCCAGGTGCCCGTCGTCGTGGACGCGCGCCCCGGGCTGTCCGACCGGGCGGCCGAGGTGGCGCGGGCCACCGGGGTGCGCGTGCTCACCGGCAGCGCGGTCGTCGACACCGACGGAGAGAGCCGCGTCGAGGGCGTCACCGTCGGCGCCCTCGACGCCGACGACCGGCTCGTGGGGGACACACGGGCGTACGCCTGCGATCTGCTCGCCGTGTCCGGCGGCTGGAGCCCGGTGGTGCACCTGCACAGCCAGCGCCAGGGCACCCTGCGCTGGGACGAGGAGTCGGCGGCCTTCCTGCCCGACGGAGCCGTCACCGGCCAGCGCATCGCCGGCGCCGCGCGCGGCACGTACGACGTGGACGGCTGCGTGGCGGACGGCGCCACGGCGGGGGCCGAGGCGGCAGGGGACGCCGGACACCCGGTGGCGGCGGCCGTCGCACCGTACGAAGGGCGGCGGCAGACTGCGGGCCCCGTGCGCGCCCTGTGGCTCGTGCCCGGCGTCGACGGCACCGAACCCGCCGGCTGGGACCGGCACTTCGTCGACCACCAGCGGGACGTCACCGTCGCCGACGTGTGGCGCTCCACCGGCGCCGGGATGCGCAGCGTCGAGCACGTCAAGCGCTACACCTCGCTCGGCACCGCCCACGACCAGGGCAAGACCTCCGGCGTCAACGCCATCGGCGTGATCGCGGCCGCCCTCGGCGGCGGGGCCACGCCCGGGGAGATCGGCACCACCGCCTACCGCGCGCCCTACACACCGGTCGCCTTCGCGGCCCTCGCCGGACGCGCACGCGGCGACCTGTTCGAACCCGAGCGCACGACCCCCATCCACCCCTGGCACGTCGCGCACGGCGCGGAGTTCGAGGACGTCGGCCAGTGGAAGCGCCCCCGGTACTACCCGCTGCCCGGCGAGGACATGGACGCGGCGGTGGCCCGCGAGTGCCGCGCGGCCCGCGAAGGCGTGGCCTTCATGGACGCCTCCACCCTCGGCAAGATCGAGATCTGGGGCGCGGACGCCGGCGAGTTCCTCGACCGGATCTACACCAATGCCTTCAAGAAGCTCAAGCCCGGCACGGCCCGCTACGGCGTCATGTGCAGGCCGGACGGCATGATCTTCGACGACGGTGTGACCCTCCGCCTCGACGAGGGCCGCTACTTCATGACCACCACGACCGGCGGCGCCGCGCACGTCCTGGAGTGGCTGGAGGAGTGGCTCCAGACCGAGTGGCCCGAACTCGACGTGCACTGCACCTCGGTGACCGAGCAGTGGGTGACGGTCGCCGTCGTCGGGCCCGGGTCGCGCGAGGTCGTCGCACGGATCGCGCCCGGCGTCGACCTGTCCAACGAGGCGTTCCCCTTCATGGCCTTCCGCGAGACGACCCTGGCCTCGGGCGTGCCCGCCCGGATCTGCCGTATCTCGTTCTCCGGAGACCTGGCCTACGAGATCAACGTCTCCGCCTGGTACGGACTCGCCGTCTGGGAGCAGGTGCACGCGGCCGGGCAGCCGTACGGCATCACGCCCTACGGCACCGAGACGATGCACGTGCTGCGGGCCGAGAAGGGCTTCATCATCGTCGGCCAGGACACCGACGGCACGGTCACCCCGCACGACGCGGGCATGTCCTGGGTCGTGTCCCGGCGCAAGGACTTCATCGGCAACCGCTCCTTCTCCCGCCCGGACACCGCACGGGCCGACCGCAAGCACCTGGTCGGGCTGCTGCCCGCCGACCGGACGACCCGGCTGCCCGAGGGCACCCAGCTCGTCGCGCGGGACGCCGCCCTGGATACGCGTCCCGTGCCGATGCTCGGCCACGTCACGTCCAGCTACCACAGCCAGGCACTCGGCCGGCCCTTCGCGCTCGCCCTCGTCAAGGGCGGCCGCGACCGGATCGGCGAGACCCTGCTCGCCCCGGTCGGCGACACGCTCGTGCCCGTCCAGGTCGCCGAACCCGTGCTGTACGACCCCGAAGGGACGAAGCGAGATGGCTGAGCCGACGACGACCGCCCCCGGCCCGGCGCACCTGCGCCGCAGCCCCCTGCACCACCTCCACGACCGGATCCGCGCGGCCTCCACCCCCGCCGTGCGCCTGGCCGAACTGCCCTTCCTCACCATGACCGCCCTGCGCGTCGACCCGGCCGGCCCGGCGGCCGACCGCGTCGGCAAGGTCCTGGGCGCCGCACTGCCGACACGCTGCGGCGACACGGCGCGGGCCGGCGCGCGTACGGCACTGTGGCTCGGCCCCGACGAATGGCTCGTCGTCTCCGGCGACGACGAGCCGGGAGCCCTCACTGACGAACTGCGCCGGGCACTCACCGGTGACCACGGAGCCGCCGGCTCGGTGGTGGACGTCTCAGCGAACCGCACCACCCTCGCCCTGTCCGGCCCGTTCGCCCGGCACGTCCTGGAGAAGGGCTGCCCGCTGGACCTGCACCCCCGCTCCTTCGCCCCCGGCAGCGCCCTCGTCACCCAGGTCGGACCGGTCCCGGTCGTGCTCTGGCAGACCGGAGAGGAACCCGCCGCCCCCGCCTACCGCCTGCTTCCGCGCGCCTCCTTCGCCGACCACCTGACCCGCTGGCTCATCGACGCGATGGCCGAGTACGCGCACCCCGAGGTGCCCTGACGGCACTCGGCGAGGGGCGCGAGCGCCAGCGGGCGCCGGCTCACAGGACCGAGCGGACCTCCGCCTCGAACCCGGACACGTGCTCGCGGGCGATGCGCCGCGCCCGGTCCGCGTCGCCCTCGATGACGGCCTCCAGCAGCGCCCGGTGCCCCGCGACGTGTTCGGAGACGTGCGGCAGCCGGTCGAGGAACAGGTACCAGATGCGGAGCTGGAGGTTGTAGTACTGCTCCAGGGTCGCTTCGAGGTACTTGTTGTGCGCGCAGCGGTAGATCGTCCGGTGCACCTCGGTGTCCAGGGCCATCAGGTCGTGGCCGGCGTCGCCGGCACCGCCGAGCGTCCTCAGCAGCTCCCGCAGTTCGTCCTGCTCCGCCCGGGTCCGCCGCTTCGCGGCACAGTGGGCGGCGTGCCCTTCGAGTTGCAGCCGGACGTCCGTGACCAGCGCGAGGTCGGTGATGTTCACCTCCGTCGCGAACGTCCCCCGGCGGGGGAACACCACCACGAGGCTCTCCGACTCGAGCCGCTTGAGCGCCTGATGGACCGGCGTACGGCCCAGGCCGAGCCTGCGCGTCAGATCGTCCGCGCTGATGGGCGCGCCGGGGCTGATCTCCAACGTGATGATGAGATCCCGGATCGCCGTGTACGCCTGCGCGGCCAGCGACTGGCCCTGGAGGGGCGCCCGGGACGACGTGGTGGAGCGGGTAGCCATGCCGGTCAGCTTAGCCACGGAATTGATATGTCAGTCCCTGCGGTAGAGGTATTTCGACCGCCCCCGGTTTGCGGTGAGGGCATACGATGTTGCTCATGACGCAAGACGACGGTGATCTGGACGGCCTCGTCCGCAAGCGCCTCCGTGCCCTGCGGGTGGCGCAGGGCTGGTCGCTGGAGGAGCTGGCCTCCCGCGCCCACCTCAGCCAGTCCTCGCTGAGCCGCATCGAGAACGGTCAGCGCCGCCTCGCCCTGGACCAGCTCGTCACGCTCGCCCGCGCCCTGGACACCACGCTGGACCAGCTCGTGGAGACCGCCGCCGACGACGTCGTCACCAGTCCGACCGTCGACAGCGCCCACGGCCGGATGCGCTGGACCGTCAAGGCGGACCCCGGGATGAGCGTGGTGCGTCAGCGCATGACCGAGCCGCCGCCCGACAACCCGGCGCGCATGCGGGCGCACCCGGGGCGTGAATGGCTCGTCGTCCTGTCCGGCACGGCGGTCCTCATGCTCGGCCACCGCCGCTTCCGCCTGGAGACCAACCAGGCGGCCGAGTTCCCCACGATGATGCCGCACGCGATCGGCGCCGAGGGCGGACCCTGCGAGATCATGGGCATCTTCGACCGCGACGCCCGCCGCGGCCACCAGCGCGACGGCGACGACGACACGGGCCTCGCGGCACCCTCCCGGCGGTGACCTCTTGCGCGTCGGGCAGCACCTTCGGCCATCGTCTTGCGTGAACCGGGACAGTGCGTGCCGCAGGCGCATGGCCGTCCTAACGTGAAGCGCATGAACCACGCAGACCCGCACGCCCCCCACCACGGCGCTCCGCACGGCCACCATCACGAGCCCACGTCCGACGATCAGGCGGAGATCCTCGACCTGGACGCCGAGGTCCTCGCCGAACACACCGCCTCCCTCATGGCCTGGCTGCCGCTGGAGACCGGCCCGCACCACATCGTGGACCTGGGCTGCGGCACGGGGGCGGGCACCTTCGCGCTCCTCGACCGCTTCCCCGACGCGCACGTCACCGCCGTCGACGCGTCCGCCGAGCACCTCCAGCGCCTGCGCACCAAGGCGTGCGCCCGCGGCGCCCAGGGGCGCGTCCGCACCGTGCAGGCCGACCTCGACGAGGCGGCCTGGCCCGATCTCGGCGCACCGGACCTGGTGTGGGCGTCGGCCTCGATGCACCACGTGGCCCACCCCGACCGCGCACTGCGCGCCGTCCACCAGCTGCTGGCGCCCGGCGGCCTGTTCGCCGTCGTGGAGCTGGCCGGCCAGCCCCGCTTCCTGCCCGCCGACGCCCCCGAGGACCGGCCCGGCCTGGAAGAACGCGTCCACGCCGCGGCCGACCGCCTGCACGACGAACTCATGCCGCACCGCGGCGCCGACTGGGGCCCGATGCTGACCGCCGCCGGATTCACCGTCGAGGGCGAACGCACCCTCACCGTCGACATCGACGGCACCCGTGACGAAGCCGTCGGCCGCTACGCCCTCGGCGTCCTGCGGCGCATCCGCGGCGCCGTCGCCGACAGGATCGCCCCGGACGACCTCACCGCGCTCGACCAACTCCTCGACACCGACGGCGCGCACAGCGTCCTGCGCCGCGACGACCTGACGGTACGCACCGAACGCACCGCCTGGGCCGCCCGCCGCCCCTGACGGCGAGGACCGGGCCCCGGCGTGTCGTGACACCCGTGCGGGGCACTGGGGGACGATGGGGGCTTCCCCGGGCGGACACGGGACAGGGAGGGCACGTGGAGCAGGCGACGGACACCCGGCGGCGCATCCCCCGCACCGACGCCCTGCTGCGGGACCCGCGGCTCGCGGAGGCCGTCGGCCGGCTCGGCGCCGACACGGTGAAGTCGGCCGTCCGGCAGGCCCAGGACCGGGCCCGCCGCGGGACGCTCCCGCCCGAGGACGTCGCGGACGCGGCCCTCGCCCTCCTGCCGCGGACGGCCGGCGGACTGCGGCCGGTGATCAACGCGACCGGCGTGCTGCTGCACACCAACCTCGGCCGGGCATCGCTCTCCGCGGCGGCCCGCGACGCCGTGCGGCAGGCCGCCGGGCCGACGGACGTCGAACTCGACCTGCACACCGGTGTACGCGCCCGCCGTGGACGTACCGCACTGGCCGCGCTGCGCGCCCGCGTGCCCTCGGCCGGTGCCGTGCACGTCGTCAACAACGGTGCCGCCGCACTGGTGTTGGCGGCGACCGCGCTCGCCGCCGGCCGGGAGATCGTCATCAGCCGCGGGGAGATGGTGGAGATCGGGGACGGTTTCCGCCTGCCCGACCTGCTGGTGTCGACCGGCGCCCGGCTGCGCGAGGTCGGCACCACCAACCGCACCACCGTCGCCGACTACGCCGACGCCCTCGGCCCGGACACGGGCTTCGTCCTGAAGGTGCACCCCTCCAACTTCCGCATCACCGGCTTCACCCGCGCCGCCGGCACCGCCGAACTGGCCGCGCTGGGCGTCCCGGTCGTCGTCGACATCGGCTCCGGGCTGCTCGCACCCCACCCGCTGCTGCCCGAGGAGCCGGACGCCGAGAGCCAACTGCGCTCCGGCGCCGCCCTGGTGACGGCGAGCGGCGACAAACTGCTCGGCGGACCCCAGTGCGGACTGCTGCTCGGCGGCGACGACCTCGTGCGCACGGTGTCCCGGCACCCCCTCGCCCGCGCCCTGCGCGTGGATAAGCTGACCCTCGCCGCCCTCCAAGCGACCCTGACCGGCCCCGGCACCCCGACCGCCGACGCCCTGGCCGCCGACCCGGCACTGCTGCGGCAGCGCGCCGAACGGCTGGCCGCCGCACTGGGCGCCGACGGCGCCGCCGGCGTCGACGCGCGGGCCGTTGCGAGCGAGGCGACGGTGGGCGGCGGCGGCGCCCCCGGCGTCACCCTGCCCAGCGCCGCCCTGTCCCTGCCCGAGGCCTACGCCACCGCGCTGCGCACCGGACGGATCCCCGTGGTGGGGCGCCTGGAGGGCGGCCGGTGCCTGCTCGACCTGCGCGCCGTACCGGCGGAGGACGACGAACTGCTGGCCGAGGCCGTACGCGCCGCGGCGGAGAGGTAGGCGGCATGCGGGTGGTGGCCACCGCCGGTCACGTCGACCACGGCAAGTCCGCCCTGGTACGGGCGCTGACGGGCATGGAACCCGACCGCCAGGAGGAGGAGCGCCGCCGCGGCCTCACCCTGGACCTCGGCTTCGTCTGGACCCGGACCGAGGAGGACGGGGACCTCGCCTTCGTGGACGTGCCCGGGCACGAGCGCTTCGTCGCCACCATGCTGGCCGGCGTCGGACCGGTGCCCGCCGTGCTCTTCGTCGTCGCCGCCGACCAGGGCTGGCAGCAGCAGTCGCGGGAACACCTCGCGATCATCGACGCCCTCGGCGTCCGGCACGCCGTCCTCGCCGTCACCCGCAGCGACCTCGCCGACCCCGAGCCCGTACGGGCCGACGCCGTCGAACGCCTCGCCGCGACCTCCCTCGGCAAGGTGCCGTCCGTCGCGGTGAGTTCCGTGACCGGCGCCGGACTCGACGAGCTGCGCGGGGAGTTGGGGCGGCTGGCCCGGTCCCTGCCCGCGCCGCCGGCCGACGCCGACGTACGGCTGTGGCTGGATCGGGCCTTCACGGTGCGCGGACGCGGCACGATCGTGACCGGCACGCTCGGCGCGGGCACGCTGCGCGTCGGCGACCGGCTGCTCGTGGGGGACGGCACGGGTGAGCTGCGGGTGCGCGGGATGCAGTGCCTGCACGAGGATCGCACCACCGTGAGCGGCGTGGCCCGCGTCGCGGTCGACGTGCACGGAGCCGCCGACGGCACCCTGCGCCGGGGCCAGGTCCTGCTGTCGCCGGACCGCTGGCTGCTCACCACGCTGACCGACGTCCGCGTCACCGGCGAACCGGTCGACGCTCTGCCCCGGACGTCCACCCTGCACATCGGCACGGCCGCGGTGCCGGCGACCGTCCGCCCGCTCGGTGAGGACACGGCGAGGCTGACCCTCGCCCGCCCGCTGCCCCTGCGCGTCGGTGACCA
>NZ_WWHX01000611.1 GCF_009862125.1 Streptomyces sp. SID5910
GGCTGGTCGCGCAGTTCCCCGCGCCCCTTCGGGGCACGTTCGGGTGGCCGTCAGACCCGCAGCCCTGCCCCGTCGCGCGAACGTCACCGCGTCTCGGATTGCCGCTCCCGTCGGGTCGTTGTTGAAGTACGTGTAGACGTCCGCCGTGGGCGGCCAGGTCGTGGCGATGCGGTCCAGCCATGTCGCCAGGGAGCGGCGGCCGTAGTGGGGCCAAGGGGTGGCTCGGCCCTGGTGGAAGCGGACGTAGCCCCAGTCGGTGGTGCGCCACAGCGGGGTGGCCGGGCGGGCCAGGACGTCCGCCCAGCACAGTGCCGCGCCCCGCGACTCCAGCACGCCGCGCACCCCGGGCGTCCACCAGGACTCGTGCCGGGGCTCCACCGCGACGCGCGTGCCGGGCGGGAAGCAGGCGAGGCAGGCGTCGAGGAGGCCCGCGTCGGCGCGCAGGGTGGGCGGGAGCTGGAGCAGGACCGGGCCGAGACGGTCGCCCAGGCCGGCCGCGTGGGTCATCAGACGGTCGACCGGCTCCTCGGGGTCCCGTAGACGCTTGATGTGGGTGAGATAGCGGCTCGCCTTGACCGCGACCACGAAATCCGCCGGCACCCGCTCCCGCCACGCCTCGAAGGTCTCCCGCGCGGGCAGCCGGTAGAACGCGTTGTTGATCTCCACCGTCGCGAAGGCGGCCGCGTACCGCTCCAGCCACAGCCGCACGGGCAGGCCGGGCGGGTACAGGACGTCCCGCCAGTCCCGGTACTGCCAGCCCGACGTGCCGACGAACAGCGTCATACCCCCATCAGACAGCTACAGGTACAGCCCCGCCTCCGCGCCGTCCCGCGGCTCCGGCAGTGCCGTCGGCGAGGTGCCCCGGCGCAGCGCGAACAGCTCCGCCAGCGTCGCGCCCTCCCGGCCGACGCCCTCCTCGGTGCCGAGCCAGTTCACCGCCTCCCGGCGGGTCAGCGGGCCCACCTCGATGCGGGCCAGGCAGCGGCCGGGGCGGACGACGGCGGGGTGCAGCCGCTCCAGGTCCTCGTTGGTCGTCACCCCGACCAGGACGTTGCGGCCCTGGCCGAGCAGCCCGTCCGTGAGGTTCAGCAGCCGCGACAGGGCCTGCCCGGCGGTGTGCTTGGCCTCGCCGCGGATCAGCTCGTCGCAGTCCTCCAGCAGCAGGAGCCGCCAGCGGTCCTTGCCCGCCGCGTCCTCCTCGCCGATGGCGATGTCCATCAGATAGCCGACGTCGGAGAAGAGCCGCTCGGGGTCCAGCACGCAGTCCACCTGGCACCAGTCCCGCCAGGACCGGGCGAGCGTGCGCAGCGCCGACGTCTTGCCGGTGCCCGGCGGGCCGTGCAGGAGCAGCAGCCGGCCCGCGATGTCCTCGGGGGTCGTCTTCATGAGGCTGTCCATCGCGTCCGCGACCGGCGCCGTGTAGTTGCCCCGGACCTCGTCCCAGGTGCCGGCCGAGATCTGCCGGGTCGTGCGGTGCGGGCCGCGCCGCGGGGAGACGTACCAGAAGCCCATGGTGACGTTCTCCGGCTGCGGTTCCGGCTCGTCCGTCGCGCCGTCCGTCGCCTGGCCGAGCACCTTCTCGGCCAGGTCGGCGCTGGTCGCCGTCACCGTGACGTCGGCGCCCCGGCTCCAGCGGGACACGAGCAGCGTCCAGCCGTCGCCCTCCGCCAGGGTCGCGCTGCGGTCGTCGTCGCGGGCGACGCGCAGCACGCGCGCGCCGGGCGGCAGCAGCGTCGCCGCGGACCGCACCCGGTCGATGTTCGCGGCGTGCGCGAACGGCTGCTCGCCGGTGGCGAAGCGGCCGAGGAACAGCGCGTCGACCACGTCGGAGGGGGAGTCGCTGTCGTCGACGTTGAGCCGGATCGGCAGGGCGTCGTGCGGGTTCACGGACATGCCGCCATGATCGGGCACACGGACGCCGCGTGCACCCGGTTTCCCGGGCACACGCGGCATCTGACGGCCGGTGGTTCAGGCACCGGCCCCCGGCATCCGGGCCCGCGCCCGGCGTGTCCCGCGCAGCACGGCGTACCCCTTGGTGAGGACGCGGTCGCGGGCGAACGTACGGCCGATCGCGCGCCCCTCGACCAGCCGGGCGAACTCCTCGGGCCCCGTGCCGCGGCGCACGGTCACCCGCCGCAGGGCGTACGGCCCCTGGCGCCGGCGTGCCAGGGCGTTGCCGACGGCGAGCGCCTGGGCGTACCCCGTCTCGCGCACCGCCCGCCGCACCCGGCGGTCCGAGTAGCCGTACGGGTAGGCGAACGAGGCCGGTGCGGCGCCCAGTTGGTCGGTGAGGATCTCCCGGCAGTGGATCAGCTCGTACCGCAGCGAAGCCTCGCCGAGCTGGTCGAGCTGCGGATGGGTGTGGCTGTGGCCGCCGATCTCCACGCCCGCGGCGGCCAGTTCGCGGACCTGGTCCCAGTCGAGCATGGTGTCCAGGGCGCCCCCGGTGTCGTACGGGCCGCGCAGCCAGCCGGTCGTGACGAACAGCGTGGCCGGGAAGCCGTGCTCGGTGAGCACGGGCAGCGCGTGCCGGTGCACGCCCTCGTAGCCGTCGTCGAAGGTGATGAGGACCGGCCGCGCGGGCAGCGGGCGGCCCGAGCGCCAGGCGGCGGCCAGCTCCGCCGTGCCGACCGGGGTGAGACCGCGGTCGGCGATCGCCGCCATCTGCCCGGCGAAGGCCGCCGGCGTCACGGACAGGGCGCGGGTCGCCTTCCTCGGATCGTCCGCGACCGCGTGGTACATGAGGACCGGCACCCGCGCGCCGGCCACGGACACGTCAGCCACGCGCACCCCCCTCGGCCGGTTCCACGGGCGGCACCGAGAAGGCGGTCCCGCCCCGCCGTGCCCGTACGCTGCCCACCACGTAGCCGCCCGCCGCCGTGAGCACCCCGGCGACGATCGCCCCCGCCCGGCGCGCGCCGCCCGGCCGGGCCAGCGCGGCGTCGCGCAGACCGCGCACCACCCCGGCCGGCAGGACACGGGTGGTGTACCGGCGTTCGGACTCCAGCCCCTTGGCCGCGCCGACGCTCCGGGCCACCAGCGCCTTGGACAGGCCCTCGGCGTAGGTGCGGGTGCGGAAGTAGCCGAAGTGCTCGCGCGCCCCGGGCACCCGGTGGTGGATCACCGCCCGGTCGTCGATCAGCAGCACCGCGTCGGGCCGGGCGCGGGAGAGCCGGATGCACAGCTCCGTCTCCTCGCAGCCCAGCGGGCGCTTGTCGCCGTCGCGTCCGATGCCGGTGGCGAAGCCGCCCGCCGCGTCGAACGCCTCGCGCCGGAAGGAGGCGTTGCCGCCGAGCACGTTGCGCACCCGGACCCGGCCGGGCGGCAGGCCGCGGTACGTGCAGCCCACCACCCAGTCGAACTCCTCCGGGAACCAGGCCGGCCGGCGCCCCGACGCCCAGACGGGCTCCGTGCGCCCGCCGACGGCCATGACCGCCGGATCGGCGTACCCGGCGGCGAAGTGCCGCAGCCAGTCGCGCTCGGCCACGGCGTCGTCGTCGAGGAAGGCGACGACCTCGCCGCGCGAGGCCGCGATGCCGGTGTTGCGGCCGGCCGACAGCCCGCGGGGGCCCGCGTTCGCGAGCACCCGCACGCCGCCCGCCTCCTTGTACTCCCTCAGCAGCCGGTCCCGGAGCGCCGTGTTGTGGTCGACGACCAGCAGCGTCTCCAGGGCCGGGCGGGACTGCGTCCGCACCGAGGCGACCGCCGCGAGGATGTCCTCCCAGCGGTCCTCGGTGTAGACGCAGATCACCACGGAGAACGTGAGGGGGGTGCCGGCAGTGCTCAAGACACCTTCCCCCGCGCCGGGCCGGCCGACACGAGCGTCGGCGAGTGCGTACGGCTGCGCAGCGCGCGCCGGTTGGAGCGCTCGCCGACGATGACTCTGAGCACCCGCAGCCCGTCGCGCACGGCGCGCAGGTTGCTCACGCCGTGGATGCGCAGGTACTCGTGGCTGGGTATCTCCTGCACCTTGAGACCGGCCTTGACGACCCGGATGTTCATCAGGGTCTCGACCTCGAAGCCGGTGCAGTCGAGGTCGATCTTGTCCAGGCAGTGCCGCCAGAACGCGTTGTAGCCGTAGCAGAGGTCGGTGTATCGGGCGCCGAACTTCTGGTTGACGACCGCGCACAGGGCGCGGTTGCCGAGCTTGCGGATGAAGGTCATGTCGTCGGTGCCGCCGCCGTTGGCGAAGCGGGAGCCCTTGGCGAAGTCGGCGCCCGAGACGAGGGCGGAGACGTACGACAGGATCTCCTGGCCGTCGGCCGATCCGTCGGCGTCGACCATCACGATGATGTCGCCGGTGCACGCCTCGAAGCCGGTGATCAGCGCGTCGCCCTTGCCCTTGCCGCGCTGCTCGACGACCTTGACGTCGGGCCGCAGTTCGCGGGCGACCGCGACGGTGTCGTCGGTGGAGTTGCCGTCCACGAGGATGACCTCGTGGATCCAGTCGGGCAGCGTCTTGAAGACGTAGGGAAGGTTCTCGGCCTCGTTCATCGCGGGGATGACCACGCTCACCGGCGGAGCGATGGCCAGGTGCGAGGAGACGGGCCGGTACTTCCCGGCGGGGGACGACGCGTCGTCCGTGACCGCCGGGTGCAGAACTGAGCTCATGAGTCTGGTCCCTCTCGTCCGGCGGACCGCCCGCCCCAGGGGCGGTCCGGCTCTGAATCCGGTTCGAAAGGGGGGTATCTCACCCACGGCGCGACGGCATGGACCCCCGTTGCGTGCCAGGTGAGCTGGCAAAGCCTGTCGACGCCGACAAGAGAAACGGCAGCCGACCGCGCGGCACGGCCCGGCCACCGAAGCGGTCACCGAGCACGGCACCCCCCTACCGCGCGTCCCGTCCCGGTCCGCCGCGGCCTCGAGCCCTCCCCTGAGCCGCTTGCCGACGTACCGATCCGAGAGATGTATGACGGTATTGACGATTGAACCTCTATGGCAAGACCTGAAACGAGGTCTCACGTTTTTGTTGTTTTGCCGTCATCCGTTCTTCTTGGGGGGCGTTCTTCCGCGGGTGTGGGTCCCCAGACCGTTCCGCTTTGCCCCCCGAAGCCCAAGATGCCGGGCCTCAATGTGGCCCAGCCCGCCGGAGAGCGTCAAGACGGCACTGGTGTTCCCACCGGCTTTCGTCCGATTTTGAATCATCGTCAGCCATTTCTTGGCATGGACACTTCCGGTCAACACGCGTAGCTGCTACCACGGTTGAGGCAGAGATCCTGCTAAAGGGAGGTTCCATGAGACGTTCCCGACTTGTCGGCTTCCTGACTTCCGTCCTCCTGGCCGCCGGCGCCGCCCTCACCGGGGCCGCGACGGCCCAGGCGTCCCCGGCCGCGGCCGCCGGCGGCTACGTGGCCCTCGGCGACTCCTACTCCTCCGGCGTCGGCTCGGGCAGCTACATCGGCTCCAGCGGCGACTGCAAGCGCAGCACCAAGGCCTACCCGTACCTGTGGGCCGCCGCCCACTCACCCTCGTCCTTCGACTTCACCGCCTGCTCCGGCGCCCGTACGGGTGATGTTCTCGCCGGACAGCTCGGCCCGCTCGGCTCCGCCACGGGCCTCGTCTCGATCAGCATCGGCGGCAACGACGCCGGTTTCGCCGACGTCATGACGACCTGTGTGCTCCAGTCCGACAGCTCCTGCCTGGCGCGGATCGCCACCGCGCGGGCGTACGTCGACCAGACCCTGCCCGGCAACCTCGACACCGTCTACTCGGCCATCCGCAGCAAGGCTCCGAACGCCCGTGTCGTCGTCATCGGCTACCCGCGCTTCTACCAGCTCGGCACCTCCTGCATCGGCCTCTCCGAGGCGAAGCGGAAGGCGATCAACGACGCCTCGGACCTGCTCAACACCACCATCGCCAAGCGCGCCGCCGACCACGGCTTCACCTTCGGCGACGTGCGCACCCCCTTCACCGGGCACGAGATCTGCTCCGGCAGTGCCTGGCTGCACAGCGTGAACTGGCTCAACATCGGTGAGTCGTACCACCCGACCGCGGGCGGCCAGTCCGGCGGCTACCTGCCGGTCCTGAACGGCGCCGCCTGACCCGAAGCGGAAGGAGAAGCGGAAGAGCTGGAGGAGGGGGAGGCCCCGCCCGTCGGGGTCTCCGTCTCGCAGGTCACAGAGAACGCCACCGCGTCCGACGTGACCTCCACCGGCTTCCGCACCTCCACGCGCACGGTGCTCTCGAAGGCGCCGCTGTCGTCGTCCGTCGTCACGACGACGGTGTCCTGCCGCGAGCGGCCCCCGTCCGCCGGGAAGGACAGGGTCTTCCAGCCCTTGTCGGAGACCTTCCCGTCCTCCGTCACCCACCGGTAGCGGACCTCCGCCGGCAGCCGCCCCGCCGTGAACGTCGCCGTGAAGGCGGGCGCCTGCCCGTACGGCGGGGGACAGCTTCCCGCGTAGTGGGTGTGCGCGCCCGTCACGGACACGGTCACCGACTGCGGCGGGGCACTGGTCCCCGTACCGCTGCCGGAGGAACCGGTCGACGGACTCGGCTCCGTGCTGTCGCCGGTCCGGCTCGGCGCCGCCGAACTCGCCCCCGGCGACCGGCTCCCGCCCGAACCCTCCGTGCCGCCGTCGCCGTTCGAGCGGTTCAGCAGCGCGTACGTCAGTCCGGCCAGGGCGAGCGCGAGCACGGCCAGCCCCACGACCAGCACGGTCCGCGCCCGGCCCTCCCGGCCCTCGGACGCGGCGGGACCGTCTCCCGCGGGCGTCGCGGGCAGGGGCATCGGG
>NZ_WWHX01000612.1 GCF_009862125.1 Streptomyces sp. SID5910
TTTCGCATGGGCGTAGACCTTGCGGTCGGCCGCTTCTCGAGGCACGGCGCACATCCTTGTCGCAAGCCGGGAAAGGGGACATTCCGAGAGCATTCCGGGAGACCCTTCTTGCGAAGATAGCATTCGCGGCCTTCGCAGAATTCGCAGATTCGCAGCTCAGAGATGTACGGATTCCGCAGACTGGAGAGGTGGCACGGCCACCTCGGAGCGGGCACCGTCGATCACATCAGCACCGGCCAGGACCGTCCGCACCCCACGAGGAGTTCCGTGATCGAGCACCACGTCCGTGTCCACCCCAGCGCCGACCGGCTGCCGCGCGAGGAGCAGCTCGCCTGGAAGCTGGCCGCCGTGGCCACCGGCACCGAGGACCTGGACACCGACAGCGCGGCCATGGCGGTCAACCGGGTGATCGACAACGCCTCCGTGGCCGTCGCGTCCTTGCTGCGCCGCCCGGTCGCCGTCGCTCGTGCCCAGGCAACCGCTCACCGCGCCACCGCCCCCGGCGCCTCCGTCTTCGGCAGCCGCGCCAAGGTCTCCCCGGAGTGGGCCGCCTGGGCGAATGGCACCGCGGTCCGCGAGCTGGACTTCCACGACACCTACCTGGCCGCCGACTACTCCCACCCCGGCGACAACATCCCGCCCCTGCTCGCCGTGGCCCAGCACACCGGCCGCACCGGCGCCGACCTGCTGCGCGGAGTCATCGCCGCCTACGAGATCCACGTCGCCCTGGTCAAGGGCATCTGCCTGCACGAACACCGCATCGACCACGTGGCCCACCTCAGCGCCGCCACCGCGGGCGGCCTGGGAGCGATGCTGCGGCTGCCGACCGAGACGGTGCATCAGGCGATCCAGCAGGCCGTGCACACCACCACCGCCACCCGGCAGTCCCGCAAGGGCGAGATCTCCAGCTGGAAGGCGTACGCCCCCGCCTTCGCCGGCAAGGCCGCCATCGAGGCCGTCGACCGGGCGATGCGGGGCGAGACGTCCCCCTCGCCGATCTACGAGGGCGAGGACGGCTTCCTGGCGTGGATGCTGAACGGTCCGGAGTCGGACTACACCGTCGTCCTGCCCGAGCCCGGCGAGGCGCGTCGCGCCATCCTCGACACCTACACCAAGGAGCACTCCGCCGAGTACCAGGCGCAGGCGGTCATCGATCTCGCCCGGCGGCTGCGGGAGAAGGCCGGCCCGCTGGATCGCGTGCGTTCGATCGTCCTGCACACCAGCCACCACACCCACCATGTGATCGGCTCGGGTGCGAACGATCCGCAGAAGTACGACCCCTCGGCCAGCCGGGAGACGCTCGACCACTCGGTGCCGTACATCTTCGCCGTCGCGCTGGAGGACGGGACCTGGCACCACGAGCGCTCCTACGCCCCCGAGCGCGCGCGGCGCCCGGAGACCGTCGAACTGTGGCGGAAGATCACGACGGTCGAGGACCCGGAGTGGACCCGCCGCTACCACGACCCCGACCCGGACCGCCGCGCCTTCGGCGGACGCGTGGTGATCACCCTCGACGACGGCTCGGTGATCGAGGACGAACTCGCGGTAGCCGACGCCCACCCGGCCGGCGCCCGGCCCTTCGACCGCACCGGATACGTCGGCAAGTTCCGCACGCTCGCCGAGGGCGTCGTCACCGAGTCCGCGCAGAAGGCGTTCCTGGACACCGCCGCCCGCCTCGCGGAGCTGTCGGCGGCCGATCTGGACGGCCTCTTCCCGGCCGTCGACACCGACGCCGTCGCCGCGCACGACGCGAGCCTGCCGAAGGGACTGTTCTGATGGCGCTGCACACCCGGACCACACCCGCCGAGCGCCGCCGGACCTTCCGCGAGCAACTGGCCTCGGGCCGGCTGCTGCGCATGCCGGGCGCCGTCAATCCGCTGTCCGCCCGCCTGATCCAGGACACCGGCTTCGACGCCGTCTACCTGTCCGGCGCGGTACTGGCCGCCGACCTCGGTCTGCCCGACATCGGCCTGACCACCTCCACCGAGATCGCGGCCCGCGCCCAGCAGACCACCCGCGTCACCGACCTCCCCGTCCTCATCGACGCCGACACAGGCTTCGGCGAACCCATGAACGCGGCCCGCACCGTCCAGCTCCTGGAGGACGCAGGCCTGGCCGGGCTGCACCTGGAGGACCAGGTCAACCCCAAGCGCTGCGGCCACCTGGACGGCAAGACGATCACGCCCCAGGAGGAGATGGTCCGCCGGATCCGGGGCGCCGTCGGCGCCCGCCGGGACCCGGACTTCCTGCTGATGGCCCGCACCGACGCCCGCGCGGTCGAGGGCCTTGACGCCGCGATCGCCCGGGCCAGGGCGTACGTCGACGCCGGCGCGGACGCGATCTTCCCCGAAGCCCTCGCCGACATCTCCGAATACGAGGCGTTCCGCAAGGCCGTCGACGTGCCGCTGCTCGCCAACCTCACCGAGTTCGGCAGGACGCCCCTCCTCGACACGGCCACCCTGGAGAACCTCGGCTACAACATCGCCCTGTACCCCGTCACCCTCCTGCGCCTCGCGATGGGGGCGGTCGAGGACGGGCTGCGCACCATCGCCGCGGAGGGCACCCAGGAGTCCCTGCTGCCGCGCATGCAGACCCGCTCCCGTCTGTACGAACTCCTCGGCTACGAGGAGTACTCGGCCTTCGACTCGGCCGTCTTCGACTTCACCCTCCCGCCCGGCAACTGACCCGGCACCTGACCCACGAAGGCAGGCACCCCATGACCACCACCGCGCCCGGGATCCACCGCGGTCTCGCCGGTGTCGTCGTCGACACCACCGAGATCTCCACCGTCATCCAGGACACCAACTCCCTCACCTACCGCGGCTATCCCGTCCAGGACCTCGCGGCCCGCCGCTCCTTCGAGGAGGTCGCCCACCTGCTCTGGTACGGCGAACTCCCCGACGAGGGGCAGCTCCGCGACTTCCAGGCCCGCGAACGCGCCCTGCGCCCCCTCGACCGCACCACACTGGAACTGCTCACCCGGCTGCCCGAGACGTGCCACCCCATGGACGTCCTGCGCACCGCCGTCAGCTTCTTCGGCGCCGAGGACCCCACCGAGGACGACGGCAGCCTCGCCGCCAACCGCGCCAAGTCCCTCACTCTGCTGGCGAAACTGCCCACGGTCGTGGCCGCCGACCAGCGCCGCCGCCGTGGCCTCGTCCCGATCCCGCCCGACCCGTCCCTCGGGTACGCCGAGAACTTCTTCCACATGTGCTTCGGCAGCGTCCCCGACCCGGACGTGGTCCGCTGCTTCGAGATCTCCCTGACCCTGTACGCCGAACACAGCTTCAACGCCTCGACGTTCACCGCCCGCGTCGTCACCTCCACCCTCTCTGACCTCCACAGCGCGGTCACCGCCGCGATCGGCGCCCTCAAGGGACCGCTGCACGGCGGCGCCAACGAGGCCGTGATGCACATGCTGCTGGAGATCGGCGATCCGCAGCGGGCCGAGACGTGGCTGGACGAGGCCCTGGCGACCAAGCGCAAGATCATGGGGTTCGGCCACCGTGTCTACAAGCACGGCGACTCCCGCGTCCCGATCATGCAGGACGCCCTGGACCGTCTGGTGGCGCGGGCCGCCGACCCGGAGGTGACCCGGCTCGCCACCCTCCACGCCGCCCTGCGGCACGCCATGGTCAACCGCAAGGGCATCCACCCGAACCTGGACTACCCGGCCGGCCTCGCCTACCACCTCATGGGCTTCGACATCCCGGTCTTCACGCCGATCTTCGTGATGAGCCGGGTCACCGGCTGGACGGCGCACATCACCGAGCAGCTCGCCCACAACGCGCTGATCCGCCCGCTGGCCTCGTACGACGGCCCGGGCCAGCGGGCGGTGCCGGGCGCGGTGTGAGTACCCGTCAGACGGAGGCCGCACAGCTGTCGTCCGAGGCGGCCGGCACCTCCTCGGCGTCCGTCCCCGGACGCAGCACCTGAGCAGCGTCGAGAAGCGTCTCGACCACCTCGTCCAGGTCGAGACGCTTCTCGACGGAGTGCAGCCGCGGCAGCCCGGCGCGGGTGCTGACCCGCGGAGGTGCGAGCAGGCTGCAGCAGTCCTCGTCGGGCAGGACCGAGATCCCGGCGGTGCCGATGGACACGGCCTCGTCGATGATCTCCTGCTTGTCCCAGCCGATCAGAGGCCGCAGCACGGGCAGAGCCGCCGCCTCGTCCACCGCGGCCAGGTTGGCCAGCGTCTGACTGGCCACCTGGCCGAGGCTGTCGCCCGTCACCAGGGCCTCGGCACCGGTACGTGCGGCCAGCGCCGACGCGGTGCGCACCATCAGCCGACGCTGCGCCACCACCTGAAGCCGTCCCGCCCCGGCCACGGCGAGCTGTTTCTGTGCCTTGCCGAGGGCGATGACGTGCAGTCGGCCGGGTGGCTGGTAGCGGTTCAGCTCCCGGGCCAGGGCGTATGCCTTGTACACCGACGACGGATTGGTGTACGGGGCGCCGTTGAAGTGCACGAAGTCGCAGGCCAGTCCGCGTCTCATGGCGCGGTGTGCGGCCACTGGTGAGTCGTAGCCGCCGGACAGCAGGACCAGGGCCCGGCCGCTGGAGCCGACGGGCAGCCCGGTCAGGCCGGGGAGGCGTGCGCGGGACAGGTACGTCTCCTTGCGGTCGATCTCGACCGCCAGTACGACATCGGGCCGGGCCAGGTTCACGCGCAGGCCGGGAACCCGGGTCAGGACCCTGGCCCCGACGTGGGCGTCCACCTGGGACGAGGACAACGGGAACTGCTTGTCCCGCCGTCTGGTCCGCACGGCGAACGTGGCGCCGTGCGGGACGTCGGCCAGCGCGTCCACGGCCGCCGCCGTGATGGCCTCCAGCTCGCTGGGCACTCGCACGGCCGGCTCCACCGAGTTGAAGCCGATCACCCGGCGCGCCCGCTCCAGCAGAGCCTCCTGGGGCACCTGCCCGCCCAGTACGGTCACGTTCTGGGCGGTCTTGATCCACGTCGAACCGCCGATTCCGCGCAGTGCGAGCCGCAGGTTGTCGTGCAGCCGCTCGGTGAAGAGGTGGCGATTGCGGCCCTTGAGGAAGATCTCGCCGTGCTTGAGCAGCACGCACGAGCCGTGACGGTCGGGCGCGTCACGGGGAGCGGGCACACGGGGTGTGTCGGACACGGCAACCTCTCAGAAGTCCCAGTCGTTGTCGGCGGTGTCCTCGGCCTTGCCCATGACGTACGAGGAGCCGGACCCGGAGAAGAAGTCGTGGTTCTCGTCCGCGCCGGGCGAGAGCGCCGCGAGGATCTCCGGATTCACCTCGGTCTCCTCCGCGTTGAACCGGGACGGGTAACCGAGGTTCATCAGAGCCTTGTTGGCGTTGTACCGGACGAAGACCGCCACGTCGTCCATGAGTCCGAGCGGCTCGTACAGCTCGCCGGAGTACTGAAGCTCCAGCTGGTACAGCTTCTCCAGCAGGTCGTACGTGAACGTCCGCATCTCCTCCTGCCCGGCGGCGTCGAGCTTCTCCAGGCCGCGCTGGTACTTGTAGCCGGAGTAGTAGCCGTGCACGGCCTTGTCGCGCAGGATCAGCCGGATCATGTCGGCGGTGTTGGTGAGCAGGGCGTGGGCGGAGAAGTGCAGCGGGAGGTAGAAGCCCGCGTACAGCAGCAGCGAGGACAGGAGGGTGGAGGCGACCTTCCGCTTCAGCGGGTCGTCGCCGTAGTAGTACTCCAGGACCGTCTTGCAGCGCTGCTGGAGGACGTCGTTGTCCACGGCCCAGCGGTAGGAGTCGTCGATCTCCGGGGTGGTGGAGAGCGTCGAGAAGACCGAGGAGTAGCTGCGGGCGTGCACGGCCTGCATGAAGGCGATGTTGGTGTACACGGCCTCCTCGTGCTCGGTGCGGGCGTCCTGGATCTGGACGATCTCGCCGACCGTGGCCTGCACGGTGTCGAGCATGGTCAGGCCGGTGAACACCCGCATCGTGAGCGTGCGCTCCTCGGACGTGAGCCTCTGCTGCCAGTCCTTGACGTCGTTGGACAGCGGGACCTTCTCGGGCAGCCAGAAGTTCGCGGTGAGCCTGTTCCAGACCTCCAGGTCCTTCTCGTCGGTGACGCGGTTCCAGTTGACCGGCCGGAGCCGGGCGGCCGGGTCGTGGCCCGAGGTGGGCACGTTGGGCGGCGGTCCGTTCGGCGTACGGCTGGGAGCGGCGCGTGTCGGCGGCCGTCACGGCCGCAGCGCGGGCCCGTACCGCGGGGTCGCGGGTGATCGGCGAGCTCGCGCGGGAGGCGAGGCCGGCGCGGTTGGCGGCGAGTTCCCCGGTGATGGTGTCGGTGCCCTGCGCGAGGCCCTTGGCGAGCGTGACGACCTCGGCGGTCTTCTGCCGGGCGAAGGCCAGCCAGCGCAGGATCTGCGGGTCGACGTCCTTTTCCGCGGACGCGTCCAGGGGGACGTGCAGGAGGGAGCAGGAGGCGGCGACGTCGACGCGGTCGGCGAGGCCGAGGAGGGTTCCGAGGGTGGACAGCGACTTCTGCAGGTCGTTGATCCAGATGTTCCGGCCGTTGACGACACCGGCGACCAGGCGCTTGCCGGGCAGTCCGCCGACGGCGGCCAGCGCGTCCAGGTTGGTGGCCGCGGCGTCGGTGAAGTCGAGCGCGAGTCCCTCGACCGCGGCGTTGGCCAGCACCGGCAGGGCGTCGCCGAGCCGGTCGAAGTAAGAGGCGACGAGCAGCTTGGGCCGGTCGGTGAGGGTGCCGAGGTCGCGGTAGGCGCGCTCGGCGGCGTTCAGTTCGGCCGGGGTACGGTCCTGCACGAGGGCGGGCTCGTCGAGCTGCACCCACTCGGCGCCGGCCGCGCGCAGGTCGGCGAGCACTTCCGCGTACACGGGCAGCAGCCGGTCCAGGAGACTCAGCGGCTCGAAGTCGGCGGGCACCCCGGGGGCGGGCTTGGCCAGCAGGAGATACGTGACGGGGCCGACCAGCACCGGCCGGGCGGTCAGGCCCTGGGCGAGGGCCTCCTTCAGCTCACCGACCTGCTTGGCGGAGTCGGCCGTGAAGACGGTGCCGGGGCCCAGCTCGGGGACCAGGTAGTGGTAGTTGGTGTCGAACCACTTGGTCATCTCCAGCGGAGCGACGTCCTGGGTACCGCGCGCCATGGCGAAGTAGCCGTCCGTCGCGTCGGCCTCGACCGCGGCGCGGTGCCGCTCGGGGATCGCGCCGACCATGACGGTGGTGTCCAGGACGTGGTCGTAGTACGAGAAGTCACCGGTGGGCACCTCGTGGACGCCGGCGTCGGCGAGCTGCCGCCGGTTCTTCCGGCGGAGTTCGGCGGCGGTGGCGTGGAGGGCGTCGGCGGTGACGCGGCCCTTCCAGTAGCCCTCGATCGCCCTCTTCAGCTCCCGGTTCCGGCCCTGGCGGGGGTAGCCGTACACGGTGGCCCGTGCTGCCGCGGCTGCGGACTTGGCTGTCACGGAGATCTCCTTCGCGAGATGAATCCCTGAGATCCCGGAGACGGGACGAGAGCGCGAAGGGTGTGACGAACCGGACGGACCCGACCCCGCGCGGCACAAGCGCGGTCGTTCCGTCTGGTGTGTACGCCGACCCGCCCTCGAGGTCACCGGGATGTCCGCGCACGGATCGGTCCGCACGCGGGCAGTTGGCAGGTCTTCGGACTCGCGGGCACGTCCTTTGTCAAGGAGGACACCTACTGGCCGTCGCTTCCCGGGGCCGGTACGTCGGACCCAGTGCGTATGACGGCGGTCGTTCTCGCTCACCGCTGCGGGGCAGTCCCGGATTCCCACCGGGTTCCCTCTTGCGACTCCCCGCCTGGCGGGCGGGGCGAACCAGCTGCTGCCGTCAGCCTACGGGGTGGCGCCGCGAAAGGAAGAGCGGCGTCCACCATGCGGGAGGCGGCGCGAGGCGTTCGGAGGGTGCCGACGGCGAGGGGCGGTGAGCGCCGCACTCGCGCTCACCGCCCCTTCCCGTCGTGCCGCAGGGGCCCTCACCCCTGTGGCGCCGCGGGCCCCTCGGCCCGCGTCGTACCAGGCCCTCAGCCCTGGTCGTAGGTGTGGAACCCCCGGCCGGTCTTCCGGCCCAGGAGCCCCGCCTCCACCATCCGCTGGAGCAGCGGAGGCGGAGCGTAGAGGGGTTCGCGGAACTCGTCGTAGAGGGACTCCGCGATGGACGCCACGGTGTCCAGACCGATGAGGTCGGCCAGTTTCAGTGGACCCATCGGGTGGGCACAGCCCAGTTCCATGCCCGCGTCGATGTCCGCGGCGGTGGCGAACCCGGACTCCGCCATCCGCACGGCCGAGAGCAGGTAGGGGACGAGCAGTGCGTTGACGACGAAGCCGGCCCGGTCCTTCGAGCGGACGACCGTCTTACCGAGCGTGCGGGCCGCGAAGTCCTCCACCAGGGCGGTCGTCCCGGCCGACGTGTGCAGAGAGGTGACCACCTCGACCAGGGGCAGGACGGGAACGGGGTTGAAGAAGTGCAGGCCGACGACCCGGTCCGCCCGGGAGGTGGCCATGCCGAGCCGCATGACGGGCAGGGAGGAGGTGTTGGTGGCGAGGACGGCCGCGGGGTCTTCGACGATCTTGTCCAGGGCTGCGAAGACCTCGGTCTTGGCGTCCGGATTCTCGACGACTGCCTCGACGACGAGCTGCCGGTCGGCGAGATCGTCCAGGCTGCCGGTGAAGACGAGCCGGGCACGGGCGCCGTCGGCGGCCTCGCGGCTCAGCCTGGAGCGTCGTACGGCACGGTCCAGGGAGGCGGTGATCCGGTCCCGTGCCGCGTGGGCGGCGACCGCGTCCACCTCGCAGACCACGGTGTCCAGCCCCGCTCGCGCACAGACCTCGGCTATCCCCGCGCCCATCTGACCGCCGCCGACCACGCCGACGCGCGTGACGCCCGCGCTCACGCCTGCACCTCCGCCCGGCGCACGAGGTGGCGGGAGTAGGCGCCTGGCGTGAAGAACAGCGGCAACTCGCTCTGCAACGCCGTCTGCTCGAAGAGCGCGCGAACGTCGTCGACGGACATGTACGGGTACTCGGCACCGAGCGCCGCGACCTCCTCGTCGAGGACCTGTTCCACGGTCTCGCGGCCGACGACCCGGTGACGCAGCCACTGCCAGATCTGCACCCGGGCGATCTCAGCGGTGGCCGCGTCCTCCATCAGCCCGTCGACGGCGACCGCGCCCTGCCCACGCAGCCAGGCGGAGTAGTACCGCAGCGCGACGGAGACGTTGGTGCGCACGCCGTCAGTGGTGGGCGGGCCGCTGATCCGGCGCACGGACAGCAGGTCGGCCGGGGTCACCTCGACCTCGTCGCGGGTGCGGTCGAGCTGGTGGGGTCGCGCACCCAGGACACCGTCGAACACCTCGCGGCAGACGGGGACGAGTGCTGGGTGGGCGACCCAGGAGCCGTCGAAGCCGTCCTCGGCCTCGCGCTCCTTGTCCAGGCGCACCTTGGCGAGCGCCGCCTCGTTCGCGGAGGCGTCCTTGCCGGGGACCTGAGCGGCCATGCCGCCGATGGCGTGGGCGCCGCGCCGGTGGCAGGTGCGGACGAGGAGTTCGGTGTACGCCCGCATGAAGGGGGCGGTCATCGTCACCTTGGCGCGGTCGGGCAGGAGGAAGTCGGTGCGGTGTCCGAAGGTCTTGATGACGCTGAACAGGTAGTCCCAACGACCGGCGTTCAGCCCCGCACTGTGCTCGCGCAGTTCGTGGAGGATCTCCTCCATCTCGAACGCGGCGGTGATCGTCTCGATGAGGACGGTGGCGCGGACCGTGCCGCGCGGGATGCCGAGCAGTTCCTGGGCGAGGAGGAAGACGTCGTTCCACAGCCGGGCCTCGTACCTGTTCTCCAGCTTCGGCAGGTAGAAGTACGGGCCGTGTCCGGCGTCGATCTGCCGCTGGGCGCAGTGGAAGAAGTACAGCCCGAAGTCGACGAGCGCGGCGGGAACCGGGCGGCCGTCGTACTCCAGGTGTTCCTCGTCGAGGTGCCAGCCGCGCGGCCGTACCATGATGGTGCCGAGCCGGTCGCCGAGCCGGTACTCCCTGCCCTCGGACGTGGTGAAGTCGATCCGGCGTTCGACGGCGTCCAGGAGCGTGAGCTGCCCGCCGACGATGTTGTCCCACAGCGGCGCGGTGGCGTCCTCGAAGTCCGCCATCCAGACCTGGGCGCCGGAGTTGAGCGCGTTGACGGCCATACGGCGCTCCGGAGGCCCGGTGATCTCCACCCGCCGGTCGGTCAGACCGGGCGCGGGCGACGCGACCTGCCAGCCGTCGTCCGCCCTGACCGCGGCGGTGACCATCGGGAAGTCGAGGGGCGAGCCCGACGCCAGTCGCAGCGCCTGCCGGCGGCGTTCCTTCATCAGGTCCCGCCGACGCGGCGCGAACGCCCCGACGAGCCTGCCGACGAAGTCCAGGGCGGCGGGGGTGAGGATCTCGTCGTGCCGGTGGCCGGGCGCGGCGAGGACACGGAGCTGCTGGGTGGGGGCGGTGACGGTCATCGAGCTCTCCTGAGAGGTGGGGCGGAGGGGGACGGGGACGGTGCGTCCCCCTCCGCCGACGGGGCCGGCCGGACGCGTGGTGTCCGGCTCGGTGGCCTAGTGGAACTGCTCTTCCTCCGTGGACCCGGCCAGCGCGGTCGTGGAGGAGGCCGGGTTGACGGCCGTGGAGACGAGATCGAAGTAGCCGGTGCCGACCTCGCGCTGGTGCTTGACGGCGGTGAAGCCCTGGGCCTGCGCGGCGAACTCCTTCTCCTGGAGATCCACGTAGGCGGTCATGCCGTGCTCGGCGTAGCCACGCGCCAGGTCGAACATGCCGTGGTTGAGGGAGTGGAAGCCGGCCAGGGTGATGAACTGGAACTTGTAGCCCATGGCTCCGAGTTCACGCTGGAACTTGGCGATCTGGTCGTCGTCCAGGGCCGCCTTCCAGTTGAAGGACGGCGAGCAGTTGTACGCGAGCATCTGGTCCGGGTACCGCGCGTGGACCGCCTCGGCGAACTCGCGTGCCTGAGCCAGGTCCGGGGTGCCCGTCTCCACCCAGATCAGGTCGGCGTACGGGGCGTAGGCGAGCCCGCGGGCGATGACCGGGGCCATCCCGTTCCGCACTCGGTAGAAGCCCTCCGCCGTGCGCTCGCCGGTGACGAACTCGGCGTCGCGCTCGTCGACGTCGCTGGTGAGGAGATTGGCGGCGAGGGCGTCGGTGCGGGCGACGACGACGGTCGGTGTGTCGGCGATGTCGGCGGCCAGGCGGGCCGCGTTGAGGGTGCGGATGTGCTGCGAGGTCGGCACCAGCACCTTGCCGCCGAGGTGGCCGCACTTCTTCTCGGAGGCCAGCTGGTCCTCGTAGTGGATGCCGGCCGCGCCCGCCGCGATCATCGCCTTGGTCAGCTCGAAGGCGTTCAGCGGACCGCCGAACCCGGCCTCCGCGTCGGCCACGATCGGCGCGAGCCAGTCCGTGGTGTCGCCGGCGTTCTCAGCGGTGGCGATCTGGTCGGCGCGCAGCAGCGCGTTGTTGATGCGGCGCACCACCTGCGGCACCGAGTTGGCGGGGTAGAGGCTCTGGTCGGGGTAGGTGTGTCCGGCCTGGTTGGCGTCGGCGGCGACCTGCCAGCCGGACAGGTAGATCGCCTGGAGCCCGGCCTTCACCTGCTGCACGGCCTGGCCGCCGGTCAGCGCGCCGAGCGCGTGGACGTAGTCGAGCTCGTGCAGCTGGCGCCACAGCCGCTCGGCACCGCGTCGGGCCAGGGTGGCCTCTTCACGGACGCTGCCGGACAGCCGGACCACGTCCTCCGCGCTGTAGGTGCGCTCGATGCCCTGCCAGCGCGGGTCGGTGGCCCAACGCCGTGCCAGTTCCTCGGCCGCCTGCGTGCTCGTCCTCGCGTCCGCCATGACTGTCTCCGTCTCCTCGGTCTGTACTGGCTGCCAATCCCGCCCCGTCCGGATGAACAGAGGTGGCACTGCGTGTCGTCTACTGGGATGCGGCCCGTCGGCACCTGAGAGGTGGAGCTGAGCAATGTCACCGGTGCAGGTCGCCGCCGCTACCCGGGGTCTCCGACGTCAGGGCAGTAATCGTGCCCCGGTTCCGGGCTGTACCTGCCCGGTCCGGCGGGCCGCACTACGACTCTGGCACTGGCACTGAGTGCCATCAAGTCGGGACGCCTGCCAATCTTTGCGAATCTTCTCGCCGGTTTTTGCCAACCTTGCGAAGGCTCGGAGAGCGGACGTCTCCCTTACGCTGACCGCAACGGAGTCCCAGCTGCCAAGGGAGCGGTTCGGTGAGCAAGACGTATGCGGGAGCGCGGCTGCGACGACTGCGCGAGGAACGCCGGATGAGCCAGGCGGACCTCGCCCGCGTACTCGCCATCTCCCCGAGCTACCTCAACCAGATGGAGCACGACTCTCGCCCCCTCACCGTGCCCGTCCTGCTGCGGTTGACCGAGGCGTTCGGCGTGGACCCGGGCTTCTTCTCCGAGCGGGACACCACGCGCCTGCTGGCCGACCTCCGTGAGGCGCTCGCCGGCGAGATCGCCGAGTCCAAGGTGTCTGCGGCCGACCTCGGTGACCTGGCCGCCCGGCTGCCTGGCGTCGCCAGGGTTGTGCTCGACCTCGGCCGCCGCAACCAGGAGCTGTCCGAACGCCTGGCCGGTGCGGCGGACGGCCGGAACCGGGACAGGGGCACCACGTCCACGCCCCACGAGGAGATCCGTGATTTCTTCTACCGCCGCCAGAACTACCTCCACGACACCGACCTGGCGGCCGAACGCCTCGCCGCGGAGATCGGAGTAAGGCCGGGGGAGGTGATCGGGGCCCTCACCACGAGACTCGCCGAGCAGCACGGCGTTCACCTGGCCGCCGCGCCCGGCGCACGGCTGCACCGCTACGACGACGCAAGCCGCACCCTTCACCTGTCCTCGCGGCTACGGCCCGGTCAGCGGGCCTTCCGCATGGCGACCCAACTGGCGATGCTCGAACACGGCGAGGGCCTCGACCGGCTGGCCACCGAGGACTTCCCGCCCGGATCGCCCACCCACGCGCTCGCCCGCATCGGCATCGCCAACTACTTCGCAGCCGCGCTCATCCTGCCCTACGCCGCCTTTCACACGGCGGCCGAGGAAGCCCGCTACGACATCGAACGTCTCACCGACCACTTCGGTCTCGGCTACGAGACCATCTGCCATCGGCTCAGCACCCTCCAGCGCCCCAGGCTCCGCGGGGTGCCGTTCTCCTTCGTCCGCGTCGACCGAGCGGGAAACCTTTCCAAACGCCAGTCGGCGACCGGCTTCCACTTCTCCCGAGCCGGCGGCACCTGCCCTCTCTGGAACGTCTACGAGGCGTTCGCCGCCCCGGGACGCATCCACCTCCAGATCGCCGAAATGCCCGACGGGCAGAGGTACTTGTGGACCGCGCGAGCCGTCACCCGCCACCGCGGAGGCTGGGGCGAGCCCGGCAGGACCTACGCCGTCGGTCTCGGCTGCGAGATCCGCCACGCCCACCGCCTCGTCTACTCCGACGGCCTCGACCTCACCAGCGCCTCCGCGGCCACCCCCATCGGCATGGGCTGTCGCGTCTGCGAACGCCTCGACTGCGCCCAGCGAGCCGCACCACCACTCGGCCGGCAGCTGCTCATCGACCAGAACAGCAGCACCTTCGTGCCCTACCCGGTCGAGGACATCCAGGCCGTCGACTGAGTCCCAGAGGGTCACGTCCGCTGGAGTGGTGTATCGACGGCCACTCGCCGCACTGCTCATCGCCACGGACACCGGACACCGCTGTGCCGACACCGTGTCCGCCGGACATGGAGAGGCGTCCCGGACCGTGGACCTGGCCCCACGGCAGCTCCACGGCACGGGCGAACCGGCGCTCCCGTGGTCACGTAGGGACCGGCTTCCGAGGTGCGGCCGCCGTGCCACCATGAGAACTCCGCGCGTGCGCGTGACTGCCTCGTCGCGAGAACCGAAGCGGCGGTGGGATGGACGAGACACGTGTGGCCGGCTTGGCCGGAGTCAGGACCCAGTCCGTTCTCGTCGTGTTGTTCGACGGTGTTCAGCCGCTCGACGTGGCGGGACCCGTGGACGTGTTCTCGGCGGCGGCCCGCTACGCGGGAAGCGAGAACTCGCCCCCTACACGATCCGCACGGCTTCCCTCGGGGGCGTCGACGTACGGTCGGCGGGGGGCCTGCGGCTGTTGCCGGACCTGGATCTGGCGGACGTCCAGGAGGCCGATCTCTTTCTCGCCGCCGCCGGGCTCCTCACCGGCCGCCGGGCGACGAGCCACTGGGGTGCCCTGGAGCAGCTCACCGAGTTCGGCGTGACGCCGGTGAACGAGCGTGTCGTCATCGACGGTCACCGCGCGACCGGGGCGGGCGTCCCGGCGGGGATCGACTGGCCCTGACCCTGGCCGGCCCGATAGCGGGAGACGGCGTGGCCCGGGCCGTGCAACTCCTCATCGAGTACGCGCCCCGGCCGCCTCACGAGTCGGGGACCAAGGACACCGCGTCACCGGAGGTCGTCGAGAAGCTGTGCACTCTGTTCGCGCACGACTGACCGCGAAATGCCGCCGCTCTTGACACAGCGCGTGCGGGACAGCGGATCAGCGCAACGCACACAACGGATCAGCGCAGCGCGGCCACCAGTGAGTCGCTCGCCGAGCACCAGATCTGCCGTGCCTCACTGAAGCCCTGCGCGCGCAGGGTGTCGAGGTGCCACTGGACGCTGGTCGGGCGGTCGGGCCTCGCGCCGGCCGGCCGCGGTTCGCGCGGGTCGCCGAGCAGGGCGAAGCGGCGGGCGGCGGGCTCGGCGAGGGCGGGGTCGTCGGCGACCCGGCCCCACCAGTCGGCCCAGTCGAGGGCGCCCTCGGCCCGCTGCCGCTCCTGACGCATGGTGAGCAGGGCGTTCATGGCCGAGTTGAGACGGGGCGCGGACTCGTCGTACATGTGGTCGGCGTTGAGGAACACGCCGCCCTCGCGCAGCAGCCCGGCCAGGGTGCCGTAGAGGCGGCGCAGCGGCTCGGTGTCCAGCCAGTGCAGGGCGGTGGCGGTGACGACGGCGTCGAAGGTGGTGTGGGGCAGGCGCGCGGTCCAGCCGGGGTCGGTGAGGTCGGCTTCGGCGAAGGTGACGCGGTCGTCGCCGGCGAAGTGGCCGCGGGCGATGGTCAGCAGGGCCGGGTCGATGTCGACGCAGACGGCGCGGGCGCCGGGCAGCGCGCGCAGGACGCGGGCGGTGATGCTGCCGGTGCCGCAGGCCAGGTCGAGGACGAGCGGGGTACGGCCCGCCACGGCCTCGACGGCGTCGGTCATGACTCGGAAGCGTTCCTCCCGGTCCGGCATGTACCACTCCTGCTGGCGGTCCCAGCTCGTCTGCCACTGCTGCCAGTCGGTGGAGGTGGAGGCGGGCGTACTGGTCATGGGTGGGGGTGTTCCCTTCACTGGTGGGTGGCGGTGGCGAGGTTTCGGGACCGCAGCAGCAGGCGGGTGGTGTCGGCGGCGGGGGAGGCCAGGACCGTGGCGCGGTCGCCGCTCTCCACCACCCTGCCGGTGTCCAGGACGACCAGGTCGTCGGCGATCCGCTCGACGAGGCCGAGGTCGTGGCCGATCCACAGCACGGCCGTGCCGCTCTCCTCGCGCAGTCGCGTGATCTCGGCGGTGACCAGGCCGGTGCTGACGGCGTCGAGGGCGGTGGTGATCTCGTCGCAGATCAGTACGTCGGGTTCGGCGAGCAACGCCCGTGCCAGGGCCGCCCGTTGCAGTTCGCCGCCGGAGAGGGCGGCGGCGTGCCGCGTGGTGTGCTCCGAGGTGAGGCCGAGGCGCTCCCACAGCTGCCGGGCCTGGCTCTCGGCCTCGGCCGGGGTGCGGCCGCGCAGGCGTACGGCGGTGCGGGCGACCTGGTCGAGGACGGTGCGGCGGTCGTCGAAGGAGTTGCGCACCTCCTGCCATACGTACTGCACGCCGCGGATCTGGCGGGTGGTGCGGTGGCGGAGGGCGGGCAGTGGCTCGCCCTGGTGGGTGAGGTGTCCCCGGTGGCGCTCGTGCAGTCCGGCGAGGCAGCGGGCGAGGACGGTCTTGCCGCTGCCGGACGGTCCGACGACCGCCGTGCAGCCGCCCTCGCGCACCCGCACGGTCACGTCGTGCAGGACCTCGCCCCGGTGGCCCGGGTGCAGCCACGCGGTCAGGTTCCGGACCTCCAGCGCGGCCCCGGCCGGTTCCGTGGGGGTGGCTCGTGCCGGGGGAGGAGACGGTGGGGCGGCCGGGGCCGGGAGGATGTCCGGTGTGGGGCCGGTCGCGGTGACCCGGCCGTGCTCCAGCAGGACCGTGCGGGCGGCCACCGCGCGCACCAGGTCGTGGTCGTGGCTGAGCAGGAGCAGGGCGTATCCGTCGGCGGCCAGCCGGGTCAGCTGCTCGGCCAGCCGCAGTCGGGCCACCGTGTCCAGACCGGTGCTGGGCTCGTCGAGGACCAGGACGCGTGGGCCGCAGGCCAGGACCTGGGCGAGGGCGACGCGTTGCCGCTGGCCGCCGGAGAACTGGTGCGGGAAGCGGCGCAGCACCGACTTGTCGGCGGGCAGGCCGGCGGTCCGCAGGGCACCGGCCGCAACAGCTCGGTCGTCACCGCCGGGCCGGTGCAGCCTGGCGAGTTCGGTGAGAACGGAGCCGACGCGGCGGGCGGGGTTGAGAGCGTGGGACGGGTGCTGCGGCATGTACGACACGACCCCGCCCCGGACGGTGCGCGCGGCCCCGGTCGGACCCTTGTCGCCGACCACCTCCACGCCCGTGACCCGCACCGTTCCGCTCAGCCGTACGCCGGGCGCGGCCTCGCCCAGCAGGGCCAGCGCGGCGGTGGTCTTGCCGCTGCCGGACGGACCCACCAGGGCGGTCACCTCGCCGGACACAACGGTGAAGTCGACCCCGTCCAGGAGCCGGGCCGTTCCCGCGTGGGCGGTGAGCCCGCGGACCTCGATCACCGGCTCCACGCCAGCACCCTCTTCCGGTTCCTCGCCGCGCCCGGCAGCAGCCCGTCCGCCAGCAGGTTGACGCCGACCACGAACATCACCAGCATCAGCGTCGGTGCCAGCACCGCCCACGGCTGCACGAACAGTGCCTCCCGGCTCGCGGCGATCACCACACCCCAGTCCGGCGAGGTCGGGTCGAGACCGAGACCGAGGAAGTTGGCGGCGGCCACCGTGAACACCGCCCCACCGACCCGGGTACCGGCGTCGGCGGCGGCCACCGGAAGCACTGCCCGCCCGACGTGCCCGAACAGGACACGCGCAGGGGACTCGCCCTGCAACCGCATCGCCTCGGCGACGGGCCCACTGGCCGCGTCCAGCGCCGCCGCCCGCAACAGCCGCGCCACGGCGGGCACGTTTAGCACCGCCACGGCCAGGGTCACCGCGACCGGATGGCCGCGCCAGCCGACCCCGACCACGCTGATCACCAGCAGCGAGGGCAGCGGCAGCAGCAGTTCCACCGGCCGCATCAGCAGATCGTCCAGCCACCGGCTACGGGCCGAAGCCGCCGCCAGGCCGAGCACGGCGCCCGCGGCGACGGCCAGCGCCACCGCGGCACACGCCACGCCCAGCGCGCTCGCCCCGCCCCGTAGTACGAGTGTCAGCACGTCCCGGCCCAACGCGTCCGTGCCGAGGGGGTGCCCGTCGCCGAGGGTGTAGGGCATGCCGTCGGACGGAACCACGGAGTCCGTCACGAACGGGCCGACGACGGCCGCTGCGACCGGGACCACCAGCAGCAGTGCCCCGCCCGCAGCCCGTCGGGCACGTCCACCGGTACTCATCGCAGCACCTCCGTACGGGGAGCCAGGCGGTGGCTGACGAGGTCCGCCGCCAGGTTGAGCAGACACGCCACGGCGGCCAGGGCCAGGGTGAGGGCCTGCACGGTGGGCACGTCGCGGTTCTGCACCGCCTCCACCAGAGCCGTCGCGGTGCCCGGGACGGCGAACACGGCCTCGACGACGAGTACGCCGCCGAGCAACTGGTCCCCGGTCCGGGCGAGTTCCTGAACGCCGGGTACGGCAGCGTTGGGCAGGACGTGCCGCAGGACCAGCCGGGTCGGCGGCACCCCGAGGCGGCGGGCCTGCACCGTGTAACCCGCGTCCAGCGCGGTGACCGTCCCGGCCCGGATCTGCCGGGACAGTACGCACACAGTGCGGGCCAGCAGGACCGCCACCGGCAGTACGAACAGCTCCGGACGCTGCCACCACCCGTCGTCGGCGCCCACCCAGGTCGACGGCAGCCAGCCCAGCCGCAGCGCGAACACCCCCACGAGCAGCAGGGCGAGGACGAAGTCCGGTACGGAGGTGAGGGTCAGGGTCACGGCGGACACGACCCGGTCGGTGCGGCTGCCCGCCCGCAGTCCGGTCAGCAGACCGACTCCGACGGCCAGCGGCACCAGGAGCACGATCGTCACGCCGGCCAGCGTGGCCGTCACCGGCACCGAGGACGCCAGTACCTCGCTCACCGGGCCCCCGCCGACCAGCGAGGTCCCCAAGTCACCGGTGACCAGTCCGTGCGCCCAGTCGGCGAACCGCTCGACGACCGGCCGGTCGAGCCCCATCTGCTCCCGGAGCTGCGCGACCTGCTCGAGGCCCGCCTGCTCGTTGAAGTCGACGGTCGCCGCGTCACCGGGCAGCAGATCGGTCAGCAGGAAGACGATGACACTGAGCGCGGCGAGCTGGACGAGCGTCCACCCCGACCGTCGCAGGGCATAGCGCAGCATCCCGCGTCAGGCCAGCCACACCGTGTCGAACCTGGCCCAGTCCACCGTGTTGGGCGGAGCCTCCTTCACCCCTTGGACGCTGCTGGAGACGGCGTTCAGCCACTCGGGATGCCCCCACAGCACCAGACCGCCCTGATCGCGCAGGGTCGTCTGCACCGACCGGTACCGGTCGGTGCGCTCGTCGTCGGCCACGACGGCCCGCGCGGCGGTGAAGGCGTCGTCGAAGTCGTCGCGCTTCCAGGCGCTCTGGTTCTGCGGGGCGTCGGCGAGCAGCCGTTCGCTGATGTAGGTGGGAATCGTCATGGCGCCGCAGCGGTGATTGGTGACGGTGCCCTTGGCCAGCGCGTCCGTGAAGTACGACTCCGGCGGCCCGCTGACGACCTCCACCTTCAGCCCGGCCTCCCCGGCCTGCTCCGTGAACAGGTGCGCGGCCTGCGCGAAACCGTCGGCGGCGGTAGAGGTGTAGAAGGTGACCTTCTTGTTGTACAGACCGGTGCGCTTGAGCAGCCGCCGCGCCTCGGCCACGTCCCGTTCGCGCTGTTCCAGGCCGTCCGGGTAGTAGGTGTAGCCCTTGCCGTACAGGTCGTTGCCGATCTCGGCGAGGCCCGAGCAGACCACCTCCACCAGCCGCTTCCGGTCCACGAGCAGCTTGACCGCCATCGCCGCGTCCGGGTCGTCGAACGGCGCCC
>NZ_WWHX01000613.1 GCF_009862125.1 Streptomyces sp. SID5910
CCCCGCACGGCCGCTTCGCCGCCCGGCTGGCCGCGTGCCCCGCGGTCACGGACGAGCGGGCGGGCCGATGAGCAGGCCGATGAGCGGCTCGGTGTACGGCGCGGCGAGCCGCACCCGGACCGCCCGGCCGGACGCCGCCCCGGACACGGTCCCCTGGGCCGCCTCCGACCCCTACGCCGCCGCCCTGCGCACCGGCCGGGGCCCGCTGTTCCTGCGCCGTACGGACGGCTGGCTGCTGCCCCTGGACGTGGAACGCTGGTGCGAGCGGGCCGACGCGGTCGACCTGGAGGTGCTGGACCGCTGCGAGGGCGCCGTGCTCGACGTGGGCTGCGGGCCCGGCCGGCTGGTGGCGGAGCTGTCCGCACGGGGCCGGGCCGTCCTCGGCATCGACGTCAGTGAGGCCGCCGTCGCCCGCACCGTACGGCTCGGCGGCCCCTCGCTGCGGCGCTCCGTCTTCGATCCGCTGCCCGGCGAGGGACGCTGGGACACCGTCCTCCTCATGGACGGCAACGTCGGCATCGGCGGCGACCCCCGCGCCCTGCTCTCCCGGGTGGCCGCCCTGCTCGCGCCCGGCGGCCTGCTGATCGCCGAGACGGCCGAGGCCGACGTCGACGAACGCGCCCAGGTGCAGGTCGTCGACGTCACCGCGGCCCGCGCGGCGGGCAGCCCCTTCCCGTGGGCACGGCTCGGCACGCCCGCCCTGCTCCGCCACGCGGACCGCACCGGCTGGCGGACCACCGCTCAGTGGACGTCGGGCGGCCGCCGGTTCGTCGCGCTGCGCAGCGCGAGGAGCAGGGCCGAGCCACCGAACAGCACGGCCGTGATCAGCAGCCAGCGGGTCGCGAAGCCCTCCGCCGACAGCCCGGCGACCGACCGGTAGCGCCGGTCCACGCGGCCGCTGACCAGCGGGAACCACACGAGCAGCAGCAGCCCGGAGAACGCGGCCGGAACCCGCACGTACAGCGCCCACGACCGGCGCCCGGCCGCGCCCAGCCCTCGTACGACCGCCCGGTCGGCCAGGGAGTACAGCGGCAGCAGCACGAGGTCGTGCAGCAGTGCCGCCCCCACGAACCACAGCGCCACGCCGAGCCAGTCGCCGGCGAGCAGCCGCACGCCCGCGTAGCCGGCGAGCGCGAAGGAGCAGAGCAGCAGGAGGATCTGGAAGGGGCTGCCGAGCGCGGGCTGCCACCCGGCCGCGTGGGCCCGCATCCGCTTCGTCACGGCGCTCACCCCAGGTCTCCGAAGGTCATCCGCGTCACCCACTTGGTGTTCAGCACACCCGGCGCGGCGGGCACGATGATCCGCGCCGGATACCCGTGGTCGGCGCTCAGCGTCTCCCCGTTGACGGACAGCGCGAGCAGGGAGCGCGCGTCGGCCACCTGGTTGGCGCGCAGCGCCCCGCTGCGGAAGGCGCCCCGCCGCTGGAGGGACTCCACGAACACGTCCGGCGGGTCGTCCTCGAAGCCCACGCGCGCGGCGAGGTCCCGCAGCCGCACCCCGCGCCACCACTGGTCGGACGTCGACCAGCCCTCGACGCAGGCGATGGGCAGCGCCGCGCTGTGCTGCTCCATGGCCAGCAGCTCGGCGCGGTCGAGCCGGACGGTTCCCGTGCGGCCGGTGACGACGAGCCGCCAGGCGTCCGCGTGCGTCTCGGCCGGGTCGATGCCCGCGTACGCGGCCGTCTTGTTGATCTGGAACCCGTTCGGCCCGTCGCCCGGCTCCGGTCCGCCGTGCGGCGAGAGCACGGCAGTCTGCCGCAGCGGCCCGTCGAAGCTGCGGCCGGCGTTGGTGACGAACATCAGCGCCGCGCCCCCGCCGACCACCCACAGCGCCCCGCGCCGGGAGACGGTGGGCGGGTCGGGCCGCGGGGCCGCCAGGTCGTCGCCGCCTTCGTCGCGCAGCGTCCGCAGGGCCCGCAGCGCGGTCGGCGTCTTCAGCGCGACGTGCACGGCGAACGCGGCGAAGAACACCCAGGCGCCGTAGAAGTGCAGCGGGTAGAAGGAGCCGGGGAAGACGTAGTCCAGCTGGACGTTGAGCACCCCCGTCACGAACTGGAACAGCCCGCCCCCGACCAGCAGGAGCAGCGAGATCCGCTCCAGCCCGTGGGCGAGCGAGCGGACCGGCGGCAGCGTGAACAGCCTCGGCACCACCGACCACAGCTTGGCCAGCAGCACCGGGATCAGGGTGAGCCCCAGGGTGACGTGGACGCCTTGGTTGAGGCGGTACAGCCAGGCGGGGCCGGCCGGCCACGAGAAGAGGTAGAAGCCGAGGATCCCCTTGTCCGGGGTCTTGTCGTTGACCGGGTCGAGGCCGGGGTTGTAGGCGGCGTACGAGAGCAGGCCCGTCACGAACAGCACGGTGACGCCGACGAGCAGGACGAGGCCGAGCACCGCCGTGAACCGGCGGCCCCGCACCGGGCTGCGCCAGAAGCCCGGGGAGGACGGAAGCCGTGAGGCGAGGTCGCGCATGTCCCGACCGTAGGCCGGGACCGGCCCCCCGGACGGGCTGCGACCCATGACGAAACGCTGACGTCCGCCGCGTGCACCAACTCCCGGCCCGTCCCGCGGCCTACGGTGCCGATGTGATCCGCCAACGCCCCGGCCACCGCGACCCCCGCGACTCCCGCGGCCTCCGCGACCTGTACGCCGTCGTGCCCGCCGTGCTCCTCGTGACGGCCGCCGTGCTGGTCGGCCGCCACATCCAGGCCACCGACCACTCGCTGCTGGTCGGCTGGCCGCCGCTGATCGGCCGCTGGGACCCGCACGTCGGCCCCGGCACACCCGCGGCCGTCGCGCTGGCGGTGGCGACCGTGGCGTACGGCCCCTCGGTCGCCGCCCGGCTGCCGTGGCGCGCCCTGCTCGCCGCGTCCTGGGCGACGGCCACGGCGTGGATCTGGTCGCTCGCCCTGATCGACGGCTGGCACCGGGGCGTCGCGGTCCGGCTCACCACCCGCTTCGAGTACCTCCAGGTCATCGACCGCTGGCACGACATCCCGGCGACCCTGCGCGACTTCACCCGGCACATCCTGATCGACTCCCCCGACAACTGGCCCGCCCACACCGCCGGTCACCCGCCGGCGGCCACGCTCACCTTCGTGCTGCTCGACCGGATCGGGCTGCGCGGCGGCGGCTGGGCCGGGGCCTGGTGCATCACCGTGGGCGCCACGGGGTGCCTGGCGGTGCTGGTGGCGGTGCGGGCGCTGGCCGGCGAACGGCTCGCCCGGCGGGCCGCACCCTTCCTGGCGGTGACGCCGGCCGCGGTGTGGATGGGCACGTCGGCCGACGGGTACTTCGCGGCGGTCGCGGCCTGGTCGGTGGCGCTGCTGGCCCTCGCGGTCACCGGGCGCTCCCTGTGGTGGGCGGCGGGTTCGGGGCTGCTGTTCGGCCTGACCTGCTATCTGTCGTACGGGCTGACGCTGTTCGTGGTGATCGGCGCGGCGGTGCTGTGGCTCGGGCGGCGCGGGGTGCGGGAGCGGCCGGTGCTGTTCGTGCCGTGGCTCGCGGGGGCGGCGGTGGTGCCGGTGGCGTTCACCGCGGCCGGGTTCGACTGGTGGGAGGCGTACCGCCTGCTGGTCGAGCGCTACTACCAGGGCGCGGCCGGCATCCGCCCGTACGGCTACTGGGTGTGGGCCAATCTCGCCTGCACGGTGCTCATCACGGGCCTGGCGACGGTGGCGGGGCTGCGGCGGGCCGGGGGCGTGCTCCTGGCCGGGCGGCGCGGCGGGACCCCGGCCGGCGAGGACGGGCGGGCGGCGCTGCTGGTGACCGCCGCGCTGGTGGCGCTGCTGGCCGCCGACCTGTCCGGCATGAGCAAGGCGGAGACGGAGCGCATCTGGCTCCCGTTCGCCCTGTGGCTGCTGCCGGCCTGCGCCTTCCTGGACCGCCCGCGCGGGTGGCTGGCGGCGCAGGCCGTGCTGGCGCTGCTCCTCAACCATCTGCTCGCGACCGGCTGGTGAGCGCGCCGGCCCCGGAACACGCAGGAGGGCCCGCACCTCTCGGTGCGGGCCCTCCTGTGGTTCGCGCGAGTTACGCGGGAACGATGTTCTCCGCCTGCGGGCCCTTCTGGCCCTGCGTGACGTCGAAGTTGACCCGCTGGCCCTCCTGGAGCTCACGGAAGCCCTGGGTCGCGATGTTCGAGTAGTGGGCGAAGACGTCGGCGCCGCCGCCGTCCTGCGCGATGAAACCGAAGCCCTTTTCGGCGTTGAACCACTTCACGGTACCGGAAGCCATGTTTTTCTCCTTGGCAGTGCTGGAGACCCGCACTGTGCGGGCCTACTCATCGCTGCGATGATCACCTGCCCGGAAAACCGGTAACGCAAAGGGCAACCACAACTGCAACTGATGTCGACCCTAGCACGGAGAACCGCGCCGACGCGGGCAGGAAATCACCGCCATAATCACTGCCGGAATGGGAATGCGGATGATTTCTCAGTTCGGTTGTCCGTGAATTCTGTTTCGCCGGGATGAGGTTTTCACCCGTCGCCGCGTCCCTCGCGGCGCAGTTCCTCGTTGATCCGCAGCGCCTCCTCCAGATCGTCCTCCAGCCGGACGATGCGGCAGGCGGCCTCGATCGGCGTGCCCTGGTCGACCAGCTCACGGGCCCGGGCGGCGCGGCGCAGCTGCTGGCGCGAGTACCGGCGGTGTCCGCCCTCCGACCGCATCGGGCTGATCAGCTCCGCCTCACCGAGCGCGCGGAGGAACCCGGGCGTGGCGCCGATCAGCGCGGCCGCCCTGCCCATGGTGTACGCCGGGTAATGGTCGTCGTCGAGCCGGTCGGCGGCCTGCGTCCGGCCTTCGGCGTCCAGCCTGCTCTCCGAGGGCATGCGTACCTTCCCGCGGACCGCAGTGGACACGGCCCGCCGTGGGGATCCCGTTCCCCCACACCTGAACTCTAGTCGCGCCGGTCGGATACCTGTCGCGGCGAACACATATCCGACCGGCGCGGTGGAGGGGTCAGGACGCCAGCGGCGCCGGACCCACGAGTTCCGTCAGGACGTCCTCCATCGTGACGAAGCCCAGGACCGTGCCCGTCTCGCCGGTGACCGCGGCCAGGTGGCTGTCCTCGGCGCGCAGGGCGGTGAGGGTGTCGTCGAGGGGCGTGTCGATGCGGACCCGGGTGACCCGGTGCAGGGCGCCGCGGGGGAAGGGGCGGTCGCGGTCGGTGACGCCCAGGGTGTCCTTGATGTGCAGGTAGCCGAGGACGGTGCCGCCGGGGCCGGTGACCGGGAAGCGGGAGTAGCCCGCCTCGGCGGCGACGCGTTCCAGCCGGGCCGGGGTGACCGTGTGCGGGACGGTGCGCATCTTCGGGACCGGGACCAGGATCTCGCCGACCGGGCGGGTGCCCAGCTCCAGCGCGTCGCGCAGGCGCTCGCCGTCGGCCGGGGTGAGGAGTCCGGCCTCGCTGGCGTCGACGACCATGCGGGCGAGCTGGTCGTCGGTGAAGACGGCCTCGACCTCGTCCTTGGGCTCCACCCGCAGCAGCCTGAGCAGCGTGTTGGCGAAGGCGTTGATGCCGAAGACGACCGGCTTCAGGGCCCGGGTGAGGGCGACCAGCGGCGGGCCGAGGATCAGCGCGGTGGTCGCCGGGGCGGCCAGCGCGATGTTCTTCGGGATCATCTCGCCGATCAGCATGTGCAGATAGGTCGCGAGGGCCAGGGCGATGGCGAAGGCCACGGGGTGGACCAGCGCGCCCGGCATGTGGACGGCCTCGAAGACCGGCTCCATCAGGTGCGCGATCGCCGGTTCCGCGACCGCGCCGAGCACCAGCGAGGACACCGTGATGCCGAGCTGGGCCGTCGCCATCATGGCCGACAGGTGCTCCAGGCCCCACAGGGTCATCCGGGCCCGCTTGTCGCCGGCCTTGGCGCGCGGTTCGATCTGGCTGCGGCGCACGGAGATCAGGGCGAACTCGCCGCCCACGAAGAACGCGTTGGTCAGCAGCGTCAGGGCGCCGATGAGGAGCTGTACGGCGGTCATCGGGCCACCTCCGGCTCCCGCTGGGACGACCGGCCCGCGGCCACCGGCTCCGCCGGCTCGCCGTCCGGCTCGGCCGGTGCGGGGGCGGTGACGCGCAGGCGCTCGGCGCGGTGGTGGTCGATGCCGAGGACGTGCAGGCACCAGCCGTCGAGGTCGATGACGTCGCCCTCGGCCGGGATGCGCGCCAGCCGGGTGGCGACGAGGCCGGCCAGGGTCTCGTAGGGGCCGTCCGGCGCGGTCAGGCCGATCCGCGCGAGCCGGTCCAGCCGGAGCGAGCCGTCGGCCTCCCAGGCCGCGCGGCCGTCCGCGCCGGCGGGGGCGGGCAGCAGGTCGGGGGTCTCGACGGGGTCGTGCTCGTCGCGCACCTCGCCGACGACCTCCTCCACGATGTCCTCGACGGTCGCCACGCCCGCCGTGCCGCCGTACTCGTCGATGACGACGGCCATGGTGCGGGTGCGGCGCATGCGCTCCAGGAGGCGGTCGGCGGGCAGGCTGTCCGGCACCAGGAGCGGCGCGGTGGCCAGCTCGGTGACGGGGGTGGCCCGGCGGCGGTCCGGCTCCAGGGCCAGGACGTCGCGGATGTGCACGGTGCCGATGACCTCGTCCAGGCTGTCCCGGTAGACCGGGAAGCGGGACAGGCCGGTGGCGTGCGAGAGGTTCGCGGCGTCGGCGGCGGTGGCGCGGGCCTCCAGGGCCTTGACGTCGACGCGGGGCGTCATGACGTTCTCCGCGGTCAGCTCGCTCAGGTGCAGGGTGCGCACGAACAGCTCGGCGGAGTCGGCCTCCAGGGCGCCCTCGGCGGCCGAGTGCTGGGCGAGGGCGACCAGTTCCTCGGGGCTGCGGGCGGACGCCAGCTCCTCGGCCGGTTCCAGGCCGAAGCGGCGGACGAAACGGTTCGCCGTGTTGTTCAGGTGCCGGATGAACGGGCCGAAGGCGGTGGTGAAGCCGCGCTGCGGAGCGGCGACGACCTTGGCGACCGCCAGCGGGCTGGAGATCGCCCAGTTCTTGGGGACCAGCTCGCCGACGACCATCAGGACGACGGTGGAGACGGCCACGCCGAGCACGGTCGCCACCGTGGAAGCGGCGCCGCCCAGGCCGGCCGCCGTCAGCGGGCCGCGCAGCAGCACCGCGAGGGACGGCTCGGCGAGCATGCCGATGACCAGCGAGGTCACGGTGATGCCGAGCTGGGCGCCGGAGAGCTGGAGGGTCAGGGACCGTACGGCCTTCAGGGCGCCGTCGGCGCCGCGCTCGCCGGACTCGGCGGCACGCTCCAGGTCACCGCGCTCGACGGTGGTGAGCGAGAACTCGGCCGCGACGAAGAGGGCGCAGGCCAGGGTGAGGAGGAGGGCCAGCAGGAGCAGCAGGACCTCGGTCACCGTGCCACCCCGCTTCCCTCACGCAGATACGGGGGGACTGGCGGGCCGGCCGTGGCACGGCCGGTACTGGGAGGCTCCATTACGGAACGGGACTCCTTAACGGGGTCGGCGGGGGCCGCTGCGGGCCGCCCGGGGTTGCCCTCTCATGGTAAAGGACGAGCAAAGTGATCGGGAGTCCTGGAACTCCAGAGCCTCCGCTCGTCCGTGGAGAACGGCCGGACGGTTCCGGTTGTTCCCGTACGGATGTTCCCCCGGTCCCCTCGCCCGTCCCCCTCGTCGCGGGCGCGCGGGAGGGGGTCCGATCGACCCGGGGCCTTTCCTGCCGTAGATTCCGACCGGGCCCGTGCCGCGGGCCGGACCGCATGCCACCTGGGGGAGCGCCGTGTTCGGACTGAGCGAGCTCGTGATCATTCTCGTCGTCGTCATCGCCGTCCTCTCCGTCAAGAGGCTCCCCGGGCTGGCCCGCTCGGCGGGCAAGTCGGCGCGCATCCTCAAGGCGGAGGCCCGGGCGGCGAAGGACGAGGAGCCGACGGAACCGGGTGAGCCGCGCGTGATCCCCGGCGAGGCCGTCCGGCGCGAGGACCGCGAGGACACCGGGGACACCGGACCGGCCCGGGGCGGCGCGCAGGCCTGACGGGCCCGCGGGGGCGTCTGGGGAGGGGTCGTCGGCACGGCGGAGGCGCGTCTCAGGACGGGTCGTCCGGGACGGCGGAGAGCAGGCTGTGCACGATCGGGCCCGCCGAGCCGCCACCGGTGACGCCCTCCTCCACGACGACGGCGACGGCGACGTTGCCGCGGTGGGCGACGAGCCAGCCGTTGTTGTCCTGGTCGTCCGAGACCTCGGCGGTGCCGGTCTTCGCGCCGACCTCGCCGGGCAGGTCCGCGAGGACGTGCGCGGTGCCGTCGGTGACGGTGGCCCGCAGCATCCCGCGCAGCTGGGAGACGACCTGGCCGGGGAGCGGCTCGGTACGGGTCCCGTCCTCGTTGCCGGGGGTCACGGACGGCTGGTGGAACTCGCCGGAGACCGCCGTCGCCGTCACCGACGCCATGATCAGCGGGTTGGCCTGGACCCGGCCCTGCCCGATCATCGACGCGGCCTTCTCCGTCTCGTCCTTCGGCACCGGCACGGACCCGTCGTACGTCGGGAGGCCGACGTGCCACTCCTGGCCGACGCCGAAGTAGGTGCGGGCGACCTTCCCCAGCTCCCCGTCGGCGAGCTTGCCGCGCAGGCTGATGAAGGCGGTGTTGCAGGACTCGGTGAAGTCCTTGCGGAAGGTGGCGCCGGGGTGCTCGGAGGTCTCGACGTTGTGGAACTCCTTGCCCACCGTCAGGTGCTTGGGGCAGTCCACGACGTCGTCCGGTGCCACGGCGCCCTTGAGCAGCAGGGCGCCGCTGGTGACGATCTTCCAGGTGGAGCCGGGCGCGTAGGTGCCGGAGGCGGCGCGGTTGAAGCCGCCGGCCGGGGAGTTGGCGAGGGCCAGGATCTCGCCGTTGTCGACGCGCAGGGCGACGAGGGCGGCGTTCTTTCCGTCGGCCTCGGCGAGGGCCTGTTCGGCGGCGGACTGCCAGCCGGCGTCCAGGGTGGTGCGGACGGGCCGGTCCTCGGCCGCCGGGTCGGGTTCCTTGCCGAACCTGGCCTCGGTGCGCTCGACCTCGCCGGTGGCCCGGTCGATCAGCTCGACCGCGCCGCGCGGGCCGCCGCCGGACGACCCGGCGATACTGCCCAGCAGCGGGGCCAGGGAGGGGTGGTCGGCGCCCTTGATGGACGTACCGGTGCGGTCGGTGACCTCGGGCGGGGCCTGCTCCTCGCGCTCCAGCCGGAACTTCGCCGTGTCGCTCAGCCGGGGGTGGACCACGGACAGCCGCCAGTCCACCTTCCAGCCGCCGTCCTCCTGCTCGCGCAGCGGCAGCCGCGACTCGTACGTCCAGGTGCCCAGGCCGGTGATCGGCATCCGGGCGGTGAACGGGACGGTCAGGGTGCCGTCGTCGGCCTCCTTCGCGTCCGGCGCCGCCGTCAGCGCGGGCTTGTCGATGTCGAGGCCGGCGGTGAAGCTCTGCATCACCTCCTGGGCCTGGTCGGGTCTGGTGGTGCGGCCGGCCGCGCTCGGCAGGCGCCCGGCGGCCCAGTCGGCGAGGAAGGCGCGCGCCTGCTTCATCGCGGCGGGGTCGGGGCCGTCGTCGCCGCGGTCGAAGGGGCCGAGTCCGGCGGCGTACGAGCCGCCCGCGGCGATCGCGAGCACGACCGCCACGGCGGAGACGGCCCGCACGCCGCCCCGCGGTCGACGGCGGCCGGGAGGCGGGGTGAGGTAGGGGGAGTCCGGCATCAGGGTTCCTGTTCTGTGAGAACGGGGGACGGAGGGCGACGGGACCGCGGCGCCGGTCAGGCGGCGGCGAAGAAGTCGAGGACCGTGTCGGTGGCGTCCAGGGCCCTGCTGGTGGGGCCGAACCCCTGGGGCGGGGTGATGGACGAGCCCGGCCAGGTGTGGCCGGCGCCGTGGACGACGAGGAGCTGGACGGTGGCGGCCGGGTCACCGTCGAGGTGCCAGACGGTGCGGTCGTAGCCGCGTTCGCGCTCGGTGATGGGGCGGCCGGCGTGTCCGGCGGCGGCGAAGGCCTCCGCGCTGCCCCGGGCCGACCTGGTCGGCACGATCGGCTCCTCGGGGTCCGGCGGCGGGGAGGGCCAGCCCGCGAGGGGGCGTACGGGGTCGTCGGCGCCGTAGACGACCATGACGGGCACCGGGCCGGTGGGCTCGACCGCGGCGGCGCCCGAGGGCAGCTGGCCGGAGACCGAGGCCGCGCCCGCCACCAGGCCGGGGCGCTGGGCCGCGACGCGCAGGGCCATCGAGCCGCCGTTGGAGAAGCCGGCGACGTAGACCCGCTCGGGGTCGGCCTGTTCGGTGCGCACGAGGTGCCTGACCAGTGCCTCGGTGAACCGCACGTCGAGGTCGGGGTCCGGGCGCTGCCGGGTCTTCTGCGTGCCCGCGCCCCAGCCCCGGCCGAGGCCCTCCGGGTAGGCGACGAGCATGCCGCGGGCTCCGGCGGCCTTCTCCAGCCGGGTCTGCTCGCGCAGGGCGGCGGCGTCCGAGCCGCGGCCGTGGAAGGCCACGACGAGGGGCCGGGGGCCGTCGCCGGCGGGCCGGTGCAGGAGGTAGCCGCGGGTACGGCCGTCCACGCGCAGCTGCCGGCGGACGCCGGGGGGCGTGGTGGCCGTGCCGCCGGGTGTGGTGGCGCTGCCGGCGCTCGGGCCGCCGGTCGTGGCCGGGCTGCCGGTCGTGGTCGCGCTGCTCGCCGCCGGGGCCGCGGCGGGCCGGTCGGCTTCGGTGGCGCAGCCCGCCAGCGGGAGCGCGAGGGCGACGGCGAGCGCCAGCGCGCCGGGTCGGCGGCGGGGGATCGGGACGAGGTCACGGAGGGAGCGCATGTCCCGAGGAGAGCAAGGGCCTCACGCCCCTGTCCAAGATTCATATGGATGTCGGATCGATCAATGCCCGATATGATTACTGGTCGTGGACCTGGTGCGGCACCTGGAGTGCTTCGTGGCTGTTGCAGAAGAGTCACACTTCGGGCGTGCCGCGGCCCGGCTGGGCATGGCGCAACCGCCGCTGTCGCAGCGCATCGCGCGGCTGGAGCGCGAGCTGGGCGTGCGGCTCTTCGAACGCACCAGCCGTCAGGTGACGATCACCGAGGCGGGCACGCTGCTGCTCGCCGAGGCCCGTGAACTCCTCGCCCGCTCGGAGTCCTTCCTGACCGCCGCGCGCCGCATCCGGGACGGCGAGACGGGGCTGCTGCGGGCCGCGCTGTCCCCGGACATCTCCGGGGAGACCGTCGCCGCGCTGCTGGCGGACTTCCGGCGCCGCCACGCCGGTCTGGAACTGGAGCTGCACGAGCTGTCCACGGCGCAGCAGCTCGCCGCGTTCGCCGCGCACGAGCTGGACGTCGGCATCGTCCACCACCCGTGCGACGTCGCCGGCCTCGAACTCGGGCCGCTGCTCCGCCGCGACCTGGGCGTGCTGCTGCCGCGCGGCGCCGCGCAGGCCGGGCTCGGCGAGGTGCCGCTCGCCTCGCTCACCGGGTACGAGCTGGTCCTCTTCCCGCGCGACAGCGCGCCCGCGGTCTACGACGACCTGCTCACGGCCTGCGCCCGGGGCGGCTACACCCCCGCCGCCGTACGGCACGGCCAGGGCGTCAGTTTCGTGCGCGGCCTGGTGCTGTCGTCCGGGGCGGTGGCCCTGGCTCCCCGTGACACCCAGCTGCTCACCGGGCGGGACCCGGACCTCGTCTGGCGGCCGCTCGCCGGGGCCCCGGTGTTCTGGCGGCACTCCGTCGCGTGGCCCAAGGGGCGCGGTGACGCCGCCGTCGCCGCCTTCGCGGACGCGGCCACGCACGCCCTGCGCACCACGGCGGACGCCCGCCCGGACGCCCCGTCC
>NZ_WWHX01000062.1 GCF_009862125.1 Streptomyces sp. SID5910
TCCAAGGCCGGCACCGGCTGCGGCTCCTGCGTCAAGGTGCTCGGCCAGCTCGTCACCGCCGAGCTGGAGGCGAGCGGCGTCGAGGTCGACAAGGGCCTGTGCGGCTGCTTCGCGCAGACCCGCGAGGAGCTGTACGAGATCGTCCTCGCCCTGCGGATCACCTCCTACCGGGAGCTGCTCGACCGGTACGGCCGCGAGGAGGCCCGGGGCGGTGAGGGCTGCGAGGTCTGCAAGCCGGCGGTCGGCTCGGTCATCGCCTCGCTGGCCGCCGTGATCGGCGCGAGCGGCTACGTCCTGGAGGGCGAGCAGGCGGCCCTCCAGGACACCAACGACCACTTCCTCGCCAACCTCCAGCGCAACGGCTCCTACTCCGTCGTCCCGCGCATCCCCGGCGGTGAGATCGCGCCGGAGAAGCTCATCGTCATCGGCGAGATCGCCCGCGACTTCGGGCTCTACACGAAGATCACCGGCGGCCAGCGCATCGACATGTTCGGCGCCCGCGTCGAGCAACTGCCGGTCATCTGGGCGCGGTTGGTCGACGCCGGGTTCGAGTCCGGGCACGCGTACGGCAAGTCGCTGCGCACGGTGAAGTCCTGCGTGGGGCAGACCTGGTGCCGGTACGGCGTCCAGGACTCCGTGCGCATGGCGATCGACCTGGAGCTGCGCTACCGGGGGCTCAGGTCCCCGCACAAGCTCAAGTCGGCGGTCTCCGGATGCGCCCGCGAGTGCGCCGAGGCCCAGTCGAAGGACTTCGGCGTCATCGCCACCTCCAACGGCTGGAACCTCTACGTCGGCGGCAACGGCGGCGCCACCCCGCGCCACGCGGACCTCCTCGCGCAGGACCTCTCCGACGCCGAACTGGTCCGCCTCATCGACCGGTTCCTGATGTTCTACATCCGCACCGCCGACAAGCTGGAGCGCACCTCCACCTGGCTGGAGCGGATCCCCGGCGGCCTGGACCACGTCCGGGACGTGGTCGTCCACGACTCCCTCGGCATCTGCGACGAGCTGGAGTCCCTGATGCGGGCGCACGTGTCCCACTACCGCGACGAGTGGGCCGAGACCATCAACGACCCCGAGAAGCTGGCCCGGTTCGTGTCCTTCGTGAACGCGCCCGACGCCCCCGACCCGGTCGTCGGCTTCGTGCCCGAGCGCGACCAGATGAAGCCCGACCTGCCGCTGCTGAGCATCGGCGTGCGGCGCCCCTCGGAAGACGACGTCCTGGAAGGAAGCACCCGGCGATGACCCTGGCACCCGAGACCCCGGCACCCCAGACCCCCGCACCCCAGACCCCCGCACCCGGGACGACCGGCCCGAAGGTCCGGCTGAGGCTGACGGACGACTGGTTCGCGGCCTGCGACCTCGGCGCCCTGCTCCCCGGCCGCGGCGTGGCCGCCCTGCTGCCGGACGGCGGGCAGGTGGCCCTCTTCCGCGACCGCGGCGGCGAGCTGTACGCCATCGACAACCGCGACCCGTTCACCGGCGCGGCCGTCCTCTCCCGCGGCCTGACCGGCAGCCACCGGGGCCGCCCCTTCGTCGCCTCGCCGCTGCTCAAGCAGCGCTTCGACCTCACGACCGGGCAGTGCCTGGACGACGAGACGGTACGGGTGGCGACGTACGAGGTGAAGGCCGCCTGAGCCGATTTCTTGACCGATTGTTCCAGTACGGCCTAGGCTCCATCACGTGGCCAGGACCAAGGAGTTCGATCCGGACGCCGCGTTGTGGGCAGCCCTGGAGCTGTTCTGGCGGCGCGGCTACGAGGCGACGTCGATGTCCGACCTCGTGGAGCACCTCGGCGTCGGACGCGCCAGCCTCTACGCGACCTTCGGCAACAAGCGCGAGCTGTATCTGAAGGCACTGGAGCGCTACGAACAGGGACTGCTCCCGGACCTGCTGACGGACCTGGCCCGGCCGGGCCCCGCCCTGCCGGGCGTACGGTCCCTGGTGCGGCGCTACGCCGCCGAGGCGACCGCCGAGGAGCTGCGGGGACGCGGCTGCTTCGTCACCAACACGGCCGCCGAGCTGGCCCCGCACGATCCGGTCGCCGCACGCCGGGTCGAGCGCAACTGGGACCAGCTCGAAACGGTGCTGCACGCGTCGCTGGTCCGGGCCCGCGCCCAGGGCGAACTGCCCGCCGGCCGCGACCCGCTGACCCTGGCCCGCATGCTGCTCGTGCTGCTCCAGGGGCTGCGGGTGGTCGGCAAGGCGTCGGCGGACCCGGCGCGGGTGCGGGACGCGGCGGAACAGGCACTGGCTCTGCTCGACTGAGACACCCCTCTTCGCGGAGGGGTGTTTCTCCGGCCCTCATAATGAACCGATCGGTCAAGAAAAAGGGGAGTTTCATGACCACCCAGCGCTTCACCGGCAGGACCGCCCTCGTCACCGGCGCCGGCTCCGGCATCGGACGGGCCGTCGCCCTCGCCTTCGCCCGCGAGGGCGCGCACGTCGTGGTCGCCGGGCGCGGACGGGAGCCGCTCGACGAGACGGTGACCCTGATCGAGGAGGCGGGCGGCAAGGCGCTAGCCGTCACCGCCGACGTGTCCCGGGCCGCCGACGTGGTGGCCGTCGTGGAGGCGGCCGTCGAGTGCTTCGGCTCGCTCGACGTGGCCGTCAACAACGCGGGCGTCTTCCGCGGCGGGACCCCCGTGGCCGACCTGCCCGAGGAGGACTGGCACACGCAGCTCGACATCAACGTCACCGGCGTCTTCCACGCCCTGCGGGCCGAGGTCCGCCAGATGCGCACCCAGCCGGCCGGCGGGGCGATCGTGAACATCGCCTCGACCTTCGGCCTGCACAAGCGCAGCCCGGGCGCCACCGCCTACGCCGCCACCAAGGCGGCGGTCTCGGTGCTCACGCGGGGCGCCGCCCTGGACCACATCGCCGACGGCGTCCGCATCAACGCCGTCAGCCCGGGCGCCACGGCGACCAGCATGTCCCTGCGGCCCGGCGAGACGGAGGCGGGCCGGGCCGAGCGCATGCGGGGCGAGACGCCGCTCGGCCGGGTCTCGTCGGTGGAGGAGGTCACCGCGGCGGTGCTGTACCTGGCGTCGGACGACGCGGCGTCGGTGGTGGGCACCGACCTGGTCGTGGACGGCGGCCAGACCGCCTGACGCGCGGGCGGCTACCCCTTCAGGGCGTCGTACGTGACACCCGTCAGCCGCTCGGAGGCGGCCCACAGCCGCTCCCCCATCGCGTCGTCCCGCGTCCGGGGCGCCCGCCAGGACGGCGCGGGCGCCCCGCGCCACATCACGAAGGACGGGCCGGTGAAGGAGTCCGGGGCCACGGCGGGCGCGGTGGCCGCGTACAGGACGGGCAGCGCGCCCGCCTCCGCGGGCTGGGCGACGACCCGGTTGCTGAGCTGCATCAGGTGCTCGGCGAGCCGCCGCCCCTCGGCGCGCGGCCCGGCGGTCTGGAGGTTGGTCTCCGCGTACCCCGGGTGCGCGGCGGCCGCCGTGACGTCCGGGCCGCCGTCCCGGGCCGCCAGCCGGCGCGCGAGCTCGTGCGTGAAGAGCAGGTTGGCGGACTTCGATCGGGCGTAGGCGGTCCACCGCCCGTAGCGCCGCACGTTGTTGAGGTCGCGCGGGTCGATGTCGGCCAGCGCGTGCGCCAGGCTGGAGACGGTGACGATCCGGGCGCCGGGCGCGGCGAGCAGCGCCGGCAGCAGCAGCCCGGTCAGGGCGAAGTGGCCCAGGTGGTTGACGCCGAAGTGCGTCTCGAAGCCGTCCGCCGTGGTGCCGTAGGGCAGGGCCATCACCCCGGCGTTGTTGATGAGCAGGTCGACCCGCTCGTACGGCAGCGCGCTCGCGAACTTCCGCACGGAGCCCAGGTCGCCCAGGTCGAGCCGCGCCAGTTCCACGTCGGCGTCCGGCACTTCGCCGGCCAGCCGGTCCAGGGCCGCCCCGCCCCGCGCCTCGTCGCGGCACGCAAGCACGACCCGCGCCCCCTTGCGCGCCAGCTCCCGGGCGACCACGTAGCCGAGTCCGCTGTTGGCCCCGGTGACGACGGCGGTCCGCCCGCCCTGATCGGGGATGTCGCGCACGCTCCAGCCGGCCATCCACGGCTCCTTCCCGATCTCCCGGACCTCACCTCACCGTACGCGCCGGGAGGCCGGGAGCGGAGAGTTACCGTCCAGTCACGTCACGTTCCCGTCACGGCTCCTCCATATCGCCGCCACACTCCGGTCACCTCACTAGCTTCGTCACCTCCGACACAGCCGCTCCACACCATTCCCGGGACTCTCGATGAACCTGCTCCGCAAGCCGGCCGCCGTGACCGTCGCCGTACTGGCCCTGGCCGCCCTGCCGGCCGTCGCCGAGGCGCACGACGGCACCCACCCCTTCAAGAACTGCACCGAGGCGTACGACGCCGGGTACGCCAACATCAAGGAGGGCGACCCGCACTACGGCGCGCACCTGGACCGGGACAAGGACGGCATCGGCTGCGACAACCCGCCCGCGGGCTTCGTCCCCGCCGGCGACAAGGACACGGGCGCCGGGGAGGAGTCGTCCGGCACCGGCAAGGAAGGCGACCAGACCGGAAACGACCAGGCCGCCGGGAAGCAGGGCACCGACCTCGCCGAGACCGGCGGCGAGGACAGCACCCCGTACATCGCGGCGGCCGGCGGGGCCGTCGTGCTCGCCGGCGGCGGTCTGCTGCTGGCGGTGCGCCGGCGCAAGGACGCCGGCGCCCGCTGACGCGCCCCGCCCGCTCAGCGGCGCGGTTTCGGCGGCTGGAGACTGAACTCCGCGCTGCTCAGCAGCCGCCGCATGGCCAGCGCGATCGGGCGTTCCACGAACCGCTGCGCGACGTACGACAGCAGGATCAGACCCGTCACGGTGACCCCGACGAGCAGCCAGGGGTCGACCCGGTCGCCGAAGTGGTGGGTGACGGTCATGCCGATGACGTCGTGCAGCAGGTAGAGCGGGAAGGTCAGCGTCCCCGCGACCGTCAGCCACCGCCAGCGGATCCGGCTGGTCCAGCCGAGCGCGATCACCGCGATCAGCAGGAAGAACACCGTGATCACCAGGACCAGCCAGCCGCGCCACGGCGCCCAGGTCTCCCAGTTGTTGCGGCCTCCGCGCGGCGCCATCATGAAGTGCAGCGCCAGCAGCCACGACATGGCGACGATGCCCCAGAGCAGCGGCGTCGGCCGGTAGCGGTACATGAGGTAGAAGGCCATGCCCGCGATGAAGAACGGCGCGGACGTCGGGTTCACCAGCAGGGTGAGCAGCGGGATGTGGGCGCTGGGCGCCAGCACCGCGGCGACCGTCCACAGCCCGCAGAAGATGACCACGCGCTGGTAGGTGAGCCCCTTCCACACCACGACCACGAAGGTGAGGTAGAAGCAGAGCTCCGGCCAGAGCGTCCAGTAGACCGAGTCGAGGTTGTCCACCCCGAGCGGCGTCTGAAGCATCGTCAGGTTGGCGAAGAGCACTCGCGGGTTGGGGTGACCGAAGGGGGTGTCGACGAGGTAGATGACGGCCGCCGACACCGCGATCGCCACCCAGTACATGGGGTACAGGCGGGTGACGCGGGAGATGAAGAAGTCGCGCGGGGTGCGGCCCCAGGCGCTCATGCAGATGACGAAGCCGCTGATGAGGAAGAACAGGTCGACACCGAGCCGCCCGAAGGCGAAGTAGCGGTGCGCGTCGGGGAAGGTCTCCTGGTACGGGCGGCCCCAGACGGCGATCATTCCCCAGTGGGTCTGGCCGATGAAGTGGAAGAGCACCACCGCGAGGGCCGCCAGGAACCGCAGCCCGTCCAGCGCGGCGAGCCGGTTGCCGCGGACGACCGGCCCGGCCGGGACGTCCACCTGCGCACCGGCGGCGGGCGGCACTTCCGGCGCCATCACCCCACCGCTGTCGCGCTCGGGGGCCTCGTCGGCCGGCCTTGCCTGCTCCGTCTGGGACATCCGTCCACCATTTCCGGCGTCGTTTTCCTACTGTCAGGGGTGTAGGACCATCGTGCAGATGACCAACGGGTGAACCCGATGGTTGTGGTCCGACTTTGAAAGAAGAGTCACATCCCTGACACAGCCTTCGCACAAGAGACGGCGGAAGCGGACAAACCCGAAGGGCGGCACCCCCGCACAAGGGTGCCGCCCTTTTTCGTGATCCGGAGCCGCCGCCGATCGGTGAGGGTGGTCGGGTGACAGACGGCGGCCCCGGGGCCTTGCGTGCCCCGCGCGGGGTCAGCGGTGGTCGCTGCCCTGCGAGGTGACGGCCGCCCGGCCGGCCTCCAGGCGGGCGACCGGGATGCGGAACGGGGAGCAGGAGACGTAGTCCAGCCCCACCTCGTGGAAGAAGTGGACCGACTCCGGGTCGCCGCCGTGCTCACCGCAGACGCCGAGCTTCAGGTCGGGACGCGTCTCGCGGCCGGCCTTCGCGGCGGCGGCGACGAGCGAGCCCACGCCGTCCTTGTCGATCGTCTCGAACGGGGAGACGCCGAAGATGCCCTTCTCCAGGTACGCCGTGAAGAAGCTGGCCTCCACGTCGTCGCGGGAGAAGCCCCACACGGTCTGGGTCAGGTCGTTGGTGCCGAAGGAGAAGAACTCCGCGGCCTCCGCGATCTGACCCGCGGTCAGCGCGGCGCGCGGCAGCTCGATCATCGTGCCGATCGACAGCTTGAGCTTCGCGCCGGTGGCCGCCTCGACCTCGGCGATGACCTGGTCGGCCTCGTCGCGGACGAGCTCCAGCTCCTGGACGGTGCCCACGAGCGGGATCATGATCTCGGCGCGCGGGTCGCCCTTGGCCGCCTTGCGCTCGGCCGCGGCCTCGGCGATCGCCCGGACCTGCATGGTGAACAGGCCGGGGATGACCAGGCCGAGGCGGACGCCGCGCAGACCCAGCATCGGGTTCTGCTCGTGCAGCCGGTGCACGGCCTGGAGCAGGCGCAGCTCGTTCTCGTGCGGCTCCTGCCGGGACTCGGCGAGGGCGACACGGACCGACAGCTCGGTGATGTCGGGCAGGAACTCGTGCAGCGGCGGGTCGAGCAGGCGGACGGTGACCGGGAGGCCGTCCATCGACTCGAAGAGCTGGACGAAGTCCTGCTTCTGGAGCGGCAGCAGCTCCTTCAGGGACTCCTCGCGCTCGGCCTCCGTGTCGGCCAGGATCAGCCGCTCGACCAGCCCGCGCCGGTCGCCGAGGAACATGTGCTCGGTGCGGCACAGGCCGATGCCCTGGGCGCCGAAGCGGCGGGCGCGCAGCGCGTCCTCGGCGTTGTCGGCGTTGGCGCGCACCCGCAGCCGGCGCTTGCGGTCGGCGAAGGCCATCATGCGGTGCACGGCCTCGACCAGCTCGTCGGCGTCGTCGGCGCCCGGGTGCATGCGGCCCTCGAAGTACTCGACCACGGGGGACGGGACGACCGGGACCTCGCCGAGGTAGACCTTGCCGGAGGAGCCGTCGATGGAGATGACGTCGCCCTCCTCGACCACATGACCGCCCGGGACCGTCATCCGGCGGCGCTTGGTGTCGACCTCCAGCTCCTCGGCGCCGCACACACAGGTCTTGCCCATGCCGCGCGCGACGACGGCCGCGTGGGAGGTCTTGCCGCCGCGCGAGGTGAGGATGCCCTCGGCGGCGATCATGCCGTCCAGGTCGTCCGGGTTGGTCTCGCGGCGGACGAGGATGACCTTCTCACCGGAACGGGACCACTTCACGGCGGTGTACGAGTCGAAGACCGCCTTGCCGACCGCCGCGCCCGGCGAGGCCGCGATGCCCCGGCCGACCTTCTCTACCTTGGCGCTGTCGTCGAAGCGGGGGAACATCAGCTGGGCGAGCTGGGCGCCGTTGACGCGGCTGAGCGCCTCGGCCTCGTCGATCAGGCCCTGGTCCACGAGCTGGGTGGCGATGCGGAAGGCGGCGCCGGCGGTGCGCTTGCCGACCCGGGTCTGGAGCATCCACAGCTGGCCGCGCTCGATCGTGAACTCGATGTCGCACAGGTCCAGGTAGTGGTTCTCCAGCGTCTCCATGATCTGCATCAGCTGGTCGTACGACTTCTTGTCGATCTGCTCCAGCTCCGCGAGCGGCACGGTGTTGCGGATGCCCGCGACCACGTCCTCGCCCTGGGCGTTCTGGAGGTAGTCGCCGTACACGCCCTGCTGGCCGGAGGCGGGGTCGCGGGTGAAGGCGACGCCGGTGCCGGAGTCGGGGCCGAGGTTGCCGAAGACCATGGAGCAGACGTTGACGGCGGTGCCGAGGTCGTGCGGGATGCGCTCCTGGCGGCGGTAGAGCTTGGCGCGGTCGCCGTTCCAGGAGTCGAAGACCGCCTTGATGGCGAGGTCCATCTGCTCACGCGGGTCCTGCGGGAAGTCCCGGCCGGCCTCCTTCTTGACGATCTTCTTGAAGGCGGTGACCAGCTTCTTGAGGTCGGCGGCCTCCAGGTCGGTGTCGACCGTGACCTTCTTGGCCTCCTTGGCCTTCTCCAGCGCCTCCTCGAAGAGGTCGCCGTCGACGCCGAGGACGGTCTTGCCGAACATCTGGATGAGGCGGCGGTAGGAGTCCCACGCGAAGCGGTCGTCGCCGGCCTGCTTGGCCAGGCCCTGCACCGACTTGTCGGAGAGGCCGATGTTGAGGACGGTGTCCATCATGCCGGGCATGGAGAACTTGGCCCCGGAGCGGACCGACACGAGGAGGGGGTCGTCGGCCTGGCCGAGCTTCTTGCCCATCTTCGTCTCGAGGGCGTCGAGGTGCGCACTCACCTCGTCACGCAGTGCCGCCGGCTCCTCGCCGCTGTCGAGGTAGGTCTTGCAGGCCTCGGTGGTGATGGTGAAGCCGGGAGGGACCGGAAGGCCCAGGTTGGTCATCTCGGCGAGGTTGGCGCCCTTGCCTCCGAGGAGGTCCTTGAGGTCTTTGTTTCCCTCGGTGAAGTCGTAGACGAACTTCGTTACGTGGGGATCTTTGTTTTCCGACACGGGTCTCGACTCCTCGAAGACGCGGTGGCTGCCCTGACGGCGAGGAATCTACCCAGATCAAAGGCACCTGGGTACGTCCACTTGCGCGTCATGTGCCTGTAACCACTCGTCCGCCAGCGGATTGAAAGTCAAGGCTTGGCAAGCGAGCAGCCGCCTGTGTTTTCACTTCTTGAACGAATCAACCCCCGTAGACACCCCTAGCCCGCTCGTTTGAGCGCCGTTATCTACGTTTGAGTTCGATCGATGAACGATCAACCCATGGCACTCAGTGCCACAGTTTGGAGAAGTGGAACCGTCCAAGATCCGCTCATCTGAGCGCTCCCTCTATCAGAGGTGGCGAGAATCACGCTGCCACATGCCGCGGGATTTCACCATGCGGACCTCCGCGCGAGCCGGATCGCACCAGGCTGAACGCACCCCGCGCACGGCACGTACGACAGTGCGGCGGACCCGGGCCCCCACACCGGGTCCGCCGTCCACCGGGTTCCACAGGGAAGGACCTTCGGGTGCCTGTCTTCACGCACTTCCGCCGGCCACCGCACACGGCCCCCGACGCCGCCACCGGCACGGACACAGACCCCGCGGAAACGGGAACGGACCCCACGGCGGCACATCCCTTCAGGGCCCGCCTCGCCCACTGGCGTGCCTGGCGCACCCGGCACCCCGGCCCCGCGCGCGTCCTCCGCCGGACCACCACCGTCCTGGCCGCCGTCCTCGTCCTCGCCGCGCTGCTGCTGCCGAACACGTACATCGCCCTGGAGCCGAACCGCTTCACGCAGCTCCCGGCGGAGGCGATCGTCGGCGCCGCCGTCCTGCTCGGCCTGCCGCGCCGGCCCCGGCGGATCGCGGCCGTGCTGTACGGCGGGGGCCTGGGCGTGCTGACCCTGCTGAACCTGCTGGACATGGGCTTCGGCGAGTATCTGGGCCGCGGCTTCAACGTCGTGCTCGACTGGGGGCTGCTGGAGGACGCCCGCAGCTACGTCGAGGACTCGCTGGGCGGCACGGTCGCGGCCCTCGCCGCCTTCGGCGCGATCGCCCTCGCGCTCCTCCTGGTGGCGGGCATGGTCCTGGCGACGGTCCGGCTGGGCGACCTGCTGGCCGGGCACCGGGAGCGGGCGACGCGCGGGGTGCTGGTGGCCGGCACCGTGTGGATCACCTGCTCGATCCTCGGTCTGCACGCCTTCGGCATGCCGCTCGCCTCGGGCCGGGCCGCGTACGCGCTCAGGGCGCAGACCGAGCGGGTGGTGGACACGGTGCGGGACGAGGCCGCGTTCGCCAAGGAGGCGAAGGCCGACTCCTTCGGCGCCACGCCCGGCGAGCAGCTGGTGCCGGACCTGCGCGGCAAGGACGTGATCTTCACCTTCATCGAGAGCTACGGCCGCAGCGCCGTCGAGGACCCGGACATGGCACCCGGCGTGGACCGGACGCTCGACGCGAGCACGGAGGCGCTGGCCGCGGCGGGCTACCGGGCGAAGAGCGGCTGGCTGACCTCACCCACGTACGGCGCCGGCAGCTGGCTGGGCCACTCCACCTTCCTGTCCGGCCTGTGGGTGGACAACCAGCAGCGCTACCGCACTGTGACGTCGGGCGACCACCGCACGCTGACCGCGATGTTCGGCGACACGGGCGCCTGGGACACGGTCGGCATCATGCCCGGCGTGCAGAAGGCCTGGCCGGAGGCGAGGTTCCACGGGCTGGACAAGGTCTACAACGCCTACCAGCTCGGCTACGAGGGCCCGAAGTTCAGCTGGTCGACCATGCCGGACCAGTACGCGCTGGAGGCCTTCCAGCGGCTGGAGCACGGCAGGAAGCGCGACAAGCCGCTGATGGCGGAGATCATCCTGACCTCCAGCCACCAGCCGTGGGCGCCGATCCCGCGGATGGTCGGCTGGGACGAGCTCGGCGACGGTTCGGTGTTCGAGGGCATCGAGGCGGCGGGCGAGAAGTCGAAGGACGTGATCGCCGACTCGAAGAAGTCCCGCGAGGAGTACGGCAAGTCGGTCCAGTACTCGGTCACCTGCCTCACCCAGTGGCTGGAGCGCTACGGCACCGACGACACCGTCCTGGTCTTCCTCGGCGACCACCAGCCGATCGCCCGGGTCAGCGGCCAGGGGGCGAGCCGGGACGTGCCCGTCTCGATCGTCGCGAAGGACCCGAAGGTGCTCGACGCGATCGACGACTGGAACTGGACCGAGGGCCTCCGGCCCGCCCACGACGCCCCGGTCTGGCGGATGAGCTCCTTCCGCGACCGCTTCCTGACGGCGTACGGCTCCACACCGCATCCCAGCCGGTGAAAATGTGCTCGACCGAGGGCCGGTCAGCCGCCGGAGGTGTCCAGTTCCGCGTCCTCGCCGACGCCCGCGCAGTCGTACGGGTCCTTGAGCCAGCCGTCGGGCAGGACCACCCGGTTGTTGCCGGAGGTGCGGCCGCGGGGGCCGTCGGCGCCGGTGGGCCACGGCTGGTCGAGGTCGAGTTCGTCGAGGCCGGCGCGCAGGGCCTCCAGGGACGAGGTGATCGCGAGCCGCTTGCGCATCTCGGAGCCGACCGCGAAGCCCTTGAGGTACCAGGCGACGTGCTTGCGGAAGTCGATCACGCCGCGCGCCTCGTCGCCGATCCACTCCCCCAGCAGCGTGGCGTGCCGGACCATCACGTCCGCCACCTCCCGCAGGGTCGGCCGCACATAGGCGTCCGTACGCCCCTCGAAGGCGGCGACCAGGTCGGCGAACAGCCACGGGCGCCCGAGGCAGCCGCGCCCGACCACGACACCGTCGCAGCCGGTCTCCCGCACCATCCGCAGCGCGTCCTCGGCGCACCAGATGTCGCCGTTGCCGAGCACCGGGATCTCCGGGACGTGCTCCTTGAGGCGGGCGATGGCCTCCCAGTCGGCGGTGCCGCCGTAGTGCTGGGCGGTGGTGCGGCCGTGCAGGGCGACGGCGGTCACGCCCTCCTCGACGGCGATGCGGCCGGCGTCGAGGTAGGTGAGGTGGCCGTCGTCGATGCCCTTGCGCATCTTGATGGTGACGGGCAGGTCACCGGCGCCGCTGACGGCCTCGCGCAGGATCGCCCGGAGCAGGTTGCGCTTGTACGGGAGCGCCGAGCCGCCGCCCTTGCGGGTCACCTTGGGCACCGGGCAGCCGAAGTTCAGGTCGATGTGGTCGGCGAGGCCCTCTTCCGCGATCATGCGGACGGCCTTGCCGACGGTCGCCGGGTCGACGCCGTAGAGCTGGATCGAGCGCGGCGTCTCGGTCGCGTCGAAGTGGATCAGCTGCATGGTCTTCTCGTTGCGCTCGACCAGCGCCCGGGTCGTGATCATCTCGCTCACGAACAGGCCCTTGCCGCCGCTGAACTCCCTGCACAGGGTGCGGAAGGGCGCGTTGGTGATGCCGGCCATCGGCGCCAGCACCACGGGCGGTGCCGCGGTGTGCGGGCCGATCTGCAACGGCGGGTGCGCGGTGGCGGGGGCGGGCGTGGTGGGCGTGGACATTCCCCCATTGTCCCGCACGCGGGGCGGTGCTCGGCGTACCCGGCCGCAAGATCGTGTAACGGTCATTAGTTAACCGCACTATCGAAATGGGCGTACGATGGAGCCCATGCCCGAGCTCTCCCACCGCCGACGTCTGCTCGTGCTCGCGATCTGCTGCATGAGCCTGCTGATCGTGAGCATCGACAACACGATCCTGAACGTGGCCCTGCCCTCCATGCAGCGTGACCTGCACGCGAGCACGTCGGGTCTCCAGTGGGCGGTCGACGCGTACACGCTGGTGCTGGCGGCGCTGCTGATGCTCGCGGGCTCCACGGCCGACCGGATCGGCCGGAAACGGGTCTTCATGACGGGCCTGGTCGTCTTCACCGCCGGCTCGGTGCTGTGCTCGCTGGCCCCGGACCTGTCGTCGCTGGTGGTGTTCCGGATGATGCAGGCGGTGGGCGGTTCGATGCTGAACCCGGTCGCCATGTCGATCATCACCAACACCTTCACCGACTCCCGCGAGCGCGCCCGCGCGATCGGCGTGTGGGGCGCGGTCGTCGGCATCTCGATGGCCGCCGGTCCGCTGGTCGGCGGGCTGCTGGTGGAGTCGGTGGGCTGGCGCTCGATCTTCTGGGTCAACCTGCCGGTGGGCCTCGCCGCGCTGCTGCTCACCCTGCGCTTCGTCCCCGAGTCCCGCGCCCCGAGGGCCCGCCGCCCCGACCCGCTGGGCCAGGTGCTGGTGATCGTGCTGTTCGGCTCCCTGACGTACGCGATCATCGAGGCGCCGAGCGCCGGGTTCACCTCCGTCCTCCCCTACGCCGTCCTCGCCCTCGCCGCGCTGCTCGGCCTGCTGCGCTACGAGCCGCGCCGCGCCGAACCCCTCATCGACCTGCGCTTCTTCCGGTCGGTGCCGTTCAGCGGGGCCACCGTCACGGCGGTCAGTGCCTTCGCCGCGCTGGGCGGCTTCCTGTTCCTGTCCACGCTGTACCTACAGAACGTGCGCGGGCTGAGCGCCCTACACGCCGGTCTGTGGATGCTGCCGATGGCCGTGCCGACCTTCCTGTGCGCCCCGCTGTCCGGGCGGCTGGTCGGCAGCCGGGGGCCGCGGCTGCCGCTGCTGATCGCGGGCGGCGCGCTGACGGTGAGCGGTGTCCTGTTCGCCGCGTTCGAGGCCGAGACGTCGGACGTCACCCTCTTCCTCGGGTACGTCCTGTTCGGCGTCGGCTTCGGCTTCGTCAACGCGCCCATCACCAACACCGCCGTCTCCGGCATGCCCCGCACCCAGGCCGGCGTGGCCGCCGCGGTCGCCTCCACCAGCCGCCAGCTGGGCCAGACCCTGGGCGTCGCGGTGATCGGCGCGGTGCTGGCGGCGGGCGTGGGCTCGTCGTCGTACCGGGACACCTTCGTCTCGGCGGCCCGCCCCGGGTGGTGGATCCTGACGGCCTGCGGCCTGGCGGTCCTGGTCCTCGGCACCCTGACCACGGGCCACTGGGCCCACCGCACGGCAGCCCAAACGGCAGAACACCTGGAAACCCCCGAAGCCAAAGAGGCGGCCCGCTCAGGCGTGTAGGACACGGGGCCCTACACAGCCGACCGCCAGGTCATGCCCTAGGGGCGCGGGGAACTGCGCGACCAGCCCCCACCGGCCGGCACTCGCCCCACAGGCGCGGAGAACTGTGCAGCCAACCCCCACCGCACGCCCCCAGGGGCGCGGGGAACTGCGCGACCAGCCCCC
>NZ_WWHX01000614.1 GCF_009862125.1 Streptomyces sp. SID5910
CGGGCCCCGGAGCCGGGCCTGTGCCATGACTGCCGCCCAACGCCGAGCCACGCCATCTGACCAGGAGAAACAGAGCTCAATGCTTGCGCCCCGGTTCCTCGACCGCCCCGGACGACTACTCTGGCCAGTGCACTCCCGGGAGGACTCCATGAGCACGCAGGCCGACCACGGACACGGGCTGGTTCCCCGCCCCGAGCAGACGCCGGACGCTCTGCGGGCCGCGCTCGCGGCCGTTGATCCCGGACGGCTGCCGGAGATGCAGCGGACCAAGGACGAGGCGTTCGCCAAGGCCGTGGAGTGGCAGTCCCGTACTGGACGAGGCGATGAAGGCTGTACAGGCTTGAGCTGGTCCTGGGAGTACGCCTTCGGCGCGGAGGAAGCCGCCCGCACTGCCCCGCCCGCCTTCCTCACCCGGGTGGAACACAAGGCCGCCGAACTGGTCAGAGCGGCCGAGGCGCAGTACCTGCACGGCCGTGGACACACGCGGCCCCCTGTCACGCCACCGTAGACACGCAGAACGGATGCCCCGCCGGGTCCAGCAGCACCCGCCACCGGTCCGGGTCCGGCTGGAAGTCCGGCTTCGTGGCGCCCAGGGCCAGCAGCCGGGCCTCCGCCGCGTCCAGGTCGTCCGTGCCGAGGTCGATGTGGGCCTGCTTCTCCTGCGCGGGGTCCGGCCAGGTGGGCCGGCGGTAGTCGGCGAGGCGGTTGAAGCCGAGGCCGGCCGCGCCGTCCTTGCCGCCGAGGAGGTAGAAGTCGTCGGTGCTGAAGGCGACGGGCAGGCCGAGGGCCTCGCCCCAGAAGTGCGCCATCGCCGCGGGGTCGGAGCAGTCGAAGGTGACGGCCGAGTAGCGGAAGGCCGGTGCCGAGGTGTTCTCCGTTGTCGTCATGAGAGGCACCGTAGGACGCGACCAGGACAGCTTCGGTCCTGGTCATGCGGCCCGTGTGGAAAACTTCGTCGGCATGCTGAGTACGTCCGCCCGCCTGCTGCGGCTGGTCTCCCTCCTGGCCGTCCGACCCGCCTGGACCTGCGGCGAGCTGGCCGCGCGCATCGAGGTCACCGAACGGACGGTGCGCCGGGACATCGCCCGGCTGCGGGAGCTCGGCTACACCGTCGACTCCGACCCGGGCCCCTGGGGCGGCTACCGCCTGCGCCCCGGCACGCGTACGCCGCCGCTGATCCTGGACGACGAGGAGGCACTCGCCGTCGCCGTCGGGCTGCGGGAGGCCGCGCTGAGCGGGGCCCTCGGCGGTGACCAGGCCGCCCTGTCGGCGCTGCTGAAGCTGCGGCAGGTGCTGCCCCGCCGGGTCGCGGACCGGCTGGGCGACATGGACGCCGCCTTCGTCCACACCCCGAGGACCACCGAGCCGCAGGTCCCGCCCGGCATGCTCCTTGAGCTGGCCGCCGCCTGCCGCCGGGACGAGCGCGCCCGGCTGTCGTACCGCGACTGGGAGGGACGGGCCACGGTCCGGGACGTCGACCCGTACCGCCTCGTCCACACCGGACGCCGCTGGTACCTCGTCGCCCGCGACGTGGAACGGGACCGCTGGCGCACCTTCCGCGCCGACCGCGTCCAGCACCTCCAGCCCACCGGACGCCCGACGGAGATCACCGACCCGCCCGACCCGGCACTGCTCGTCTCCCGCAACACCGCCACCGGTCCCTACCCGCTACGGGCCACGATCCGCCTCCCGGTGCCGCTCGACCAGGCCCTGCGCCTCATCCCCTCCACCATCGGCACCCACCGCGCCGAGACCCCCGACACCACGCTCGTGGAGATCGGCGGCCCCACCCCCGAGGGCCTGGCCACGTACCTGCTCGGCCTGGGCACCCCGCTGCGAGTCCTCACCCCGGACTCCGTCCGAGAGGCGCTGGTACGGCGGGCGCGGGAGCTCGTCGCGGACAACACGGACGTGGAGTCATGACAGCGCTGACCGCCCGGCCGGAAGGACAGCTCTCAACAATGGTCCGAACCAACCCCTTGCCCCCGCCACTCCCCCGTCGCAAGCTCCCCTCATGGAGCTGGAGTTGCGGCATCTCAAGACGGTCCGGGCCATCGCCGACGCCGGGAGCCTCACCAGGGCGGCCACGGTGCTGGGGCTCGCGCAGCCCGCGTTGAGCGCACAGCTCAAGCGGATCGAACGCGCCCTGGGCGGTGCCCTGTTCGAGCGCGGCCGACACGGCGTACGGGCCACCGCGCTGGGCGAACTCGTGCTGGAGCGCAGCCGCATCGTGCTGCCCGCCGTCACCGAACTCCAGCAGGAGGCGGCCCGGTTCGCCCGCGCGGCCCCGCGCAGCGCGGAACGGCTGCGGCTCGGCGGCACCCACGGCCCCCTACTGGGCGCCCTGGTCGACCGGCTGGCCGGCGTCGCGCCGGACGCCCGGATGACGACCTGCACGTCCTGGTCGGAACGGGAACTGGCCGAGCAGCTCGTCGAGGGCCGGCTCGACTTCGCCCTCGCCGGGACCTGCGGGTCGGCCGCCCCGCCCGGCGGGGACGGGCTGGTGTGGCGGGAGGTCGCCGTGGACCCGGTGTTCGTGATGATGCCCGACGGCCACCCGCTCGCCCACCGCCCGGAGGTGGACCTGACCGAGCTGGCCGGCGAGGAGTGGGCCTGCGTGCCCGGCGACGGCTGCTTCGGCGACTGCTTCACCGCGTCCTGCGCCCGCGCCGGGTTCACCCCGCACCGCATGTACGAGACGGACACCGCCTCCGTGGTGCACCTCGTGCAGGTGGGCCGGGCGGTCGGCCTGTGCCGCGCCACGTTCCCGACCACGCCCGGCATCGTCACCCGGCCGCTCACCGGCACGCCCCTGGCCTGGCGGCACCTCCTCGGCTGGCACACGGGCACGCAACGGCAGGACACCGCCGCCACCGTCCTCGCCCAGGCCCGCATCGCCCACGCGGGCGTGGCCGCGGGCAGCGACAGCTACACCGCGTGGCTCGCGGCGCACGGGGACGCGGCGGCGGTGGGCTGAGCCGCCCGGCCCCGCGCGCGTTCCATAACGCCGGGGAGAGGGCCGACCGGTGTCTACTGCCCACCGGCCCGCCCTCCCTACGGTTTCGGCACCTCCCCACCGAGACCGAGGAGTTCCCCATGTCCTCCCTGTCCTCCGTGCCCCGGCGGCACACCAGGGCCAGAGCCGCGGGTGCCGCCCTCGCGGCGACGGCCGCCCTGCTCGTGGCCGGGCTCAGCGGCTCCGCGAGCGCCCGGACGGCCGACGCCGCCGAGCCGTCGGCGCCCTCAGCGGCGCAGACCCTCCGCACCGACGCCGCCCCGCCCGCCCTGCTGAACGCCATGCGGCGCGACCTCGGCCTGGACCGGCAGCAGGCCCAGCGGCGCCTGGCGAACGAGGCCGAGGCGGGCGCCGTGGCGGGCCGGCTGCGGGCCGCGCTCGGCACCGACTTCGCGGGCGCCTGGGTACGGGGCACCGAGTCCGGCACCCTGACCGTGGCCACCACCGACGCGCGCGACGTCCCCGCGATCGAGGCCCAGGGCGCCGAGGCGAAGGTCGTACGCCACTCACTGGCCGACCTGGACGCGGCCAAGGCCCGCCTGGACCGGGCGGCGGCCGGCCGCGACACCGCCGACGCGCCCGTCTGGTACGTCGACACGCGCACCAACACCCTCGTCGTGGAGGCCGTACGCCCCGCGGCCGCCCGTACGCTGCTGGCCGCCGCCGGGGTCGACCGGTCCCTCACCCGCGTCACGCCCCGCACCGAACGCCCCCGCACCTTCTACGACCTGCGGGGCGGCGAGGCGTACTACATCAACAACAGCGGCCGCTGCTCGATCGGCTTCCCGGTCACCAAGGGCATCCAGCAGGGCTTCGCCACCGCCGGTCACTGCGGCCAGGCCGGCTACAGCACGAGCGGCGCCAACCGGGTCGCCCAGGGCACCTTCCAGGGCTCGGTCTTCCCGGGCCGCGACATGGCGTGGGTGGCGGCCAACTCCAGCTGGACGGCGACCCCGTACGTCAACGGCGCCGGCGGCCAGAACGTCCAGGTCGCGGGCTCCACGCAGGCCACGGTCGGCGCGTCCGTCTGCCGCTCCGGCTCCACGACCGGCTGGCACTGCGGCACCGTCCAGCAGCTCAACACCAGCGTCACCTACCAGGAGGGCACCGTCTCCGGCGTCACCCGCACCACGGTGTGCGCCGAGCCCGGCGACTCCGGCGGCTCGTACATCTCCGGCAGCCAGGCGCAGGGCGTCACCTCGGGCGGCTCCGGCAACTGCACCAGCGGCGGCGAGACCTTCTTCCAGCCGATCAACCCACTGCTGACGAACTACGGGCTCACCCTGAAGACGTCCGGCGGCGGCCCCGAGGAGCCCCCGCCGGGCGGCGGCACCTGGGCGGCCGGCACGGTCTACCAGCCGGGCGACACGGTGACGTACGGCGGCGCCACGTACCGCTGCCTCCAGGGCCACCAGGCCCAGCCGGGCTGGGAACCGTCGAACGTCCCCGCCCTGTGGCAGCGCGTCTGACCCGCTGCCCCAAGCAGGGCCCGGGCGCGCAACGGGAGAGCGCCCGGGCCCGTTCACGCGTTCAGGTACGGATCACCTCGCGGCATCCCGTGCCTTCGCCCACCGGCGCCGTGCGGTCATAGGGGTCCACAACCGCCCCGGTGGGCAGGTCCCCCGTCACCGTGTCGGGGAACTCCGGGTGGAAGTAGCCGTCGTACACCCCGCAGGAGTCGTTGAAGCTGTCCACCGCGTAGCTGTTCACCCAGAGCTTCCCCGCGGTGCCCTCATAGTGTTCCGGGTCCGCGAACTCGACGGTGATCTGGCGGCGGACGATGGTGCGTTCCACATGGCCGCCGCCCTCGCCGGCCTTCGCCAGCGGATAGACGAAGGTGTAGTCGGCGTGCACACGGAACAGCCCCGGATCATCGCCGGCTTCCACCTTCATATGCCCGCGCACCTTCACGACCGGGCCGACCAGACGCACCTCGTCGGGATCGAAGCGGGTGAAGAGCGTCAGGGGGTCGTACTTCTCGCTCGGCTCGCGCAGCGCGCGCGAGAACAGGGAGTACACGTCCGTCTGCTCGGGGTCCAGCAGGGCCAGGGCCTGCTCGGGCCGGGCCCCGCGCAGCACCGCGGGGTCGATGTTGCTCGCGACGAGGAAGCTCTTCGTGCGGCGCAGCCCCAGCTCCACGTCGGCCTTGCTCATCCCGCCCGTCGCCCTCGCCGGAGGCAGCTCGATGGCACCCGCGCCCTCCGCCCAGCGCTCCGCCGGTGAGCCCAGGAACGGGCGCTCGTGGGTGGGCTCCTCGGGCAGGGCGGCACCGCCGGGCGCGGCCGTGGGCGGCGCCGTCTCCGCAGGCAGCTGCGGCTCGGCGGCCGCCAACGGCTCCTCGGGTATCCCGTCGAACACCAGCGACGGCTTCACGACGAGCACGGCGACCGCGACGGCCACCAGCACCCCGACGGCCGACTTGATCTGACGCCGGCGACTACGGCCACCGTTCATCTCCTGCCACGCCGGCCCCGTCCGCCACCCCGGCGGCTGCGCGGGCGGCGCCGGCTTCTTCCGCCCCCACCGCCGGCCGCCGGAGGCCGCCGCCTCGTCCTGCGCCCGCAGCCGCTCCGTCACCATCCGCGCCCGCGCCGACGGCTCCTTGGGCGCCGCGTCGCCACCGCCGTCCGCGGCATTCCGCAGGAAGGCGTCCAGCTGCTCGTCGGAGGGAGACGGCTGCGGTTCCCGGTCGTCGGGACGCTCGGGGGGCGGAACAGTGCTCACGGGCTCGCTCTCGTGGTCGCGGCGCCATCGCGCCGGTCGGTGATCGAACCAGTGTTCCCGATCTTCACAGCTCGCCCACAGATGTGTGCGCGAGCCGTGATCCAACCGGTACCGACAGACGGCACGGGCGGACATGCGAAAGGACCCGCACGACCGAAGTCGTACGGGTCCTCTCAGGCATCAAGCCCTGGTCAGGTCAGTCGACCCAACAAGCAAGCGGAGCTTACTTGTTGATCTTGGTGACCTGGCCGGCGCCCACGGTCCGGCCACCCTCGCGGATGGCGAACTTCAGGCCCTCTTCCATGGCGACGGGCTGGATGAGCTCCACCTTCATCTCGGTGTTGTCACCCGGCATGACCATCTCGGTGCCCTCGGGGAGGGTCACGACGCCGGTCACGTCCGTCGTACGGAAGTAGAACTGCGGACGGTAGTTGTTGAAGAACGGCGTGTGGCGGCCACCCTCGTCCTTGGACAGGATGTAGGCCTGCGCCTCGAACTCGGTGTGCGGGGTGACCGAGCCCGGCTTGATGATGACCTGGCCGCGCTCGACGTCCTCGCGCTTGATGCCGCGAAGCAGCAGACCGACGTTCTCACCGGCCTGGCCCTCGTCGAGGAGCTTCCGGAACATCTCGATGCCGGTGACCGTGGTGGTGGTCTTCTCGGTCTTGATGCCGATGATGTCGACGGTCTCGTTGACCTTGAGGACACCACGCTCGATGCGGCCGGTGACGACCGTACCGCGACCGGTGATGGTGAAGACGTCCTCGATCGGCATCAGGAACGGCTTGTCGACGTCACGCTCGGGCTCCGGGATGGCCTCGTCCACGGCCTTCATGAGCTCGAGGACCGAGTTGCCCCACTCCTTGTCGCCCTCAAGGGCCTTCAGAGCGGAGACCTTGACGACGGGAACGTCGTCGCCCGGGAACTCGTACTCGGAGAGGAGCTCACGCACCTCGAGCTCGACGAGCTCCAGGATCTCCTCGTCGTCCACCATGTCGGCCTTGTTCAGGGCGACGACGATGTACGGAACGCCGACCTGGCGGGCCAGGAGCACGTGCTCCTTGGTCTGCGGCATCGGGCCGTCGGTGGCGGCGACCACGAGGATGGCGCCGTCCATCTGCGCCGCACCCGTGATCATGTTCTTGATGTAGTCCGCGTGACCGGGGCAGTCGACGTGGGCGTAGTGACGCGTCTCCGTCTGGTACTCGACGTGCGCGATGGAGATGGTGATACCGCGCTGGCGCTCTTCGGGAGCCTTGTCGATCTGGTCGAAGGCCGAGGCCTCGTTCAGGTCCGGGTACGCGTCGTGCAGCACCTTGGTAATGGCGGCCGTGAGGGTCGTCTTACCGTGGTCGATGTGACCGATGGTGCCGATGTTGACGTGCGGCTTAGTCCGCTCGAACTTCGCCTTCGCCACTGGGGTCCTCCTGTGGAGTGGTTCTGTACGCCTTACTCATCGGCGCCAGGTGATCTTTGCTGGGAAACCCGGGCCAGGGGGCATTCCGCCGGGTTGGCGGTGGAATGCCCCTTGCAGGCTCCGGGGTCAAGCCTAAAGCGTGTGAACGCGGTCCGTTGAACGCGGACCGGGTTACTCGCCCTTGGCCTTCGCGATGATCTCCTCGGCGACGTTCCGGGGAACCTCGGCGTAGGAGTCGAACTGCATCGAGTAGCTTGCGCGACCCGACGTCTTGCTGCGGAGGTCGCCGACGTAGCCGAACATCTCCGACAGGGGCACGAGGCCCTTGACGACGCGGGCGCCCGCACGCTCCTCCATGGCCTGGATCTGGCCACGGCGGGAGTTGATGTCGCCGATGACCTCACCCATGTAGTCCTCGGGCGTGGTGACCTCGACGGCCATCATCGGCTCCAGGAGCACGGGCGAGGCCTTGCGCGCGGCCTCCTTGAAGGCCTGCGAACCGGCGATCTTGAACGCGAGCTCGGAGGAGTCGACCTCGTGGTAGCCACCGTCGATGAGCGTGACGCGGACGCCCGTCATCTCGTAGCCGGCCAGGATGCCGAACTGCATGGCCTCCTGCGCACCGGCGTCGACCGAAGGGATGTACTCCTTCGGGATGCGGCCACCGGTCACCTTGTTCACGAACTCGTACGAGGCGTCGCCGCCCTCGATCGGCTCGATCGCGATCTGCACCTTGGCGAACTGACCGGTACCACCGGTCTGCTTCTTGTGGGTGTAGTCCACGCGCTCGACGGCCTTGCGGATCGTCTCGCGGTAGGCGACCTGCGGCTTGCCGACGTTGGCCTCGACCTTGAACTCACGGCGCATACGGTCGACCAGCACCTCGAGGTGCAGCTCGCCCATACCACCGATGATGGTCTGGCCCGTCTCCTCGTTCGTGTGAACCTGGAAGGACGGGTCCTCCTCGGCCAGCCGCTGGATCGCGACGCCGAGCTTCTCCTGGTCGCCCTTCGACTTGGGCTCGATGGCGACCTGGATGACCGGCGCCGGGAAGTCCATGGACTCCAGGATCACCGGGCTCTTGTCGTCGGACAGCGTCTCACCCGTGGTGGTCTGCTTCAGGCCCATGACGGCGACGATGTCGCCGGCGCCCACCGACTCGATCTCCTCACGCTTGTTCGCGTGCATGCGGTAGATCTTGCCGATGCGCTCCTTCTTGCCCTTGACCGAGTTCAGCACCGCGGTGCCGGACTGGAGGCGGCCCGAGTAGACCCGGACGAAGGTGAGCTTGCCGAGGTGCGGGTCGCTCATGATCTTGAAGGCGAGCGCGGCGAGCGGCTCCTCCTCCGACGGCTTGCGCGTGACGACGACCTCGGGGTCCTTGACGTCGTGGCCCTCGATGGCCTCGACGTCGAGCGGGGTCGGCAGGTAGCGCACGACCGCGTCGAGCAGGGGCTGGACGCCCTTGTTCTTGAACGCGGTGCCGCAGAACACCGGGGTGACCGTGGTGTCCTCGGACTTGCCGGAGGCGATGGTGATACGACGGACCGCGGCGTACAGCTGCTCCTCGGTGGGCTCCTGGCCCTCCAGGAACAGCTCCATGATCTCTTCGTCGTTCTCGGCGACGGCCTCGACCAGCTTCCCGCGCCACTCCTCGGCGGCCTCGGTGTGCGTGTCGGGGATGTCGACGACGTCGTACATCTCGCCCTTGGCAGCCTCGGCGGACCACACGAGCGCCTTCATGCGGACCAGGTCCACGACGCCCTTGAAGTCGGCCTCGGCGCCGATCGGGAGCTGCATGACGAGCGGCTGGGCGCCCAGGCGGTCCGAGATCATGTCCACGCAGCGGTGGAACTCGGCGCCGGTACGGTCCAGCTTGTTGACGAAGCAGATGCGCGGGACGCCGTAACGGTCGGCCTGACGCCACACCGTCTCGGACTGCGGCTCGACACCGGCGACACCGTCGAACACGGTCACGGCACCGTCGAGCACACGCAGGGAACGCTCCACCTCGACGGTGAAGTCGACGTGCCCCGGGGTGTCGATGATGTTGATCGTGTAGTCGTTGTCCTCGAGCGGCCAGTGACAGGTGGTCGCAGCAGACGTGATCGTGATGCCACGCTCCTGCTCCTGCTCCATCCAGTCCATGGTGGCAGCGCCGTCGTGGACCTCACCGATCTTGTACGACACACCGGTGTAGAACAGGATCCGCTCGGTGGTGGTCGTCTTGCCCGCGTCGATGTGGGCCATGATCCCGATGTTGCGGACCTTGGCCAGGTCAAGTGAAGTGGTAGCCATAAGGCTTCAGTCTTCTCTCGGTCTCGATGTGGGTAGCGACTACCAGCGGTAGTGCGCGAAGGCCTTGTTGGACTCGGCCATCTTGTGCGTGTCCTCGCGCTTCTTCACAGCGGCACCCAGGCCGTTGGAGGCGTCGAGGAGCTCGTTGAGCAGCCGCTCGGTCATGGTCTTCTCGCGACGGGCGCGGGAGTAACCGACGAGCCAGCGCAGCGCGAGGGTGTTGGCGCGACCGGGCTTGACCTCGATCGGCACCTGGTAGGTGGCGCCACCGACACGGCGGGACTTGACCTCGAGGGTCGGCTTGATGTTCTCGAGCGCGCGCTTCAGCGTGATGATCGGGTCGTTGCCCGTCTTCTCACGCAGACCCTCCATGGCGCCGTACACGATGCGCTCGGCGGTGGAGCGCTTGCCGTTCAGCAGCACCTTGTTGATCAGGGAGGTCACCAGAGGAGAACCGTAGACCGGGTCGATGATGACCGGGCGCTTCGGGGCGGGGCCCTTACGAGGCATTCTTACTTCTCCTTCTTGGCGCCGTAGCGGCTGCGGGCCTGCTTGCGGTTCTTGACACCCTGGGTGTCGAGCGAGCCGCGGATGATCTTGTAGCGAACACCCGGCAGGTCCTTCACACGGCCGCCGCGCACGAGCACGATGGAGTGCTCCTGCAGGTTGTGTCCCTCACCCGGAATGTAAGCAGTGACCTCGATACCGCTGGTCAGACGCACACGCGCGACCTTACGCAGGGCCGAGTTCGGCTTCTTCGGGGTGGTCGTGAACACACGCGTGCAGACGCCACGACGCTGGGGCGAACCCTCGAGTGCGGGCGTCTTGTTCTTCTCGACCTTGTCCTGCCGGCCCTTACGGACCAGCTGCTGGATCGTAGGCACTACTTCTCCGGTTTCTGTGTGCCGAATGGTGAAGCTAACCTGGAACGTCACCGACCCACGCGGTCGGGTGTGTCGAAGCCGCGGACCCTCGCCGCAAGGACGGAAAGAGACGCGATTTGCGGTGGCTGCTCACGGCCCCCGGTGCGGTTGAAGGCACGCACGAAGGCCAGGGCACACCCCAGGCACAAGGTCTGAGCGTACCTATCGCATTCGCTGCGGTCAAAACAAATGGGCGAGACCCACACCACCACCCGTCTCGCCCGACTTTCACCCGATCCCCGCGGCCCCTCTTACGGCCCTCTTGCGGGGGCGTCCTGGACGACCCTGTACGGCCCCGGCTCCCCCGGCGACGGAATCCGCACCGACCCCCGGCCCGCGGGGCGCCACACCGCGCGTCAGCCGCCCTGCGGGGCCGGCCCGGCACGCCGAAGGGCGGCCACCCCTCGCGGGGTGACCGCCCTTCGGGCGTATCAAGCTGCTCGCTTACTGGTTGTACGGACCGTAGTCGTAGTCCTCCAGCGGAACGGCCTGGCCGGAGCCCGTGCCGAACGGCGAGTAGTCGATGTCGTCGTAGCCGACGGCCGAGTACATCGCGGCCTTGGCCTCCTCGGTCGGCTCGACCCGGATGTTGCGGTAGCGGGACAGACCCGTACCGGCCGGGATGAGCTTACCGATGATGACGTTCTCCTTGAGGCCGATGAGGCTGTCGGACTTGGCGTTGATCGCCGCGTCCGTCAGCACTCGGGTCGTCTCCTGGAAGGAGGCGGCCGACAGCCAGGACTCCGTCGCCAGCGAGGCCTTGGTGATACCCATCAGCTGCGGACGACCGGAGGCCGGGTGACCGCCCTCCTGGACCACACGACGGTTCTCGGTCTCGAACTTCGACCGCTCGACCAGCTCGCCGGGCAGCAGCTCGGCGTCGCCGGACTCGATGATCGTCACACGGCGCAGCATCTGCCGGATGATGATCTCGATGTGCTTGTCGTGGATCGACACGCCCTGCGAGTTGTAGACCTTCTGGACCTCGCCGACCAGGTGGACCTGGACGGCACGCTGACCCAGGATGCGCAGCACGTCGTGCGGGTTGGTGGCACCCACGGTGAGCTTCTGGCCCACCTCGACGTGGTCGCCCTCGCCCACGAGCAGACGGGCACGCTTCGAGATCGGGTAAGCCGTCTCGTCACTGCCGTCGTCCGGGGTGACGACGAGCTTCTTGGTCTTCTCGGTCTCCTCGATCCGCACGCGGCCGGAGGCCTCGGAGATCGGGGCGACACCCTTCGGGGTACGGGCCTCGAAGAGCTCGACCACACGGGGCAGACCCTGGGTGATGTCGTCACCGGCCACACCACCGGTGTGGAAGGTACGCATCGTCAGCTGGGTACCGGGCTCACCGATGGACTGGGCGGCGATGATGCCGACCGCCTCACCGATGTCGACCAGCTTGCCGGTGGCCAGCGAGCGGCCGTAGCACATGGCGCAGGTGCCGACCTGGGACTCGCAGGTCAGGATCGAGCGGGTCTTGACCTCCTCGACACCGTGGTGCACCAGCTGGTCGATGAGCACGTCACCGAGGTCGACGTTGGCCGGCGCGATCACCTTGCCGTCGATGACGACGTCCTCGGCGAGCATGCGGGCGTACACGCTGGTCTCGACGTCCTCGGCCTTGCGCAGCACGCCGTCGGCGTCGCGCTCGGCGATCCGCAGCTTCAGACCGCGCTCGGTGCCGCAGTCCTCCTCGCGGATGATGACGTCCTGGGAGACGTCGACCAGACGACGCGTGAGGTAACCCGAGTCGGCGGTACGCAGAGCGGTGTCCGCCAGACCCTTACGGGCACCGTGCGTGGAGATGAAGTACTCCAGCACGGACAGGCCCTCACGGAACGACGCCTTGATCGGACGCGGGATCGTCTCGTTCTTCGCGTTCGACACCAGACCACGCATACCGGCGATCTGACGCATCTGCATCATGTTGCCTCGTGCGCCCGAGTTCACCATCATGAAGATCGGGTTGGTCTTCGGGAAGTTGTCGTTCATCGCCTCGGCGACCTCGTTGGTCGCCTTGGTCCAGATCGCGATGAGCTCCTGCGTGCGCTCGTCCTTGGTGATCAGACCGCGCTCGTACTGCTTCTGGACCTTCTCGTCCTGCGCCTCGTAGCCCTTGACGATCTCCTTCTTCGCCTCGGGAACGACGACGTCGGAGATGGCCACGGTGACACCGGAACGGGTCGCCCAGAAGAAGCCGGCCGCCTTCAGGTTGTCGAGCGTCGCCGCCACGATGACCTTCGGGTAGCGCTCGGCGAGGTCGTTGACGATCTCGGAGAGCTGCTTCTTGCCGACCTCGTAGTCGACGAACGGGTAGTCCTCGGGCAGCAGCTCGTTGAAGAGCGCGCGGCCCAGCGTGGTCCGCAGGGTGAAGGTGTCACCCTGCTGCCACTCCGGCTCCCCCTCCTCGCGGGCCGGAGGCTCCCAGCCGCGGGGCGGGATGGTGCCCACCGGGAAGCGGATGTCGACCTTCGACTGGAGCGACAGGTCGCCCGCGTCGAACGCCATGATCGCCTCGGCGGCGGAACCGAAGGCACGGCCCTCGCCCTTGAGGTCGCGGCCCTCGCCGTCGGTGGTGAGGAAGAACAGACCGAGGACCATGTCCTGGGTCGGCATCGTCACCGGACGGCCGTCGGCCGGCTTCAGGATGTTGTTCGAGGACAGCATCAGGATGCGGGCCTCGGCCTGCGCCTCCGCGGAGAGCGGCAGGTGGACGGCCATCTGGTCACCGTCGAAGTCCGCGTTGAACGCGGTGCAGACGAGCGGGTGGATCTGGATGGCCTTGCCCTCGACCAGCTGCGGCTCGAAGGCCTGGATGCCGAGGCGGTGCAGCGTGGGCGCACGGTTCAGCAGAACCGGGTGCTCCGCGATGACCTCTTCCAGCACGTCGTACACGACCGTGCGGCCGCGCTCGACCATGCGCTTGGCGCTCTTGATGTTCTGCGCGTGGTTCAGGTCGACCAGGCGCTTCATCACGAACGGCTTGAAGAGCTCCAGCGCCATGGCCTTGGGCAGACCGCACTGGTGCAGCTTCAGCTGCGGGCCGACGACGATGACGGAACGCGCCGAGTAGTCGACTCGCTTGCCGAGCAGGTTCTGACGGAAACGGCCCTGCTTGCCCTTGAGCATGTCGCTCAGGGACTTCAGCGGGCGGTTGCCGGGACCGGTGACCGGGCGACCGCGACGACCGTTGTCGAAGAGGGCGTCCACGGCCTCCTGGAGCATGCGCTTCTCGTTGTTCACGATGATCTCGGGCGCACCGAGGTCGAGAAGCCGCTTCAGGCGGTTGTTGCGGTTGATGACACGGCGGTACAGGTCGTTCAGGTCGGAGGTCGCGAAGCGGCCACCGTCCAGCTGCACCATCGGACGCAGGTCCGGCGGGATGACCGGCACGCAGTCCAGCACCATGCCCTTGGGGCTGTTGCTGGTCTGGAGGAACGCGGAGACGACCTTGAGGCGCTTGAGCGCACGGGTCTTCTTCTGCCCCTTGCCGGTGCGGATGATCTCGCGGAGGCGCTCGGCCTCCTCGTCGAGGTCGAAGGACTCCAGGCGCTTCTGGAGCGCGGCGGCGCCCATCGAGCCGTCGAAGTAGGTGCCGAAGCGGTCGCGCAGCTCGCGGTAGAGCAGCTCGTCGCCCTCTAGGTCCTGGACCTTGAGGTTCTTGAACCGGTTCCACACCTCGTCGAGGCGGTCGATCTCGCGCTGCGCACGGTCGCGCAGCTGCTTCATCTCACGCTCGGCACCCTCGCGCACCTTGCGGCGCACGTCGGCCTTGGCGCCCTCGGCCTCCAGCTCGGCGAGGTCCGTCTCGAGCTTCTTGGCGCGGTTCTCCAGGTCGGAGTCGCGACGGTTCTCGATCTGCTGACGCTCGACGGAGACGTGGGCCTCCAGCGACGGCAGGTCGCGCGTCCGGCGCTCCTCGTCCACGAACGTGATCATGTACGCGGCGAAGTAGATGACCTTCTCGAGGTCCTTCGGCGCCAGGTCGAGCAGGTAGCCCAGACGCGACGGGACGCCCTTGAAGTACCAGATGTGGGTGACGGGAGCGGCCAGCTCGATGTGGCCCATCCGCTCACGGCGCACCTTGGCGCGCGTGACCTCGACGCCACAGCGCTCACAGATGATGCCCTTGAAGCGGACGCGCTTGTACTTGCCGCAGTAGCACTCCCAGTCCCGGGTCGGACCGAAGATCTTCTCGCAGAAGAGTCCGTCCTTCTCGGGCTTGAGGGTGCGGTAGTTGATGGTCTCGGGCTTCTTGACCTCGCCGTGGCTCCACTGACGGATGTCGTCAGCGGTGGCCAGACCGATCCGGAGCTCGTCGAAGAAGTTGACGTCGAGCACTATGCGTCAATCCCTCTCAGGGTTGTAAGTCTTGGGGTCTGAATCGGGGGTCCTGGGGCCGGCGGGCCTTGATCGCTCAAGGCCCGCCGAAACTCCCGTCAGACCTCTTCGACGCTGCTCGGCTCGCGCCGGGACAGGTCGATGCCGAGCTCCTCCGCAGCGCGGAAGACGTCCTCGTCGGTGTCGCGCATCTCGATGGACATGCCGTCCGAGGACAGCACCTCCACGTTGAGGCACAGGGACTGCATCTCCTTGATGAGCACCTTGAAGGACTCGGGGATGCCGGGCTCAGGGATGTTCTCGCCCTTGACGATGGCCTCGTAGACCTTCACGCGGCCGGTGACGTCGTCGGACTTGATGGTCAGCAGCTCCTGGAGGGCGTACGCGGCGCCGTAAGCCTCCAGCGCCCACACCTCCATCTCACCGAAGCGCTGGCCACCGAACTGGGCCTTACCACCCAGCGGCTGCTGGGTGATCATCGAGTACGGACCGGTCGAGCGGGCGTGCAGCTTGTCGTCGACCAGGTGGTGCAGCTTGAGGATGTACATGTACCCGATGGAGATCGGGTCCGGGAACGGCTCACCGGAGCGGCCGTCGAACAGCCGGGCCTTGCCGGTCGGCTGCACCATCCGCTCGCCGTCGCGGTTCGGGATGGTGTGCTGGAGCAGACCCGCCAGCTCGTCCTCGCGCGCACCGTCGAACACCGGGGTGGCGACGTTGGTGCCGGGCTCGACCTGGTCGGCGCCGATCACCTGGAGGCGCTGCGCCCAGTCGTCCGCGAGGCCGGAGACGTCCCAGCCGCGGCTGGCGAGCCAGCCGAGGTGGATCTCCAGGACCTGTCCCGGGTTCATTCGGGACGGCACGCCCAGCGGGTTGAGGATGATGTCGACCGGGGTGCCGTCCTCCAGGAACGGCATGTCCTCGATCGGCAGGATCTTCGAGATGACGCCCTTGTTGCCGTGACGGCCGGCGAGCTTGTCACCGTCGGTGATCTTGCGCTTCTGCGCCACGTACACGCGCACCAGCTGGTTCACACCGGGGGGAAGCTCGTCGCCCTCCTCGCGGTCGAAGACGCGGACGCCGATGACCTTGCCGATCTCGCCGTGCGGCACCTTCAGCGAGGTGTCACGGACCTCACGGGCCTTCTCGCCGAAGATCGCGCGCAGCAGGCGCTCCTCGGGCGTCAGCTCGGTCTCACCCTTGGGCGTGACCTTGCCGACGAGGATGTCACCGGCGACGACGTCGGCACCGATGCGGATGATGCCGCGCTCGTCGAGGTCGGCGAGGACCTCCTCGGAGACGTTCGGGATGTCCCGGGTGATCTCCTCGGGGCCGAGCTTGGTGTCACGGGCGTCGACCTCGTGCTCCTCGATGTGGATCGAGGAGAGGACGTCGTCCTGCACGAGGCGCTGCGACAGGATGATCGCGTCCTCGTAGTTGTGACCCTCCCACGGCATGAAGGCGACCAGCAGGTTCTTGCCGAGCGCCATCTCGCCGTTCTCGGTGGCCGGACCGTCGGCCAGGACCTGGCCCTCGATGATCCGGTCGCCCTCGCTGACGATGACCTTCTGGTTGACCGAGGTTCCCTGGTTGGACCGGGAGAACTTGGCCAGGCGGTACGTGATGTACGTGCCGTCGTCGTTGGTGGTGGTGATGTAGTCCGCGGAGACCTCCTGGACCACACCCGCCTTCTCGGCCTTGACCACGTCGCCGGCGTCGACCGCGGAGCGGTACTCCATGCCGGTGCCGACGAGCGGCGACTCGCTCTTGATGAGCGGCACGGCCTGACGCATCATGTTCGCGCCCATGAGGGCACGGTTGGCGTCGTCGTGCTCGAGGAACGGGATCATGGCCGTCGCGACCGACACCATCTGGCGCGGCGAGACGTCCATGTAGTCGACGTCGTCCCCGGGGACGTAGTCGACCTCTCCGCCACGGCGGCGGACCAGGACGCGGTTCTCGGCGAAGTGGAACTCGTCCGTCAGCGGCGCGTTGGCCTGCGCGATGACGAAGCGGTCCTCCTCGTCGGCGGTCAGGTAGTCGACGTCGTCGGTGACCCGGCCGTCGACGACCTTGCGGTACGGCGTCTCGATGAAGCCGAACGGGTTGATGCGGCCGTACGAGGCGAGCGAGCCGATCAGACCGATGTTCGGGCCTTCGGGCGTCTCGATCGGGCACATGCGGCCGTAGTGCGACGGGTGAACGTCGCGGACCTCGAAGCCGGCCCGCTCACGGGAGAGACCACCCGGGCCGAGGGCGTTCAGACGACGCTTGTGCGTCAGCCCCGACAGCGGGTTGTTCTGGTCCATGAACTGGGACAGCTGGCTGGTGCCGAAGAACTCCTTGATGGAGGCGACGACCGGCCGGATGTTGATCAGGGTCTGCGGCGTGATCGCCTCAACGTCCTGGGTGGTCATGCGCTCGCGCACGACGCGCTCCATACGGGCGAGACCCGTACGGACCTGGTTCTGGATCAGCTCGCCGACGTTGCGGATGCGGCGGTTGCCGAAGTGGTCGATGTCGTCGGTCTCGACGATGATCGACCGGCCCGACTCGCCGACCGTCTCGGTCTCACCGGCGTGCAGCTTCACCAGGTACTTGATGGTGGCGATGACGTCGTCGGTGGTGAGCACGCCGGCGTCCAGCGGCTCGTCCGCGCCGAGCTTCTTGTTCACCTTGTAGCGGCCGACCTTCGCGAGGTCGTAGCGCTTGGGGTTGAAGTAGAGGTTCTCGAGCAGCGTCTGCGCGGCCTCACGGGTCGGCGGCTCGCCCGGACGCAGCTTGCGGTAGATGTCGAGCAGCGCGTCGTCCTGGCCCTGGGTGTGGTCCTTCTCCAGGGTGGCGCGCATGGACTCGTACTCGCCGAACTCCTCCAGGATCTGCTCGGTGGTCCAGCCGAGGGCCTTGAGGAGGACGGTCACGGACTGCTTGCGCTTGCGGTCGATGCGCACACCGACCATGTCGCGCTTGTCGATCTCCATCTCCAGCCAGGCACCCCGGGACGGGATGATCTTGGCCGAGAAGATGTCCTTGTCGGACGTCTTGTCGATGGAGGAGTCGAAGTAGACACCCGGCGAACGGACCAGCTGGGACACCACGACACGCTCGGTGCCGTTGATGACGAAGGTGCCCTTGTTGGTCATGAGCGGGAAGTCGCCCATGAAGACCGTCTGGGACTTGATCTCGCCGGTCTCGTTGTTGGTGAACTCGGCGGTGACGAAGAGCGGGGCCGCGTACGTGAAGTCGCGCTCCTTGCACTCGTCGATGCTGTTCTTCGGAGGCTCGAAACGGTGGTCGCGGAACGTCAGCGACATCGACCCGGAGAAGTCCTCGATCGGCGAGATCTCCTCGAAGATCTCTTCCAGACCGGACTTGGTGGGGACGTCGTGACCGGACTCCAGAGCCGACTCGACGCGAGCCTGCCACGCGGCGTTGCCGAGCAGCCAGTCGAAGCTCTCGGTTTGCAGCGCGAGAAGGTTCGGAACCTCGAGGGGCTCCTTGATCTTTGCAAAGGAGATGCGCAGCGGGGCGGTGCTGGCAGCGTTGTTCGTATTCGCGGTCGAGGCATTGCGCGAGGCGGCCAAGAGGGGGTCCTTCCGAGGGCTCGGACTCACTACGCGCGTACCGGCCCCTCTTCCTCACACGGAGACAGGGGGTGTCTTTTGTGGCCGAAGGGCCAGGTCAGACATGCTCTGGTCGTCAGTGCTCGGGCGAGGGCAGACCCCTGGTGACGGGCAGGGGGCAGCTAACAGGCAGCGCAAAGGGACAGTGTAGCCACTTGGCACACTGATGTCCAATGCCCGTTTCCTGAACCGTGTCCGCTCCTCATAGTCCTCACCACCTGCGGCAAGGCCTCGCCCTCAACGCACCGTGATACTGCCCTCTTCGCCGTGGATCCATGCCTCGGATTCGGATCCTTGTGACGACGCGTCCTGAGAATTGCGCGCTGCGTGCGGTTCGTCAAGGCCCCCCTTGCCCAAACCGGCTGCCGTCCAGGCATCTCAGGCTCCCGGAGACGGCACGACGAAGATCACCATACTCTCCGCCGCCACCCGTGCAAGGCGACCGCCGCCCGACCCCCGGAACGCCGAAGAGCGACCACCCGGATGGATGATCGCTCTTCAGCGCTTGAGCGTTACAGGCCCTGAGGGACCTGTGAGGTGTTACTTGACCTCGACCGAGGCGCCGGCGCCCTTGAGGGACTCGGCGGCCTTCTCGGCCTGCTCCTTGTTGACCTTCTCGAGGACCGGCTTCGGGGTGCCGTCGACGAGGTCCTTGGCCTCCTTCAGACCCAGGGAGGTCAGCTCACGCACGACCTTGATGACCTGGATCTTCTTGTCGCCGGCACCGGTGAGGATGACGTCGAACTCGTCCTTCTCCTCCTCGACCGGGGCGGCCGGGCCACCCTGGGCCGGGCCCGCGACGGCCACGGCGGCGGCGGCGGTGACGTCGAACTTCTCCTCGAAGGCCTTCACGAACTCGGAGAGCTCGATGAGGGTCATCTCCTCGAACTGGGCGAGCAGGTCTTCCTGGCTGAGCTTCGCCATGATGGCGGTCCTTCCACTAATTCGGCAGGTGCCGGATGTACGGGGTGAGGCGGGCGTACGTCAGGCCCGCGTCGGCCCTCGCCTCAGGCGGCGAGAACCGCAAAGCGAGCCGAGTTACTCGGCACCGCCCTGCTCGTCCTGCTTGGCACGGAGCGCGTCCACGGTGCGGACGAGCTTCGAGGGGAGCGCCTGGAAGAGCTGAGCAGTCTGGGACTGCTTGCCCTTGAAGGCACCCGCCAGCTTGGAGAGCAGAACCTCGCGGGACTCGAGGTCCGCAAGCTTCTTGATCTCGTCGGCGGACATCGCCTTGCCGTCAAGGACACCGCCCTTGATGACGAGATTCGGGTTGTCCTTGGCGAAGTCGCGCAGACCCTTCGCCGACTCCACCGGGTCACCGGTGACGAAGGCGACGGCCGTCGGACCAGCGAAGAGCTGGTCGTCGAGCGTGATCCCGGCCTCGTTGGCCGCAATCTTGGTCAGCGTGTTCTTCACCACGGCGTACTGGGCGTTCTCACCGAGCGACCGGCGCAGCGTCTTGAGCTGCGCCACGGTGAGACCGCGGTACTCGGTCAGCACGGCGGCGTTGGAGCTGCGGAACTTGTCCGTCAGCTCGGCAACCGCGGCAGCCTTTTCGGGCGTCGCCATAGAGCCTCGGCCTCCTTCCGGGTGATTCGGACCGCGCGGACCCGAAGGAGGTCTGGGGAAAACGAAACGCCCCGGCGCAGGCGCACGGGGCGTGACTCGACCGGTCATACGCGCACGGGGCGCGGACTCCGGGAGCTCATCCACTGTCACCTGCGCGGGTCGTCCGCAGTTCAGCGGATCCTTCGGCCACCGTGACTCTCGCGAGCACACGGCAACGACCAGCGGTCTTTGGCTTCTGTAGGAGCGTACGTGAACGGGGCAGTCTCAAGCAAATCCGCCCGTACGGCGACCGGGGCGGTGACCTCGATTCAGGAGCCGTCGGCCGTCTTCAGCAGCTCCTTGAAGTCCGCCGTGTCGGCGGCCGGGGGCCGCTCGACGGGGACGTGGACGCCGTAGTCGCTGTAGTAGGCGGTCTGGGACAGCGCGCCGCCCGTCTCCGTGCGTCCCCGCTCGGTCTTCTTCACCAGCAGGTTCTGCGCGTCGACCCAGATGTCCACGGTCCGTGCAGTGCCGCCGCCCACCGTGCCGGTCCAGTGCGTGGTGATCCGCCCGCGCGTCGTCTCCCGGCCGACCTTGTGCACGTCGTCGGAGGCCAGCAGCAGTTTCACCGCCTCGTCCGGGGCGGTGTCGCGCATCCGGTCCGCGAAGCCGGCGCCCGCGCCGTCGCCGAGGTCTTCCAGGTCGGCGTACACGTACTTGATCCAGTGCCGACCGCCTACCCGGGCGGCGAAGGCGTCGCCCATCTTCGCGTAGTAGGCCTCGGGCAGGTAGCGGGCCTCCATCGAGGTGGTGCCGAGCCGGCGCATCGCGTCGGCGGTCGTGCCGCCGGTGTAGGTGAGCGTCAGGGTGCCGGTGAGGCCGTCGCCCCAGCTGAGGGAGCCGGCGGCCGTCAGGGACAGTTCGTCGCCGACGACGGTCGTGGACCGGACCCACGCCGAACCGGCCCGGCCGGTGGCGCGCTCCACGGCACGCAGCGGCTCCGGCCCCGGGACGGGGTCGTCCTCGGTGGGGCCGGGGGCCATGCAGGCCGTCAGGCACGCCAGCACGGCCGTCACCGCGATCGAGAAGGCCGTACGGTGTGCCGTCGTGCTGGTCATGTCGTCCCACCCCTGTGCGCGTCACCTGCCCGCACGCTAGCCCAGGCCCTCGGCTCCCGTACCGGGAAAGCAGCGTCCGGGAAGCCTCCGGGAAAAGGGGCGGGCCCCGCACCTCGGAAGGTGCGGGGCCCGTGAACCGGTGGGGCGAGCCGTTGGCTCAGACCGCGGCCGGGTCCTCCTCGACGAGGAGGTTGCGGGTGCGGTTGGAGTCCAGCGGGATGCCGGGGCCCATGGTGGTGCTCAGGGCGGCCTTCTTGATGTACCGGCCCTTGGCGGCCGACGGCTTCAGACGGAGGACTTCCTCCAGCGCCGCGGCGTAGTTCTCCACCAGCTTGGTGTCGTCGAACGACGTCTTGCCGATGATGAAGTGCAGGTTCGAGTGCTTGTCGACGCGGAACTCGATCTTGCCGCCCTTGATGTCGTTGACAGCCTTGGCGACGTCCGGGGTCACGGTGCCGGTCTTGGGGTTCGGCATGAGACCACGGGGACCGAGCACGCGGCCGAGGCGGCCGACCTTGCCCATGAGGTCCGGGGTGGCGACGACGGCGTCGAAGTCCAGACGGCCCTTCGACACCTCGTCGATCAGCTCGTCGGCGCCGACGATGTCGGCGCCCGCGGCACGCGCGGCCTCGGCACGGTCACCGGTCGCGAAGACCAGGACCCGGGCGGTCTTACCGGTGCCGTGCGGGAGGTTCACGGTGCCACGGACCATCTGGTCGGCCTTGCGCGGGTCGACACCCAGGCGGAAGGCGACCTCGACGGTGCCGTCGAACTTGGTCGTGGAGGTCTCCTTGGCGAGACGGACGGCCTCGAGCGGGGCGTAGAGCTTGTCCCGGTCGACCTTGGCGTCCGCAGCGCGGAGAGACTTGCTGCGCTTGCTCACTACTGCTCCTGTTGGCTTCTGAGGAGTCGTGGTCCGGGCCGAGCAGGCCCTGCCACTTCTACTGACTTACGGGGTGGAGGTCAGCCCTCGACCGTGACGCCCATGGAACGAGCGGTACCGGCGATGATCTTCTCCGCCTGGTCCAGGTCGTTGGCGTTGAGGTCGGGCATCTTGGTCGTGGCGATCTCACGGACCTGGTCACGCGTGATCTTCGCGACCTTGGTCTTGTGCGGCTCGCCGGAGCCCTTCTCCACACCCGCGGCCTTGAGGATCATCTTCGCGGCCGGCGGGGTCTTGGTGATGAAGGTGAAGGAGCGGTCCTCGTAGACCGTGATCTCCACCGGGATGACCCAGCCACGCTGCGACTCGGTCGCGGCGTTGTAGGCCTTGCAGAACTCCATGATGTTGACGCCGTGCTGACCCAGCGCGGGGCCGACCGGCGGAGCCGGGTTCGCGGCACCGGCCTGGATCTGGAGCTTGATGAGCCCCGTGACCTTCTTCTTCTTGGGAGGCATAGCTCTCCGGGTCCTTTCGATTCGGGTCCTGCCCGCATCCGGGAAACCACCCGGACACAGGCATACCGCACAACGATAACGGGTATGGATGCGCGGCCAAAAACCGCGCAGGTCAGGCGGTCCCCGAGGGTCCCACCTGACCTGCGCGGAAGCGTACGTCCGAGAAGAACGAGAAGAACTAGTTCTTCTGGATCTGGTCGAAGCTCAGCTCGACCGGGGTCTCGCGGCCGAAGATCTCGACGAGGCCCTTGACCTTCTTCGAGTCGGCGTTGATCTCGTTGATCGTGGCCTGGAGGGTGGCGAACGGGCCGTCCGTGACGGTGACCGAGTCGCCGACCTCGAAGTCCAGGACCTGGACCTCGACCTTGCGCTGCGGAGCCGGCTTGCCCTCGGCCTCGGCGGCCTCGCGGGCGGCCTTCTCCTCGGCCTCCGGGGCGAGCATCTTGACGATCTCGTCCAGCGTCAGCGGGTACGGGTCGTAGGCGTTGCCCACGAAGCCGGTGACGCCGGGGGTGTTGCGGACGACACCCCAGGACTCGTTGGTCAGGTCCATGCGGACCAGGACGTAACCCGGCAGCTTGTTCTGGCGGATCGTCTTGCGGTCGCCGTTCTTGATCTGGACGACCTCTTCCTGCGGCACCTCGGCCTGGAAGATGTAGTCCTCGACGTTGAGCGAGACGGCGCGCTGCTCGAGGTTGGTCTTCACGCGGTTCTCGTAACCGGCGTAGGTGTGGATGACGTACCACTCGCCGGGCAGGACGCGCAGCTCCTGGCGGAGCTTCTCGATCGGGTCGAGCTCGGGCTCGGGCTCCGCGGCCTCCGCGTCCTCGGCCTCGGTCTCCTCGGCCTCCGCGGTCTCGTCCGCGTCCAGGACCTCAGCGGCCTCGTCCTCGTCCTCGACGACGACGTCGGCAGCCTCGACCTCGGTGGAGGTCTCGGCGTCCTCGTTGTCCGCGCCCTCGGCAATGCCGAGCTCGTCCTCGACGGACTCGACAGCCTCCCCGCGAGGCTCAACGGCGTCGTTCACGTTCGGGTCAGACACGGTGGCTGCTTCTTCCTGGATACATAGGGGTGGAACACGCGAAAGGGGCGCCGGGTACCTCGGCGCCCTTCGCTCTTTGCTCAGCCGAAGACGTACTTGGCGGCGTGGCTGAAGCCATAGTCAATCAGAGTCACCAGGCCGATCATGATGACCACGAAGATGATCACGACCGTGGTGTACGTCGTCAGCTGGTTGCGACTGGGCCAGACGACCTTGCGCAGCTCCGCGATGATCTGGCGGTAGAAGAGCGCGAGGCGCTTCAGCGGGCCCTTCTTGGCCCGCTTGCCGCCCTTGCGGGGCTTCTTCTTGGAGTCCGGCGCCTCGTCCTGGGCATCAGGCATGTCGATGGAGCCCACGGCGTCCGTCACTCGTCCTCACCTGATTCCGGGTCGTGGCCGTGCCGCGCCCGGTCTGAGCCGCACGGCGTTGCATTGCTGTACGTACATGCGCACACATCCTGGCGAAGGTGTGTGTAGCAGGGCCGGAGGGACTTGAACCCCCAACCGCTGGTTTTGGAGACCAGTGCTCTACCAATTGAGCTACGACCCTTTGTTCGTCCCCCAACGTACCGCATCCGCCCAAGTGCTTGGTGTGCACCGAGTGATCACGGGCCGCGAAGGCCAACGAGGTGAGAGTGTACGTGCTCACGGGCCGGGCGTCGAACAGAAAGCACATCCGGACTGGTGTTCAGGCCTTGGTCCGGTGCTGTTCAGTCCGTGAAACCCGTGTGCCGGTGATGTTTCCGGTCTGGAACGATGGGGCCCATGAGCGCTGCAACCCCTCCCACCGAGCGCCGGGTCTCCGCCCGAGTCGGCGCGATCTCCGAGTCCGCCACCCTCGCCGTGGACGCCAAGGCCAAGGCCCTCAAGGCCGCCGGGCGACCGGTGATCGGCTTCGGCGCCGGTGAGCCCGACTTCCCGACGCCCGACTACATCGTCGAGGCCGCGATCGAGGCCTGCAAGAACCCGAAGTTCCACCGCTACACGCCGGCCGGCGGACTGCCCGAGCTGAAGGCCGCGATCGCCGCGAAGACGCTGCGCGACTCCGGCTATGAGGTCGACCCGTCGCAGATCCTGGTCACCAACGGCGGCAAGCAGGCCATCTACGAGGCGTTCGCCGCGATCCTCGACCCGGGCGACGAGGTCATCGTCCCGGCGCCGTACTGGACGACGTACCCCGAGTCGATCCGCCTGGCCGGCGGTGTGCCGGTCGAGGTCGTCGCCGACGAGACGACCGGCTACCGGGTGAGCGTGGAGCAGCTGGAGGCCGCGCGCACGAAGAAGACCAAGGTCGTCCTCTTCGTGTCGCCGTCGAACCCGACGGGTGCCGTGTACAGCGAGGCCCAGACCGAGGCGATCGGCCAGTGGGCCGCCGAGCACGGACTGTGGGTGCTGACCGACGAGATCTACGAGCACCTCGTCTACGGCGACGCCTTCTCCGTGTCCCTGCCCGCGCTGCTGCCCGAGCTGCGCGACAAGTGCATCGTGGTCAACGGTGTCGCCAAGACGTACGCGATGACCGGCTGGCGGGTCGGGTGGGTCATCGGCCCCAAGGACGTGATCAAGGCCGCGACGAACCTCCAGTCGCACGCCACGTCCAACGTGTCCAACGTCGCCCAGGCGGCGGCGCTGGCGGCGGTCTCCGGTGACCTGGAGGCCGTGGCGAAGATGCGGGAGGCCTTCGACCGGCGCCGCAAGACCATCGTGCGGATGCTCAACGAGATCGACGGCGTGCTGTGCCCGGAGCCGGAGGGCGCGTTCTACGCCTACCCGTCGGTGAAGGAGCTGCTCGGCAAGGAGATCCGCGGCAAGCGTCCGCAGGACACGGTGGAGCTGGCCGCGCTGATCCTGGAGGAGGCCGAGGTCGCGGTGGTGCCCGGCGAGGCCTTCGGCACGCCCGGGTATCTGCGGCTGTCGTACGCGCTCGGGGACGAGGACCTCGTCGAGGGTGTGTCGCGGATCCAGAAGCTGCTGGCGGAGGCCAGGGACTGACGTCCGTCCAGGTCTCTGCGGCAGGGTCCCGTCTCGGTGTCGAGGCGGGGCCCTGCTGTTTGTTTGTGCGAGCAAGAGCCCGTACGGGGAAAGTGCTGTCGGGCCGGGCGTGTCGTGCGGCAGGATCACGGAATGGAGCGTGTACGTGATCTGTCCGACCTGCCGAAGGCCCATCTGCACCTGCACTTCACCGGGTCCATGCGGCCCGGGACCCTGCTGGAGCTCGCCGACAAGCACGGGGTGCGCCTGCCCGAGACGCTGACCGAGGCGCTGAGCCAGGGGGAGTCGCCGAAGCTGCGGGCGACGGACGAGCGGGGCTGGTTCCGCTTCCAGCGGCTGTACGACGCGGCGCGGTCGTGCCTCCAGACCCCGGAGGACATCCAGCGGCTGGTACGGGAGGCCGCGGAGGAGGATGTGCGGGACGGCTCGGGCTGGCTGGAGATCCAGGTGGACCCGACCTCGTACGCACCGCGGCTGGGCGGGCTGATCCCGGCGCTGGAGATCATCCTGGACGCGGTGGAGACGACCGTGCGGGACACCGGCATCGGGATGCGGGTGCTGGTCGCCGCGAACCGGATGAAGCACCCCCTGGACGCGCGCACCCTGGCCCGGCTGGCGGTGCGGTACGCGGACCGGGGCGTGGTCGGCTTCGGGCTGTCGAACGACGAACGGCGCGGTATGGCCCGGGACTTCGACCGGGCGTTCTCGATCGCGCGGGAGGGCGGGCTGCTGTCGGCGCCGCACGGGGGTGAGCTGACCGGGCCGGCGTCGGTGCGGGACTGCCTGGACGACCTTGAGGCGGACCGGATCGGGCACGGCGTGCGGGCGGCGGAGGATCCGCGGCTGCTGAAGCGGCTCGCGGACCGGCAGGTGACGTGCGAGGTGTGCCCGGCGTCGAACGTGGCGCTGGGCGTGTACGAGAAGCCCGAGGACGTGCCGCTGCGGAGGCTGTTCGAGGCGGGGGTGCCGATGGCGCTCGGCGCGGACGATCCGCTGCTGTTCGGCTCGCGGCTGGCGGCGCAGTACGAGATCGCGCGCGAGCACCATGGCTTCACGGACGCGGAGCTGGCCGAACTGGCCCGGCAGTCGGTACGGGGCTCGGCGGCACCGGAGGACGTGAAGACGAAGCTGCTGGCGGGGGTGGACGATTGGCTCACGGCTTGAGCCTGCGGCGGCCTGTGGCTGCTGGGTGGGGGTGCGCGTAGCGCCTTCGGTCCGGTGGTGGGTCGGGGCCGCGCCGGGGGGTGTCC
>NZ_WWHX01000615.1 GCF_009862125.1 Streptomyces sp. SID5910
CGTCCTCCAGGACGCACTGCCCGAACTCCATGCACGTACTCTCGGCGGACTCGGGGTCGTACGGCGCGGCCAGCAGCCCGGTGAGCGTGACGCGGGCGCGCAGCCGGTCGCGTACGGGCGTGGGGGCGACGTCGGTGAGTTCCAGGCGGATCGGCACCCGGCCGCCCGGCGGGGTGCCCGGGCCCTCGAACGGCGCGTGCAGGTGGACGTGGCCCATGACCCCGGCACCGTCGAGGCGCCGGACCTCGGTGTGCCGGCCGTCCGTGACCACGGTCATCGAGTGGGCGGCGGCCAGGATCGAGCGGGCGCGTTCGGCGGCGGTCGGCTCGCCGGCACGCAGGGGGGTACGACGCATCCGGATCCTCCCGGAGGTCAGGTGGTTAGGTTTGCCTAACCTAACCTACACCGACCTCGCCGCCGCCCGGCCCCGAAGCGAGGACTGCCGGGCCGCCTTCGTCGCGGTCTCCGGGGCCTGACCGTTCCCGCGGGACTCAGCCGGGCCGGCGTTCCTCGCCCGGGCCGTCCGGGTCGACGCCGGTGAACGCGGAGTCGTCCTTGGTGCCGCTGGGACGGCCGGAGCGGCCCCTGCGTTCGGTGTCCCGCATGCCCTTCTCCGGCTTGCCGCCGTACTCCTCGCCCCGCTGCGCGTCGCTGCGCGCGACGTCCCCGGGGACCGGCTCGCTCTCCTCCCGTGCCCGCTTGCGGCCGGGGCCGGCGGGTCCCGCGTGTTCCTCCGGGTGGAAGGAGCGGCGGGCGCTGGGGTTGTCCTGCCGGTGTGTCTCGTCCACGTCCGGGGACCAGCCGTGATGCTCCGAGCCCTGGTGGCGGCTGGGCCCACGGTCCTCCGACCGCTTCGCCGATTCGTGCTCCTTGGACATGCGCGACCCACCTGTCCGCTGTTCGGGAGGGCGCGTCGCTCCGCACCCTCGACAGGTCAATTCTCCCACTTCGCGGCAAAGCGGTCATTCCGGGACCAGTGGTGGTGATGCCCAGCCCGGCGGTGGTGCCCCCGCCTTCCAGGTGGCCGAGACCGCCACCCTTTCGAGTGGCGAGCGGGATTCATGTCGACGGCTGGGCGCCGGCGTGCGCCACCATCTCTGGCAGCCGGTCGCACCCCGCCGATGACCCCGGTCCCCCCGGAAGGTACGTCATGCGCATCCTGCTCGTCGCCAGTGCCTACAACAGCCTCGCGCAACGCCTGCACGCCGAGCTGCGCGACCGCGCGCACACCGTCGCCGTCGAGGTGACGCCGCGCGGCGAGGACGTGCGCGACGCGGTCGTCCGCCACTCCCCCGACCTGGTGCTGGCCCCGATGCTGCGGACCGTCGTCCCCCGCGACGTGTGGGAGACGCGGACCTGCCTGATCGTCCACCCGGGGCCCGTCGGCGACCGAGGGCCCTCCTCGCTGGACTGGGCGCTCCTGGAGGGCGCCGACGAGTGGGGCGTGACCGTGTTGCAGGCTGAGGAGGAGATGGACGCGGGGCCCGTGTGGGCGACGGCCCGCGTGCGCGTGCCGGCGGTCGGCAAGAGCGACCTGTACCGCAACGAGCTGGCCGACGCGGCGGTCGACGCGGCCCTGACGGCCGTGGAGCGCTTCGCGTCCGGCACGTACGCCCCGCTCGACCAGCGCACCCTGGCGAGCGCGCCGGGCGCCCGCACCCGCCCGCCGATGCGCCAGGCCACCCGGCGCATCGCGTGGTCCGACGACCCCACCGAGACGGTCCTGCGCAAGCTGCGCGCCGCCGACTCCCAGCCCGGCGTCCTGGACGAGCTGCTCGGCGCGGAATGGTTCCTGCACGGAGGCCACCCGGAGCCGCTGCTGCGCGGGCGCCCGGGTGAGGTGCTGGCGACGAGGGCCGGGGCCATCTGCCGGGCGACCCGGGACGGCGCCGTGTGGATCCCGGAGCTGCGAGCCCGTACCGGGCCGGGCGAGCCGCGCGCCTGCAAGCTGCCCGCCACCCTCGCCCTCGGCGGTCGCCTGCCCGCGCTGCCGGAGGTGCCCGCGCCGGTCCTGCCGTCCGACGGCGACGCCGGGTGGTCGGACATCCGCTACCGGGAGCGGGGGCCGGTGGGCGTGGTGTCGTTCTCGTTCCCCGGCGGCGCGATGTCCACCGGCCAGTGCCGGCGCCTGCTGGCCGCCTACCGGGCCGCCTGCGAACGGCCCACCACGGCCCTGGTGCTGGGCGGTGCCCGGGACTTCTTCTCCAACGGCATCCATCTCGGCGTCATCGAGGCCGCCCCCGACCCGGCGGCGGAGTCGTGGGCCAACATCAACGCCATCGACGACCTCGTCGAGGCCGTGCTGACCACCACCGACCGCCTGGTGGTGGCGGCCATCGGCGGCAACGCGGCCGCCGGCGGCGTCATGATGGCGCTGGCCGCCGACGAGGTGTGGTGCCGTTCCGGGGCCGTGCTCAACCCGCACTACCGGCGCATGGGCCTCTACGGCTCCGAGTTCTGGACGTACAGCCTGCCGCGCCGGGTCGGCGCCCCGGCCGCCGAACGGCTGACCCGCGAGGCACTGCCGCTCAGCGCCTCCCGCGCCCAGGAGATCGGCCTCGTCGACCGGGTCGTCGACTGCGCGCCGGCCTGCTTCACCGACGAGGTCACCCGGCTGGCCGAACGGTGGGCGGGCTCCCCCGGCGCACCGGCGCGGCTGGCCGCGAAGAAGGCGGAGAGCGAGCGGCGCGAGGCGGTCACACCCCTGGCGGCGGTCCGCGGGCGGGAACTCGACCGGATGCGGAGAATCTTCTTCGACCCCGACGCGCCCTACCACGCGCTCCGCCGGGCGTTCGTCCGCAAGCAGACGGCCCCCGGCGCCCAGTCCGTCACGCATGCGGTGGCGGGCGAGGTGGCCGACGCTTAGCGGGAACCACGGGCCGGTCCGCCGGCTCCGACCCTTCCTCCCAGGAGGCCCTGATGAACGCAGCGTCCCCGGCCACGAGCGAGGATCCGGACACGGCCGGCGCGATCGGCACGGACGAGAACCCGATCCACATTCTCTGGATCAACGCCGGGCTGAGTTGCGACGGTGACTCCGTCGCCCTGACGGCCGCGATGCAGCCGAGCATCGAGGAGATCGCGCTCGGCGCGCTGCCCGGTCTGCCGAAGATCGCCGTGCACTGGCCGCTGATCGACTTCGAGTGCGGGCCGGTCGGCGGCGCGGACACGTTCATCGAGTGGTTCTTCAAGGGCGAGCGCGGCGAGATCGACCCGTTCGTGCTGGTGATCGAGGGGTCCATCCCGAACGAGTCGATCAAGCCGGAGGGCTACTGGTGCGGCTTCGGCGACAACCCGGAGACCGGCCAGCCCATCACCACCAGCGAGTGGATCGACCGGCTCGCCCCCAAGGCCCTCGCGGTCGTCGCGATCGGCACCTGCGCCACGTACGGCGGCATCCACGCCATGGCCGGCAACCCGACCGGCGCCATGGGTGTCCCCGACTACCTGGGCTGGGACTGGAAGTCGGCGGCCGGCATCCCGATCGTGTGCGTGCCGGGCTGTCCGATCCAGCCGGACAACTTCGCCGAGACCCTGACGTACCTGCTGTACCAGGCCGCCGGTTCGGCGCCGATGATCCCGCTCGACGACAAGCTGCGCCCGAACTGGCTGTTCGGGGCGACCGTGCACGAGGGCTGCGACCGGGCCGGCTACTACGAGCAGGGCCAGTTCGCCACGACGTACGACTCCCCCAAGTGCCTGGTGAAGCTGGGCTGCTGGGGGCCGGTGGTGAAGTGCAACGTGCCCAAGCGCGGGTGGATGAACGGCATCGGCGGCTGTCCCAACGTGGGCGGCATCTGCATCGCGTGCACCATGCCCGGCTTCCCGGACAAGTTCATGCCCTTCATGGACGAGCCGCCCGGCGGCAAGGTCTCCAGCACCGCCAGCGGCGCCTACGGCGCGGTGATCCGCCGGCTGCGGTCCCTCACGGCGAAGACCGTGGACAAGGAGCCCAAGTGGCGGCACACCGGCCGGGAGATCACCACCGGCTACCGGCCGCCCTGGTGACGGCCCCCCGATCCCTGCCGCCCTGGTGACGGCCCCCGACCTCTCCCCGACAGCCCGCAGACCCGACCGACCGAAGGGCAGCACACAGACGATGGCGACCTCGACGAAGACCGGTGACGGCACCGGTCTGGTGGAGATGGCGTGGGACCCGATCACCCGGATCGTGGGCAGCCTCGGCATCCACACGAAGATCGACTTCAAGCAGAAGCGGGTCGCCGAGTGCTACAGCACCTCGTCGGTCTTCCGCGGCTACAGCGTCTTCATGCGCGGCAAGGACCCGCGCGACGCTCACTTCATCACCAGCCGCATCTGCGGCATCTGCGGTGACAACCACGCCACCTGCTCGGTGTACGCGCAGAACATGGCGTACGGCGTGAAGCCGCCGCACCTCGGCGAGTGGATCATCAACCTCGGCGAGTCCGCGGAGTACATGTTCGACCACAACATCTTCCAGGAGAACCTGGTCGGGGTCGACTACTGCGAGAAGATGGTCCGCGAGACCAACCCGGGCGTCCTCGAACTCGCCGAGCGCACCGAGGCGCCGCACGCGGCCGAGCACGGCTACCGCACCATCGCCGACATCATGCGCTCGCTGAACCCGCTGGAGGGCGAGTTCTACCGGGAGGCGCTCCAGGTCAGCCGGTACACGCGGGAGATGTTCTGCCTGATGGAGGGCCGCCATGTGCACCCCTCCACGCTCTACCCGGGCGGCGTCGGCACGATCGGCTCGGTGCAGCTCTTCACGGACTACATGTCGCGGCTCATGCGGTACGTGGAGTTCATGAAGCGCGTCGTGCCGCTCCACGACGACCTGTTCGACTTCTTCTACGAGGCCCTGCCGGGCTACGAGGAGGTCGGCCGCCGGCGGGTGCTGCTCGGCTGCTGGGGCGCGCTCAACGACCCGGAGTACTGCGACTTCACCTACGCCAACATGAGCGACTGGGGCCGACGCATGTTCGTCACCCCCGGCGTGATCGTGGACGGCAAGCTGGTCACCAACGACCTCACCGAGATCAACCTCGGCATCCGCATCCTGCTGGGCAGCTCGTACTACGAGGACTGGGAGGGCCGGCAGGAGCCCTTCGTCACCCACGACCCGCTCGGCAACCCGGTGGATCCGCGCCACCCGTGGAACCAGCACACCATCCCGGCGCCGCAGAAGCGGGACTTCAACGACAAGTACAGCTGGGTGATGTCCCCGCGCTGGTTCGACGGCAAGGACTACCTGCCGCTCGACACCGGCGGCGGCCCCATCGCCCGCCTGTGGTCCACCGCCCTGTCGGGGCTCGTCGACGTGGGCTACGTGAAGGCGACCGGGCACAGCGTGGTCATCAACCTGCCGCGCACGCTGACCAAGCCGGAGACCACCTTCGAGTGGAAGATCCCGAAGTGGTCCAACGCCCTGGAGCGCAACCGGGCGCGCACCTACTTCCAGGCGTACGCCGCCGCCATCGCGCTGCACTGCGCGGAGAAGGGCCTGGAGGAGGTCCGCGCCGGACGCACCCAGACCTGGGAGAAGTTCGAGGTGCCGGACGAGTCCATCGGCTGCGGGTTCACCGAGGCGGTGCGCGGCGTCCTCTCCCACCACATGGTCATCCGGGACGGCAAGATCGCCAACTACCACCCGTACCCGCCGACCCCGTGGAACGCCTCCACCCGCGACACGTACGGCACGCCCGGGCCGTACGAGGACGCGGTGCAGAACACGCCGATCTTCGAGGAGAACTCCCCGGAGAACTTCAAGGGCATCGACATCATGCGGGCCGTGCGCAGCTTCGACCCCTGTCTGCCGTGCGGGGTGCACATGTACGTCGGTGACGGCAGGACGGTCAAGAGCATGCACGTGCCCACCGGACTGAGCGGCCTGGGCGGATGACCGGCGCGCACGGGACGGCGGAGCGCGGCGCGGTGAGCGCGGAGGCCGCGGGGCGCAGCGTCGAGGAGGTCCTCGACCGGCTCACCGCCTCCGGCGACCGGGCCGCGAGCGAGGCCGCCGAGGAACTGGTGCGGGTGCTCATGGAGTTCTACGGCGCCGGGCTCGCCCGCGTCGTGGAGCTGGTGGGGCGTGCGCCGGCCGGGAAGGCACTGGCGGCGCTGGGCGACGACGAGCTGGTGGCGAGCCTGCTGGTGCTGCACGGGCTGCACCCGGACGGTGTCGTCGCCCGCATCGCCAAGGCCCTGGACAGGGTGCAACAGCCCCTGGAGAACGCCGGGTTCGACGCGGCGTCGGGTGAGCTGAGGCTGCGGCTCACCGGCTCGTCGGGCTGCGGCTGCGGCTCCACGCGGGAGGCCGTCGAGGAGGCGGCGCGGGACGTGCTGGTCTGCTTCGCCCCGGAGGTGACGTCGGTGACCCTGGAGGACGCGGTGCGCGAGCCCGCCCTGTTCCAGATCGGCGCGGCCCCGCCCGGCACCGCCCGCACGGGTGGCCGCCCGTCGGCGACGGCACCGTGACCGCCGGGAACCACGGCGCCGTGCGGACGCCGCCGGGACTCCCGGGCCGAACCGGTGCCGGTCTGGCGCGCTTCACGGCACCGCGCCCGCCTCGCGAGGAGCGCTGCGAGCTGTGCGCGGCGCCCCTGTCCGGCGCACGGCACCGGCATCTCGTGGACGTCGAGAACCGGGCGCTGGCCTGCGCCTGCGAGCCGTGCGCCCAGTTGCTCGACCGCTCGGGCGAGACGACCGGCCGCTTCCGCACGGTCCCCGGCCGCTACCTGAGCGATCCCGCGCACGGCGTCGACGACCGGGCCTGGGACCGGCTCGGCATCCCCGTCGGCGTCGCCTTCTTCTTCCGCAACTCCGCGCTCGGCCGGCTGGTCGCGCTGTACCCGAGCCCGGCCGGGGCGACCGAGAGCGAACTGGAGGAGGAGACCTGGCAGTCGGTGCTGGGCGGCACACCGCTGGCCGAGCTCCTCGAACCCGACGTGGAGGCACTGCTGCTGCGCCGCCACGAGGGCACCGTCGAGTCCTACCTGGTGCCGGTCGACATCTGCTACGAACTGGTGGGCCGCATGCGCCTGCGCTGGCAGGGCTTCGACGGCGGCGCCGAGGCCCGCGCCGACCTGGACGCCTTCTTCGCTCACGTCCGCGACCGGGCCCGCGACGCCCGCCACGTCGCCGATCCGGGAGTGGTACGCGGATGACCGAGTTCGCCTTCACCTGCACCGGTGTGCGCGCCGATCCGTACGCGGCCGGGCCCACGCTGGTGTTCCGCCTGCGCGTCACCGCTTCCCCCGGGACGCGGGTGCACGCCCTGGCCCTGCGCTGCCAGATCCGTATCGAACCGGCCCGGCGCACCTACGCGGACACCGAGGCGGACGCGCTGACCGACCTGTTCGGGGAGCGGTCCCGCTGGGGCAGCAGTCTCCTGCCCGTGCAGTTCGCCCAGGTCCCGGTGATGGTGCAGGGCTTCACCGGCGAGACGGAGGTCGACCTGCCGGTGCCGTGCACCTACGACATGGACGTCGCCTCCTCCCGGTACTTCCACGCGCTGGAGGACGGGGAGGTGCCGCTGCTCCTGCTGTTCTCCGGTACGGCGTTCACCGGTGCCGGCGGCTTCCACGTGGAACCGGTGCCCTGGGACCGGGAGGCGAGCTGCCGGATGCCGGTGAAGACCTGGCAGGAGATGGTCGACCAGCACTTCCCGGGCTGCGGCTGGCTGCGGCTGCCCCGCGACACCATGGACGCGCTGCTCGCCCACCGGTCCCGGCAGGCGCTGCCCTCGTGGCAGGCGACCGTCGAACACCTGCTGGCCGCGGCCGGGGAGAGGACACCGTGACCACGACCGCCCTGACGGCGTTCACCGCCGGCACCGAGACCCGTCTCGACGTCGCCCGGCACGTCGCCGACGCCGTGCTGTTCGAGGGCTACGTCCTCTACCCGTACCGCGCGTCGGCGGCCAAGAACCGGCTGCGCTGGCAGTTCGGCGTCCTCGTGCCACCGTCGTGGACCACGGCCACCGGTGAACACGACTGCCAGCGGACCGAGTTGCTGATGGAGCCCCGCGCCGGCGCGACTCTCGCCGTCGAGGTCCGCTTCCTGCACGCCCAGCGGCGCACGGTCCAACGGGCGCTGCCCGACGGCGGTTTCGAGACCGTGCCGGAACTCGGGCTGGACGACCGGGTCCTGGTGCCCTGGGACGAGGGTCACGAGGAACGGGTCCGCGTCGCCGTGCCCGTGGCGGACCTGGCGGAACCGGGCATCACCCTGCCCTTCTCGCGGCCGGCGGCCGAGGAGACCGAGCAGGTCACGGACGCCGGCGGGCAGCTCGTCGGGCGGCTCGTGCGGCACCGTGAGGAGATCAGCGGCACCCTGCGCCTGTGCGCCACCGAACTGGACGGCCCGTACGCCACGCTGCGGCTGAGCGTGGTCGTCGAGAACACCAGCGACTGGGTCCCCGCCGAGGGCGCCGACCGGGACGCGGCCCTGCTGCGCTCCCTGGTCGCCGCGCACACCATGCTGCGCCTGGACGCCGGGCACTTCCTGTCCCCGACCGACCCGCCCGAGTGGGCCAGGCCTGCCGTCGCGGGCTGCCGCAACCAGCACACCTGGCCAGTCCTGGCCGGCGAACCCGGCTCGCGCGACCTGGTCCTGTCCTCGCCGATCATCCTGGAGGACCACCCGGCGATCGCCCCGGAGAGCCCCGGCGCCCTGTACGACGCCACGGAGATCGACGAGATCCTCGCACTGCGCACCGCCGCCCTCACCGACGAGGAGAAACGCGAGGCCAGGGGCACCGACGACCGGGCCGCCGCGGTGATCGAGCTGGCCGACTCGATGCCGGCGGAGATCCTGGAACGCCTGCACGGCGCGGTACGCGGCCTGCGCGAGGTGACGGAACCCGGCGCGGCCGGCCTCGGTCCGCCGGTGTTCTCCGAGCCCTCCCGTGACGAGCCCGGCGCCGCGTTCGACGGGGCGGGCCCGGCCGGCTTCGTCCGCCCCGACACCCCGTGGTGGGACCCGGGCGCGGACTCCTCCGTCGACCCGGACCACGACCACGTCCTGGTCGACGGGCGGCCGGTGCGCGCGGGCTGCCGTGTCGTCCTGCGGCCCCGGCTGCGCCACACCGACGCGCAGGACCTGTTCCTCGACGGCCGGGCGGCCCTGGTGGAGGCCGTGCTGCACGACGTCGACGGCGGCGTGCACATCGCCGTCACCGTCGAGGACGACCCGGGCGCCGACATCCGGCGCGAGCAGGGCCGCTATCTCTACTTCCAGCCCGACGAGGTCACGGTCGCGGGCGTCGAGGAGGACGCGTGAACACCACCGGCCCCGCAGCCCCGCGCACGCTGGTCGCCGGGGTGGGCAACGTGTTCCTCGGCGACGACGGCTTCGGCGTGGAGGCGGCCGCGGCCCTGGCCGTCCGGGGCGACCTGCCCGAGGGTGTCGAGGTCGCCGACATCGGCATCCGCGGCGTCCACCTCGCCTACCGGGTCCTGGACGGGTACGACACGCTCGTCCTCCTCGACGCCACCGCGCGGGGCGGCGAACCCGGCACCCTGTACGTGATTGACGCGACGGACCCCGACGACCGCCGGCCGGCGGAGGGGGGCGTCCCGCTGGACGGTCACCGCATGACCCCCGACGCCGTCCTCGCCCTGCTGGACACCCTGTGCGCCGGCACCGGTGCGTCGCCCCCGCGGCGCACCCTGGTGGTGGGCTGCGAACCCGCCACCGTCGAGGAGGGCATCGGCCTCAGCCCGCGGGTGGCGGCCGCCGTTCCCGAGGCGGTGCGCCTGGTCGGCGAACTGGTCCGTGACGAGGCCGCCGTCCAGTGAGCCGGCCGCCAACTGCCACGAGCGCCCCACCCCTCACCCACTCCACGTCCACGGAGAGCGCCATGAACAAGCAGCTCGTCGGCGGCACCGCCGCCGCCCTCACCGCCACCGCGCTGGGCCTGATCGTCGCCAACCTCTGGCCGGACCTCCGGCGTTATCTGCGTATCCGCCGGATGTGACACGGGCCCCGAGGCCGCGCCGGGCCCGCGTGCACCGATCGGGTTGTCCGTCCGCGGGGGCGCGGCGCGCCGGTCGGCGCCGTCTTCCGACCCTGCCTGTAATGGGCGGCGGCAAGACACCTGCCCGGCCCAGGACGGAGACGCGATGCACGAGATGTCCGTCGCCCTCGCGGTCGTGGACCAGGTGGCGGAGGCGGCCCAGGCCCGGAGCGCGCGGGGCGTGCGCCGCGTCTGCCTGGACGTGGGCGAACTCGCCGGCGTGGTCTCCGACTCCCTCACCTTCTGCTTCGGACTCGCCTGCGCCGGGACGGTCCTCGAAGGGGCCGAACTCGTCGCCCGTACGGTGCCCGGCCGGGCCTCCTGCGCCCCGTGCGGGCGGACCTGGGACACCGGCATGCCGCCCGACCTGCTCTGCGCCGGGTGCCGCGGGGCGGCCACCGAACTGCTGGCGGGGCGTGAGCTGAGGATCACCGAAGTGAGCTGGGCCCCGCAGCCCGCGACCGCTCCCGCCCCCTCTCGTGAGGAGAACTGACGATGTGCCGCACAGTCGACCTCCGGCAGGCCGTGCTCGCCAAGAACTCGATGGCGGCCGGCATCCTGCGCACCGAACTCACCGCGCGCGGAACGACGTTGATCAACCTCCTGTCCAGCCCCGGCAGCGGCAAGACCGCCCTGCTGGAGCGCGAACTGCTGCTGGCCCGCGAGCGCGGGGTCGCCGCCGCCGCGCTCACCGCGGACCTCGCGACCGAGAACGACGCGACCCGGCTGGCCCGTTCCGGCGTCCCCGTCAAGCAGGTCCTCACCGACGGGCTGTGCCATCTGGAGGCGGACATGCTCGCCGGGCACCTGCACGACTGGCTGCCCGAGGACACCCGCCTGCTGTTCGTGGAGAACGTCGGCAACCTGGTATGCCCCGCCTCCTACGACCTCGGCGAGGCGCTGCGGGTGGTCCTGGCGTCCGTGACGGAGGGCGAGGACAAGCCCCTGAAGTACCCCACCGCCTTCGGCCTGGCCCAGTTGGTCGTCGTCACCAAGTCCGACCTCGCGGGGCCCGCCGAGTTCGACGAGGACGCCTTCCGCGCCCATGTGCAGCAGGTCAACCCCGGCGTGGACGTCGTCCTCAGCTCCGTACGCACCGGGGAGGGCGCGGGTGTGCTGGTCGACCGGGCCCTCGCGGCGGCCGAGGGGAACGCCGTCCACGCACCGGTGATGGCCAGGGCCGAGGCGTGAGCACCGCCCCCGGCCTCGCCGCGTCACCGACGGCCGCACCGTCGGCCGCACCGCCGGTGCGGCGGGCCAGGGTGGTGGTCCGGGGCGTGGTGCAGGGCGTGGGCTTCCGGCCGTTCGTCTACGGGCTCGCCGTCGAGTCGGGGCTCGCCGGGCACGTCACCAACACGGGCGACGGCGTCGTGGTCGAGGTGCAGGGAGCGGCGGGGGCCGTCGACCGGTTCCGTGCGCGGCTGGCCGCGGAGGCGCCGCCACTCGCCGTGGTGGAGTCCGTCGAGGCGGGCGAGCTGCCGGTCGTCGCCGGCGAGAGCGGCTTCCGCATCGTCCCCTCACGCGCCGACGGGCCGGTGCGTACGCTCGTGGCGCCCGACACCGCCACCTGCGACGACTGCCTGGCCGAGCTGGCCGATCCGGCCGACCGGCGCCACCGGCATCCGTTCATCACCTGCACGCACTGCGGACCGCGCTTCACCATCGTCACGGGCCTGCCGTACGACCGGGCACACACCACGATGGCGGACTTCCCGCTGTGTCCCGCGTGCGACCGCGAGTACCACGACCCGGCCGACCGGCGCTTCCACGCGCAGCCGGTGGCCTGCCCCGGCTGCGGCCCGCGGCTGCGGCTGGTCACCGCGGACGGCGCGACCGCGGACGGCGACCCCGTCGCCGAGGCCCGGCGCCTGCTCGCCTCGGGCGCGATCGTCGCCGTCAAGGGCGTGGGCGGCTACCACCTCGCCTGCGACGCGACGCGCGCGGACACGGTCGTCGAACTGCGCCGCCGCAAGGCCCGCGGGGACAAGCCGTTCGCGCTGATGGCCCGGGACGTCCGCGACATCGAGCACCTGGTCCACCTCGGGCCCGTGGAGCGGGAGTTGCTCACCGGGCGGGAGCGGCCGGTCGTCCTGCTGCGCCGGCGTACCGGCTCGCGGCAGGCGCCCGGCGCGCCGGTCCCCGCCGGCGCCGTCGCGCCGGGCAGCCCCGACCTCGGGGTCATGCTGCCGTACACGCCCGTGCACCATCTGCTGCTCCAGGACGACGGCCGGGGGCCCGGCCTGCTGGTGATGACCAGCGGCAATCTGTCCGGGGAGCCCATCGTCACGGACGACGGGCAGGCCCTGGAGCGGCTGGCACCGCTGGCCGACGCGTGGCTCACGCACGACCGGCCGATCCACGTCCCGTGCGACGACTCGGTGGTCCGCGTCTGCGACGGCGAACCCCTGGTCCTGCGCCGCTCGCGCGGATACGCGCCGCTGCCCCTCACGCTGCCCGTTCCGGTGCCGCCGACGCTCGCGGTGGGCGGTGACCTGAAGAACGTCTTCTGCCTGGGCGAGGGCGACAAGGCGTGGCTCTCCGCCCACGTCGGTGACATGGACGACCTGGCCACGCAGGGGGCCTTCGAGCGCGCCGAGCGGCAGTTGGAGTCCGTCACCGGTGTGCGCCCGGTCCTGCTCGCCGCCGACACGCATCCCGCGTACCGGTCGGCCGCCTGGGCCCGGCGCCATGCGGACGGCCGCCGTCTGGTCGCCGTCCAGCACCATCACGCGCACATCGCCGCCCTGCTCGCCGAGCACCGGGTGGCGGACGGGGAGCGGGTGATCGGGGTCGCCTTCGACGGCACCGGGCACGGTGACGACGGTGCCGTGTGGGGCGGCGAGTTCCTGCTCGCGGACTACGCGGGCTACCGCCGCTTCGCCCACCTCGCCTACGTGCCGCTGCCCGGCGGGGACGCGGCGGTGCGGCGCCCGTACCGCATGGCCCTCGCCCACCTGCACGCGGCCGGTCTGGCCGCGGACTCCGGCCTGCCCTGCTCCATCGCCTGCCCGCCCGCCGAACGGCGTGTGCTGGACGCCCAGTTGGCGCGGGGAGTGGCGTGCGTGCCCACGTCCAGCATGGGGCGGCTCTTCGACGCGGTGTCGTCCCTGGCGGGCGTCTGCCACTACGCGAGCTACGAGGCGCAGGCCGCGATCGAGCTGGAGGCCGCGGCCGTGTCGGCCGGTGACGTGGCCGAGGACCCGCGGTACGCCCTGCGTCTCGCCGGGCAACCGGGTTCCGGCGCAGGCCTGCTGACCGCCGACCCCGGGCCGCTGCTGGCGGCCGTCCTGGCGGACGTGCGGCGGGGCGTGCCCCGGGCGGTCGTCGCCGCGCGGTTCCATCTGGCGGTCGCCCGGCTCGTGCGCGAGGTGTGCTCGGCCGCCCGCGACGCCTGCGGACTGGAGACGGTGGCGCTGAGCGGCGGGGTGTTCGCCAACACGCTGCTGTCCTCGGCCTGCGCACGCGGGCTGCGCGAGGACGGCTTCACCGTGCTGCGTCACCGCGAGGTGCCGCCCAACGACGGCGGTCTGGCCCTGGGCCAGCTCGTCGTGGCCGCACGCACCGGAGCCGGCCACGGGTGACGGGGCGCGGGCCCTCCGTACGACAAGTGAGGAGACACGCATGTGCCTGGCGGTACCCGGCAGAGTGCTGGGTGTGGAGGAACGGGACGGCACCCGGATGGCCACCGTCGACTTCGGCGGGGTCGTCAAGGAGGTGTGCCTGGAGTATCTGCCGGACCTCCAGGTCGGCGAGTACGCCATCGTCCACGTGGGGTTCGCCCTTCAGCGGCTGGACGAGGAGTCCGCCCGCAGGACGCTGGAGCTGTTCGAGAACCTCGGCATGCTCCAGGAGGAGTTCGGAGATCCGTGGGAGCAGGCGGCCGGGGAGGTCGGACGGTGAAGTACATCGAGGAGTTCCAGGACCCGGAGCTGGCGGCGCGGCTGCTCGACGACATCAGGTCGACGGTGACCAGGCCGTGGGCGCTGATGGAGGTGTGCGGCGGTCAGACCCACACGATCATCCGGCACGGCATCGACCAACTCCTGCCCGATGAAGTGGAGTTGATTCACGGGCCGGGGTGCCCGGTGTGTGTGACCCCACTGGACGTCATCGACAAGGCGCTGGCGATCGCGTCCCGGCCGGAGGTGATCTTCTGCTCCTTCGGCGACATGCTGCGGGTGCCGGGCACCGGCCGCGACCTGTTCCAGGTGCGCGGCGAGGGCGGCGACGTCCGCGTCGTGTACTCGCCGCTGGACGCGCTGCGCATCGCGGAGGAGAACCCGGACCGGGAGGTCGTGTTCTTCGGCATCGGTTTCGAGACGACCGCCCCGCCCAACGCGATGACGGTGTACCAGGCCCGCAAGCGCGGCATCCGCAACTTCAGCCTGCTGGTCTCGCATGTGCGGGTGCCGCCCGCGATCGAGGCGATCATGCAGTCGCCTGACTGCCGGGTGCAGGGCTTCCTGGCGGCCGGGCACGTGTGCAGCGTGATGGGGACGGACGAGTATCCGGGCCTGGCGGAGCGGTTCGGGGTGCCCATCGTGGTGACCGGGTTCGAGCCGCTGGACATCCTGGAGGGCGTACGGCGCACCGTGCGGCAGCTGGAACGCGGCGAGCACACCGTCGACAACGCGTATCCGCGGGCGGTGCGCGCGGAGGGCAACCCAGCCGCGCGGGCGATGCTGGACGACGTCTTCGAGGTCACCGACCGGTCGTGGCGCGGCATCGGCGTCATCCCGGCGAGCGGCTGGCGGCTGTCCTCCCGCTACCGGGACCACGACGCCGAACACCGCTTCCAGGTCGGGGACATCACCACCCGCGAGCCGGCCGAGTGCCGCAGCGGTGAGGTGCTGCAAGGGCTGCTCAAGCCCCACGAGTGCGAGGCCTTCGGCACGACCTGCACGCCGCGCACCCCGCTCGGCGCCACCATGGTCTCCAGCGAGGGCGCGTGCGCCGCGTACTACCTGTACCGGCGCCTCGACCTGCCGGCCCGCACGGCACCGTCCGCCCCGATCCTGGAGGACAGCAGCGTTGTCTGACACCACCGCGGCACCGGACATGTTCGCCCTGACCTGCCCCGCGCCGCTGCGCGAGCGGGCGCGGGTGGTGATGGGCCACGGCGGGGGCGGCGCGATGTCCGCCGAGCTGGTCGAGCAGGTCGTCCTGCCGGGACTCGGTTCGGCGGTGCCCGCCGCGCTGACCGACTCCGCCGTGCTGGAGCTCGGGGGCGCCCGACTGGCCTTCTCCACCGACTCGTTCGTGGTGCGGCCGCTGTTCTTCCCCGGCGGCAGCATCGGCGACCTGGCCGTCAACGGCACGGTCAACGACCTCGCGATGAGCGGTGCGCGCCCGGCGTTCCTCTCGTGCGGGCTCATCCTGGAGGAGGGCGTCGAGATCGACACCGTGTCCCGGGTGGCCGAGGCGCTCGGGGCCGCCGCCCGCGCGGCCGGGGTGCGGGTGGTGACCGGGGACACCAAGGTCGTGGAGGCTGGGCACGGCGACGGCGTCTACATCAACACCTCCGGGATCGGGCTGGTCCCCGCCGGGGTCGAGCTGGACCCGCGGCGCGTGGTGCCCGGCGACGTCGTGCTGGTCAGCGGCGCCATCGGCGCCCACGGCATGGCCATCATGAGCGAGCGGGAGAACCTGGGCTTCGAGGCGGACGTCGTCAGCGACTGCGCGCCGCTCGGCGGGCTCGTCGAGGCGATGCTGAACGTCACCCCGGACCTGCACGTCCTGCGGGACCCGACGCGCGGGGGCCTGGCCGCGTCCCTGAACGAGATCGCGGCGGCCTCGGGCTGCGGGGTCGTCGTCCAGCAGCGA
>NZ_WWHX01000616.1 GCF_009862125.1 Streptomyces sp. SID5910
CCGGGCTGCTGCGGTCGCGCCGTCTGCTGGTGGCGGCGCCCGAACCCGACTGCGCGGGCGCCCGCGCGGGTGTCGAGGCCACCCTCCGGGCGGCCCGCGAGGCGCGGCGGGACGCGCCGGTGTTCGTGTACGGCCGGCCGGTCGCCGCGGTCGACCGGATCGCGCGGCTCACCGAGGCCGGTGTCGCGTTCGCGGACGACCTGGACGCCGTGCCGGACAGCGGGGTGGTGGTCTTCCCGCCGCACGGCGTGCCCCTGCCGGTGCGGGCGGAGGCCGCCGCACGCGGGCTCGAGGTGGTGGACACGACCTGCCCGCTGGCCGCGCTGGCCCATCGCGACGTCGAGGCCTATGCCCACCGCGGCGACACGGTGGTGCTGATGACCGGGGCCCGCGACACCGCGGGGGAATCGGTTTCGGTGTCGCAGGCCCCGGAGTCGGTGCTGACGATGCGGGACGCCGCGCAGGCGTCCGATCTTCAGCGGTTCGGGGTGGATCCGGAGAGGCTTTCCCTCGTGGTGCAGACCGGCATCCCCGTCGATGACGCGGCCGGGATGATCACTGCTCTGCGCGAGCGCTACCCGCGTGTGCGGGGGCAGCACTACGACGCGCTGTGCTACGCCGCCACCGACCGGGCGGCGGCCGTCCGCTCGGTGGCCGAGGGCGTCGACCTCACGCTGGTCCTGGGGGCCGCCGACGATCCGGACGCCGGTCAGCTGGAGGCGGAGGCCGCCGCGGGCGGCCGGGCCGTCCGCCGCCTGGCGGCCGCGGGTGATCTCACGGTCGACCTGCTGACCGGTGTGAACGCGATCGGTGTGGTTCCCGCCCGGTCGGCCCCCGGGGCGCTGATGCCACAGGTGCTCGACGCCCTGGCGGGGCTGGGGCCGCTCTCCGTCACCACCCGGGAGGTCAGGACCGGCCCCCTCCCGGGTGTCGACGGTGCGGCGCCCGGCTTTCCCGCCCTGCCGGGCGGGACCGTCGTCGACGCGTGAGATCCCGTTCATGACGCGGCGTTCGCCGACCGTTCCTCGCCGGCTTTCGCCTCGTCCTCCGGCCTGGGCGCCTTGATGTTGGGCAGGGCCAGCGCGATCAGGGAGGCGACCACCATGACGCCCGCGCAGATCAGGAAGGCGATGCTGTACCCGTGGACGAGCGCCTCGACGGGGTCGGAGTCGCCGGCCGCGTCGGTGGTCGCGTGGGCGGCGATGGTGGTCAGCACGGCGAGGCCGACGGCTCCGCCGAGCTGCCGGGATGTGTTGAGCAGCCCGGAGGCCGCGCCGGCGTCCTCGGGATCGACGTCGGAGGTGCCGGTGAGCGTGATCGACAGCATCAGGAAGCCCAGCCCGATGCCGACGATCAGGGTCGGCCCGAGGATGTGGGTCAGGAAGACCGGGGGTCGGGCCGGCACCGCGGCCAGCCAGGCCATGCCGGCCGCGACCACGAGCCCGCCCATGATGATCAGGTTCCGGGGGCCGAGGACGAGGACGAGCTTGCGGGAGACGAAGCCGCCGACGATGACGATGAGGGTCACCGGAACCATGGCCATACCGGCGCGCAGGGCGCTGTAGCCGATGGCCTGCTGGAGGTACAGGGAGATGAAGAAGAAGGACGCGTTGAGGACCACGCCCAGCATGAGCATGATCAGGTTGCCGAGTAGCAGGCTGCGCAGGCGGAGCAGCGCCCGGGGGATGAGCGGCTGGGAGCTGGTCAGCTGCACGGCCACGAAACCGGCGATGAGGACCGCGGCCGCGCCGAGGGCGACCAGGACGTTCGTGGACCCCCACCCGTCGACCGACGCCTGCGAGAGCCCGTAGCTGAGCGCCCCGATGCCCAGCGTCACGCAGAGGCTGCCGGGGAGGTCGAGCCGGACGGGCTTGGTGCCGACCCGGGCCGGGAGGAGGCACCAGAGTGCCGCGGCGAACAGCGCGACACCGGGGGGGATGTTGATGAAGAGCACCCAGCGCCAGTTCAGCTCGCTGGTGAGCACGCCGCCGAGGAGTACGCCGGCCGTGCCGGCGAAGGCGATGGTGATGCTCCACAGGGCCAGGGCGCGCTGCCGCTGGGTCTCGTCGGTGTGACTCGTGGTGATGAGGCTCAGGCTGGTGGGCGTGAGCGCGGCGGCGCCGACGCCCTGGATGAACCGGGACACGATCAGTATGGTCGGGTCGCCCGCCAGGCCGCCCGTGAGGCTGGCGGCGGTGAAGACGACCATGCCGAACAGGAACACCCGCTTGTGGCCGAACAGGTCGCCCGCCCTGGCCGCCAGCAGCAGCAGACCGCCGAGCGTGATCAGGTAGCCGGTGACGACCCACTGCTGCTGGCTGACCGACATGTCCAGCGCCTCGCGCATCTGCGGCAGCGCCAGCGTGACGATGGTGGTGTCGAGCACCACCATGAAGAGCGCCACGCACGAGATGGCCACCACGACGCCGAGCGGCAGATTCGGCCGCAGGACCGCGGGTGCGGGGGCGTGCGGTGGCTCTAAGGATGCAGACATTGCGCCTCCTGGTGAACGACGTTCACCGTGAACGGTGTTTACCGTGAACAGCGTTTACGCTAGCTATATGATTCGGGGGTTGTCAACGATGGAGCGACGCATGCTGCTGCGAAAGGCCGACGTGGTCGACGGGGCCCTGAAATTCCTCGACAGCGAAGGGCTCGACGGACTGACCATGCGCAAGCTCGGTGCTGCGCTCAACGTGCACGGAGGCGCCCTCTACCGGCACTTCCCGAACAAGGCGGCCCTGCTGGAGGCGATGGCCAACAAGCTCACCGAGGGGGTCGGGGTCCCCTTGCCCGAGGCTCCCTGGCGCGAGCAGATCTACATCCTGGGCCAGCGGTTCCGGACGGCCATGCTGGCCCACCGGGACGGAGCGCGCCTGGTCAGCGGCACCCACGCCACCGGCGCCAACTCGATCACCGCCGGGAGTCTCGTCGTCGACGTGCTCTGCGGCGCGGGCCTGGCCCCCGACCAGGCCGGATCCCTGGCCTTCTCCCTCTACTACTACGTGCTCGGCCACACCCTCGACGAACAGAACCAGGCCCAGACGCCGGCCGAGGAGTGGCAGAGCGGTGAGGACCAGCTCGCGAGCAGGCTGTCGCCCCAGTACGCGGAGGCTTTCGCCTCGCTCATGAACACCGACCCGGCGGAGCGGTTCGCGTACGGGCTCAACACCTTCATCGAGGGCGTCGCGAGCCGGATCCCGCCGGCGACCGCCGCCGCGCCCCGGGCGCCCGCCTCGCGCGCGTCCCGTACCGGGCCAGGCGTCACGGGCGAGCCGGGCTGACGGCAGGCCGCCGCCGTCAGTGGCCGGAGCGGGTGCTGTCGTCCGTGGCGCCGGGGCGGTCGCCGCGGTGGCGGCTGCCGGGCAGCATCTCCTGCACCTTGGCCTTGAGTCCCTGCTTGATCACGGAGGCGCGGTCGCTGTCGCCCTGGAGGATCGCCGTGGCGGCGGCCTCGATCTGGTCCAGCTCGGCGTGCGGCGGGATCGGCGGCACGGCCGGGTCGGTGCGGAAGTCGATGACGAACGGACCGTCGGCGGCCAGCGCCCGCTCCCACGCCGACTCGACGTGCTTGGGCTTCTCCACCCGGACGCCGTCCAGGCCGATGCTGCGGGCGATGTCCGCGTAGGGCAGATCGGGGATGTGCTGCGACTCCTCGAACTGCGGAGCGCCGGACATGGCGCGCATCTCCCAGGTGACCTGGTTCAGGTCGCCGTTGTTCAGCACGGCGACGATCAGCCGCGGGTCGGACCACTCGTGGCGGTACTTCGCGGCGGTGACCAGCTCCATCATGCCGTTCATCTGCATGGCCCCGTCGCCGACCAGAGCGATCGCCGGGCGGTCGGGGTGGGCGAACTTGGCGCCGATCGCGTAGGGGACGCCGGGGCCCATCGTCGCCAGCGTGCCGGACAGGGAGCCGCGCATCCGGCCGCGCAGGCGCAGGTGCCGTGCGTACCAGTTGGCGGCGGAGCCGGAGTCGGCCGTCACGATCGCGTCGTCGGGCAGCCTGCCGTCCAGGGCGTGGACCACGTACTCCGGGTTGAGCGGGTCGGCGTCCACGGCGGCGCGGCGCTGCATGACCTCCCACCAGCGGGCGACGTTCTTCTCGACCTTCTCCCGCCAGGTGCGGTCCTCCTTGCGGTGCAGGCGCGGCAGCAGCCGCCGCAGCGTCTCGCGCGCGTCGCCGACGAGGTTGACCTCGAAGGGGTACCGCAGGCCGATCATGTGCGGGTCGATGTCGATCTGCACCGCGCGCGCCTGGTCCAGCTCGGGCATGAACTGCGTGTACGGGAAGCTGGAGCCGATCATCAGCAGGGTGTCGCAGTCCTGCATCAGGTCGTAGGAGGGGCGGGTGCCCAGCAGGCCGATCGAGCCGGTCACGTACGGCAGGTCGTCGGGCAGGGCGTCCTTGCCGAGCAGGGCCTTGGCCACGCCGGCGCCGAGCACGTCCGCCAGCCGCTCCACCTCGTCCCGGGCCCCGCGGGCGCCCTGTCCGACGAGGACGGCGACCTTCTCGCCGGCGTTCAGCACGTCCGCGGCCCGCTGGAGGTCCTCGTCGGCCGGCACCGGCGCGGAGCGGCCGAGTCCCAGGCTGGAGGGCACCATCTTGAACGCGTGCCGGGGCGGCGAGTAGTCCAGCTCCTGCACGTCGGCCGGCAGGATGATCGCGGTGACGGTCCGCCTGGCGTAGGCGGTGCGCATGGCGCGGTCGATGAGGTTCGGCAGCTGCTCGGGCACCGTGGCCGTCTCGCAGAAGTCCGAGGCGACGTCCTTGTAGAGGCTCGCCAGGTCGACTTCCTGCTGGTAGGAGCCGCCCATGGCGCTGCGGTTGGTCTGTCCGACCAGGGCCACCACCGGGACGTGGTCGAGCTTGGCGTCGTAGAGGCCGTTCAGCAGGTGGATCGCGCCCGGCCCCGAGGTGGCCGCGCACACCCCGACCTTGCCGGAGAACTTGGCGTAGCCGACGGCCTCGAAGGCGGCCATCTCCTCATGGCGGGCCTGCACGAACTTCGGCTGGTTGTCCGCCCGTCCCCAGGCGGCCAGCAGGCCGTTGATGCCGTCGCCGGCGTAGGCGAAGACATGGTCGACGTCCCACTCACGCAGCCGCTGGAGAACGTAGTCCGACACCTTCATGCTCGCCATGGGCGACGCTCCGTTCCTGCCTCGGTGGCTCCCGCACGACGGCGGAGGACAGTGCATGGGTAACCCCGGGGGCCGCGGGGAAACGCCGGGTGACGGCATGGGCCGAACGGCCCGGGATCGGACCCCGGACGGCCCGTGGTGCCGGGCTCCCGGCAGGACCAGCCTGGAAACAGGGAGGGGCGCGCCACCCGGCCCGCTGGGCCGTTGCCTCGCCGCGCCCCCGGGAAGAGAAGGAGCGGAGCGATGACCTCCACCACCACACTGGCCGCGGGCCTCCCGGCGGAACACCGGGAACGGCTGATGCGTGTCGCCCGCGAGGTGTCCTTCGACGCGGGTGCGCGGCTGTTCGAGGAGGACCGCCGGGCCGACCGCTTCTGGATCGTCCGCACCGGCACCGTCACCCTCGACCTGCGGGTCCCCGGCCGCCGCGCCGCCGTCATCGAGTCGCTGGGCCACGGCGAACTGGTCGGCTGGTCCTGGCACTTCCCGCCCCACCTGTGGCACATGGGCGCGGAGGCGATGACCCCGGTGCGGGCCTGGGAGTTCGACGCGGAGGCCGTGCGTGTCCTGTGCGACCAGGACCCGGCGTTCGGCCGGGCGGTCGCCGTCTGGGTCGGCAACGTCGTCGCCCACCGGCTGCACGCCGCCCGCGTCCGGCTGCTCGACCTGTACGGGCCCCACGGGAGCGGAAGCCTCCTGTGACCCGACGGTCCCGCCGCACGAGGAGGAAGCCATGCCGTACGGCAGTCCGCACGTCGTGAGCGACGTCATGACGCACACCGTCGTGGCCGTGGGCCGCGACGCCCCGTTCAAGGACATCGTCACGCTCATGCAGCAGTGGAAGGTGAGCGCCCTGCCCGTGGTGGCGGGCGAGGGCCGCGTCATCGGCGTCGTCTCCGAGGCCGACCTGCTGCCCAAGGAGGAGTTCCGGGACAGCGACCCCGACCGGTTCACGCAGATGCGCCGCCTGGCGGACCTCGCCAAGGCCGGCGGGCTGACGGCCGCGGACGTGATGTCCGCGCCGGCCGTCACCGTCCGTCCCGACGCCACTCTGGCGGAGGCGGCCCGCATCATGGCCCGCCAAAAGGTCAAGCGGCTGCCGGTGGTCGACGCGGAAGGGCTGCTGGAGGGCGTGGTGAGCCGGGGCGACCTGCTGCGCGTCTTCCTGCGCACGGACGAGGACATCGCGGAGGAGGTCGGCCGGGAGATCGTGCCGTTCCTCTCCCCCGGCCCCTCCCGGCCGCTCCGGGTGACCGTCTCCGACGGGGTGGTCACGCTCACCGGCCCGCTGCGCGACACGTCGCTCGTCCCCGTCGCCGCCCGCCTGGTACGCGCCGTGGAGGGCGTCGTCGACGTCGAGTACCGGCTGGATCAGTAGGCGTCGGGGTACATCGGCCCGCCGTCTCTCGCTCGTGTCCGCTCCGGGCCCGGGGCCGGGCCGTGTCGGGAAGGTGTTGACGCTTGGGCCGTCCGGCCCTGGTGCGCCGCCCGCCGGCCCCGGGCTCAGGTCCGCTCCGGCACGATCACGACCGGGCAGGCCGTGTGGTGCAGGACGGTGTGGGCGACCCGGCCGAGCCGCCCCTGGGTGCGGCGGCCGATCACCAGCAGACCGGCCTCGGCCGAAGCGGCGGGCAGCACCGCGCGGGCCGGGCCCTCGGCGGTGAGCCGGCGCACGGTGACGTCGGACGGTGCGCCGTCGAGGGCCTCCGCCAGCGCCTCGGCCGCCCGCTCCTCGTACGACCGCGCCGTTTCGTGGGCGGGGCGGCGCCAGGCCCGTACGGCGGTCACGTCGGCGCCGCGCAGGCGTGCCTCCGTGAAGGCGAGGCGCAGGACGGCGTCCGGTGCCTCGCCGATGCCGACGACGACGCGGCCGGGCGGGCCGCCGGCAGCCCGGTTGTCGTGGTTGCCGCGCACCACGACGACCGGGCAGTCGCTCTCGGCGGCCACGGTCCGGCTGACGCAGCCCAGCAGCCGGTCGGCGATGCCGCCGCGCCCCCGGTCGCCCACGACGGTCAGGGACGCGTTCCGCCCCGCCCGCACCAGGGCGCGCTCGGCCTCGTCGGGCACCGCCTCGGTGGTCACGGGGAGGCCGGGGTGGCGGCGGCGGGCGCGCCGGGCGGCGGTCCGCAGGATCGCCTCGGACGTCACGTGTGCGGACGGCCCGCCGAGCTCGTGGGCGAGCGCGGCGCCCTCGTACCGCTCCCACAGCGACCCGAAGACCACGAGGAGGGGCACTCCGTGCAGGGCGGCCTCGTCGGCCGCCCAGTCGACGGCCCGCAGACCGGGCTCGGAGCCGTCCGCCCCTACCACCACTGGCAGATACATGACTCCTCCTCCCGGCCGGGGCGCGTCAGGGATGCGCGACGACGGCGACGGGTGCGCCGGCGTGGTGCGGCACCGCGTGGGTGACGGCGCCGTTGTGCGTGCCGAGCACGCCCTGACTGTTTTCAGCGTGGCGCTCCACCGGCCCGCGGGGCAGGGCCCGTTGGTCCCCCGGGCGCGGCCGAGGGTCCCGAGGGTCCCGGCGCTCACGGTGTCGGTCCGGTGCCCTCCCCGGCCCGGTCCACCGGCACGCGCCACACCAGGCGGGTGCCTCCGCCCTCGGGGCTCTCCAGGCGCAGTTCGCCGCCGAGCCGCCGCGCGCGTTCGTCCAGGTTGCGCAGTCCGCTGCGGCGGCCGCCGGGCGGGATGCCGACGCCGTCGTCGGTGACCGTGACCCGCACCCAGGTGCCGTCGGTCTCCAGCACGACGTCGGCACGGCTCGCGCGGGCGTGCCGGGCGATGTTGGCCAGCGACTCGGTCAGTACGGCCACGACGTGGTCGGCGGTGTCCTTCGGCACGTGCGTGTCGAGCAGGCCCTCCATGCGGACCCCGGGCGCGAAGCCCAGTACCGGCACCGCCTCGCCGACCGCGCGCACGGCGCGGGCCCGCAGCGCCGACGACGTCGTGTCGTCGTCCCGGGAGCGCAGCCCGAAGATCGTCGACCGGATGATCTTTATCGTCTCGTCGAGGTCGCCCACCGCGCGCTGCACGCGGGCCGCGGCCCGCTCGTGGTCGATGAAGCGCCCCGCGCTCTGTAGCGTCATCCCCGTGGCGAACAGGCGCTGGATCGCCAGGTCGTGCAGGTCGCGGGCGATGCGGTCGCGGTCCTCCAGGAGCGCGATCTGCTCCGCGTCCCGGCGGCGTTCGGCCAGTTCCATGGCCACGGCGGCCTGGGCGGCGAAGACCTGGAGGGGTTCCGTCTCCTTGTCGGTGAAGGCGGGCCCGCCCGCCCCGCGCACCAGCAGGACGACGCCGCGCAGGCGGTCGTCCGAGCCGATGGGGACGGCCACCGCCGGGCCGAGGCCCGCGAAGCGCGGCGGGCCGACCGATATCCGTGCGTCGGCCGACACGTCCTGGCTGCTCACGGGCACGCCCCGGGCGAACGCCTCGCCCATGAGGCTGCCGCGCACCGGCAGGACCAGTCCGCGCCAGGTGTCGGCCTCACGCCCGATCGCCAGCTCGACCGCCAGGTTCTCGGTGTCCGGCACCGGCAGGGCCACGGCACCCAGGGCGGAGCGCGTGATCTCCCGGGCCCGTTCGGCGATCAGCCGCAGCACGTCGCCCTGCTCGGCGCCGGACATCAGGGAGTGCATGATCTCGGCGTTCACCTGGAGCCAGCGTTCGCGCAGCCGGGACTCCTCGTATAGGCGCGCGTTGTCGATCGCCACGCCCGCCGCCACGGCCAGGGTGGCGAGCAGCGACTCGTCGTCCTCGTCGAACTCCCGCCCGCCGCGCTTCTCCGTCAGGTACAGGTTCCCGAAGACGTGGTCGCGCACGCGGATGGGGACGCCGAGGAAGGTGTTCATCGGCGGGTGGTGGGCGGGGAACCCGTACGAGGCGGGATGGTCGGACAGCTTGGCCAGGCGCAGCGGCTCGGGGTGCCGGATCAGCTCGCCCAGGATGCCGTGCCCCTCCGGGAAGGGGCCGATGCGGGCGATCTCCTCCGCGCTGACGCCGACGGTGTAGAAGGCGGACAGCCGCCTGCCGTCCGGGCCGATCACGCCGAGCGCCGCGTACTCGGCGTCGACCAGCGTGGCCGCGGCCTCGACGATGCCGCGCAGCGCCTGCTCCAGGTCCAGTTCCCGGCCGACCGACAGCACCGCCTCCAGCAGGCTGTGCACCCGGTCCTGCGTGCCGCGGGCCGCGTCCAGCCGGGCCTGGAGCTCGCCCAGCAACTCGTCCAGCCGCAGTTGCGGCAGCCGTACGCCGGCCTCCCGCGCCCTGTCGGACTCTCCCACCGCCGCCCTCCGTGCGCCCATGGGCGGTACGGCCACCGGACCGCCCCTTCTGCCACGGTAGCGGCTGGGGGTGATCACGGCACGGGAGCCCGGGCGGCGGTCACCGCCCCTGGGCCCGCATGCGGTCCTGGGCCTGGGTGGCGATGACGGCGGCCTGGATACGGCGCTCCACGCCGAGTTTGGCGAGCAGGCGGGAGATGTGGTTCTTGACGGTCTTCTCGGCCAGGTACAGCCGCTGCCCGATCTGGCGGTTGGTGAGCCCTTCGCCGATCAGGGCCAGGATGTCGCGCTCCCGCTCGGTCAGGCCGGGCAGCGCCTCCGGCTCCTGCTCGCGTTCCGGGCCGCCGCGCAGCCGTGCCATGAGTTTCGCGGTGGCGCTCGGGTCCAGCAGCGACTGGCCGCGGGCCACGGTGCGCACGGCCGAGACGAGGTCCGAGCCCTCGATCTGCTTCAGCACGTATCCGGCGGCGCCCGCCATGATCGAGTCGAGCAGCGCCTCCTCGTCGTCGAACGAGGTCAGCATCAGGCAGGCCAGGTCCGGCATGCTCGACCGCAGCTCGCGGCAGACGGTCACACCGTCGCCGTCCGGCAGCCGTACGTCCAGCACGGCCACGTCCGGCCGCAGCGCGGGGACGCGGACGAGGGCCTGCTCGACCGTGGCGCCCTCGCCGACCACGGTGATGTCCGGTTCGTCGTCCAGGAGGTCGTGCACCCCCCGGCGGACCACCTCGTGATCGTCCAGGAGGAAGACCTTGATCGCGGTCACCCGGCCGGCCTGCTCGCTGTCCGTCATCGCTCGCTCCTCAAGGACGCGTACCGCCTACAGGACCAGTCTTCCCCCACGCCGGGACCGACGACAGGGCCGGTCGGCCCTGCCCGGCGCCGGTTCCTACGGCCCGGGGACCCCCGGCAGGTCCAGTTCGGCGCGGACCGTCTTGCCGACCGGTACGCGGTCGAAGACGCCCCACCGGTCGGCCAGCGCGTCCACCAGCAGCAGGCCCCGGCCGCCCTCGGCCTCCGGCCCCGCCGCCTCCGGTACGGACGGCCGGCGCTCCCCCCGGCTGTCGGACACGTCGATCCGCAGCGTGTACGGGTCCAGCCGCAGCAGCACCTCGATGTCCCGTCCCGGCACCCTCCCGTGCGTCACGGCGTTCGCCGCCAGCTCGGCCACCAGCAGCGCGGCCGTCTCCGACACGGCCGAGCCGTACGGGACGCCCCACGCGTCCAGCCGGTGCAGCGCCAGATGCCGGGCCAGGCGGGCGCCGCGCGGGGTGGAACTGAACCGCTGCGCGAACACACGTGCGGTGACGGGGAGTCGGGGGGTGGAGGCTGGTCTCATGCCGCCCATCCCACCTGCGGCGACACCGTCGCACCAGATCAGCGACCGGTACGCAGGGTCAGCGTACGGGTACGGACAGTGGACAGTAGGAGTAACCGTCCGTGACGATGGGGCGGTTGAGTGGGTGTGACGGGCGGGAGGTGTCCTGGATGACGGACGGTACGGGGTGCGCGGGTGAGCCGGAGGCGTCGGACAGCCTCAAGGCGTTCGGTGAGGTCCTGAAGGCGTTCCGCAAACGGGCGGGGCTGACGCAGGAGGAGTTCGCGCCGCTGGTGCGGTACTCGGTGCCGACGGTGGCGTCGATCGAGCAGGGGCGGCGGTTCCCTCCGGCGGACTTCGTGGAGCGCGCGGAGGAGGTGTTGGACGCGTTCGGGGCGCTGCGGGGTGCGGCACGGCATCTGTCGCGGCAACCGGGGTTGGCGACGTGGTTCCGGCAGTGGGCGCGGTTCGAGGCGGAGGCGGTGAGTCTGTACACGTATGAATGCCGGGTGGTTCCGGGGTTGTTGCAGACGGAGGGGTACGCGCGGGCGGTGTCCTTCAGTGTGCCTCCGCTGCCCGCCGAGGAGGAGATGAACGACCGGATCGCGGCGCGCATGGCCCGGCACGAGTTGCTGGCGACGAGCCGGAAGCCGCCGACCGCGTTCAGCTTCATCCTCGAACAGGCGGTACTGGAACGGCAGACGGGTGGCGCGGAGGTGACGCGGGAGCTGTACGACCACTTGCTGGCCATCATCGCGCGGCACTGGAATGTGGAAGTCCAGTTGATGCCGCTGCGACAGCCGGTGCACGCGGGGCTGGACGGCCCGATGCGGTTGGCCGAGTCGCCGGACAACAAGTGGTTCGGGTACTCGGAGGGGCAGGAGAACGGGCGGCTCATCACCGAGGCGAAAGAGATCAGCCGCCTCCACCAGCGCTATGCCAAGATGCGTTCACAGGCCCTGACCCCCGAGGACTCCCTGGGCTTGTTGAAGCGAATGCGAGGAGCGCTATGAGCACGTCCGACCTGGCCTGGTTCAAGAGCAGTTACAGCGGCTCCCAGGGCGACGACTGCGTCGAGGTCGCCCTGTCCTGGCACAAGTCCAGCTATAGCAGCGGCAGCGACGGCGACTGCGTCGAGGTCGCGACCTGCCCGGAGACGATCCACGTCCGTGACTCCAAGGCCCCCCACGCCGCGCAGCTCGCCCTCTCCCCCACGGCGTGGACCGTCTTCCTCACGTACGCGGCGCCGCCAACTGCCGTTCGGTGACCGGGACGTCGGCCATGCGCCGTTCCGGCCCCCCGCGCCGCAGGACCAGGTACCCGCAGAACGCCGCCGGGCCGAAGAAGATCTGCGCGGGCACGATCTGCGGCAGATGCCCGGTGATCGCGTCGAACGTGACCGGCGTCAGCGTCGGCACGAGCGCCCCGAACACGGCGACCAGCCCGAGCGCCAGGCGCAGCCCCGCCCGCCCGTACGACTTGTAGGCCACGGTCGTGAACAGGGCGTACACCAGCAGGTCGCCCATGCCCACGACCGCGCCGTACTCGCCGACGCGCAGCCCGGCCGACGGGGCGAAGGCATAGCCCTGCACCGCGTCGAACAGCTTCTGGGTGAGCGGCACGACGGTCGCGAAGAACAGGTCGTACACGGCGAGCGCCAGCGCGAACCGCGAGACGTGCCGCAGCTTGAGGCCGCCCTGCGCGTTGAGGTTGGCGGCGCCGATCGCCATCAGCATGATGACGAGGCTGTTGACCACCCAGTACGGCGTGGCGTGGGTCGGGTCGTCCTCGGCGTACCGCGCGAAGAACCAGTCGGCGGCCAGCAGGGCGACGATGAGCGCCCAGCGCTGCGCGGCCCGGCGGACGACGGTGCCGTAGCCGACGGCGAGTCCCCCGGCCAGGGTCAGGCCGAGCACGGGCGGCAGCAGCCAGCCCGGGAGGGACAGGTACAGGAAGGGCAGGACGACGACGAAGCCCATCATGATGACCATGTCGTTGCCGTTGAACACGCCGACGGCCGGCCGGGGCAGGGCGGAGCGCCGGAAGTAGGCGACCGAGGCGAGCGAGACGCCCAGGGCGACGGCGAGGGTGACGAGGGTGAAGAACGCGCTCTGTGCGGCGCTCATGCGGTCCGCCCGGCGGAGGAGAAGCTGTTCTCGACCAGGTCGCAGCGGTAGCGCCGCAGTTCGTGTCCGTCCCCCGGGACGATGTCGACGCGGGCGTCGAGGCCGGCCTCGGCGAAGTGGCGCGCGATGTCGCCCGTCTCCGGCACGGACGAGGCGGCGACCTCGACGCGCAGCCGCCCGTCGGCCACGGTCGCGCGGTGGCGTACGGGCCAGCAGGCGCCGGGCAGGGCGTCGAGGACCTCCATGACCTCGCGCGGGGTCACCGGGCCGTCCTGGGTGCGCAGCACGTGGTCCGCCTTTCCGAGGATGTGCGAGGTCGCGGGCACGTTGGCCATCTCGCAGGTGAGCGGGGCGTCGGGCAGCCGCCGCACCAGGTCCCGGGTGTCGTAGCGGAAGACCGGCATGCACTCCCGGTACGGGAAGAAGGGGGTGGCGACGATCGTGCCGAGGGCTCCGGGTTCGGCCGGCGCGCCGGTGTCGAGGTCGCACACCTCCACGAGGCCGATGCCGGCGTCGATGTGAAGGTGCCGTTCCCGGCAGATCGCGCCGGCGACGGGGGTCACCTCGGTCATGCCGTAGCCGTCGTGGACGGGGGCGCCGAAGGTCTTCTCGGCGGCATCGGCGAGGGCGGGCGAGAGCACTTCGCTGCCGACGTTGACGCGGCGCAGCCGGAAGTCGGCGGGGCCGAGGCCCCGTTCGCGGGCCAGGCGGGTCAACTGGCCCAAATAGCTCGGGTAGGTGACCATGAGCGTCGGCGCCGAGGGGCCGGTTCCCGCCATGAGGTCCAGGGTCTCGGCGGGCGGGACCAGGCCGACCATCCGGATGGCGGCGCCCGCGAGACGGGCCACCTGCATCTCGGCGTAGGCGGTGCCGGTCGCCCGGGAGCTGATGTTGAACTGGACCAGGTCCGTGGTGCGGACGGTGCCGCGCAGCACCTGGGAGAGGGCGACCAGCGCGGGCCAGAGGCGTTCCTCGTAGCGGGAGTACCAGACCTCGGTGGGCCGGCCCGTCGTCCCGGTGGTCCGGGAGGCGAGGAAGGGCTCGCCGCACAGGAAGTCGCGGGGCCGCCCGACCAGGTCGGCCTTGGTGGTGACGGGTACGGCGGTCACGTTGTCGATGGTCAGCGCGGCCGGGTCGGCGCCCGCCTCGGCGAAACGCTCCCGGTAGAAAACCGACTTGGCGGCGAGGCGTTTCGCGGTGCGGCGCAGGGCCTTGTTCGTGAGGTCGGTGCGCATCTGCGGGTCCGCTGCGGCGCCGCGCAGCAGTTGCTCGACGTCCTCGCCGGGCGACCCGAACTCGGCGATCGTCGCGAGCGCGTCGGCGACGAGCCGCTCGGCGGAACGGACACTGATCGGACGGCCGAGCACCATGGCCAGTGCCATCCGGAACTGCCTTGTCCCCGCGTCGAACATGGTCCTCCCCCGCCGGTCCCGGTCATCCCCGTGCCGGGGTGGGCGGCACGGCCGCCCACCCCGTCGTCACGTCAGCTGGGGCAGTTCGAGAACAGCACCGCAGCCATGGAACCCATGACGTACTTCGTGTGCTTGAGCGTGGAAACGATCGCGGACATACGAAACCCCCTTGCATCGTTCAGCACTGCGCCCTCACCGGTCGGCGAGAGCTCCCTGATACTCAAGTGGCGCAAGTCCTGCTGTCAAGGATCGAACGGGCGATCAAACTTGCGGCTCCAAACCTTCAATCGGCCTTATTTTTCGGCCAGTTCACGCCACGTCGGTATCCGGAATCCGGACGGCAAGCCTCCCGTGGCGGTATGCGCCGGGGGGCTGAGCAGGCGGCGCCCGGCACACGGGGCCGCCCGCTCAAGCGGGGCGGAGGTGAAGCGGAGGCACCGGACCGACGCGAGAAACCGGCGTCAGCTCACCCCGTACAGCGGGTTCGGCAGCGGGCGGTAGCGGGCCGCGGCGCCGTCCGCGTCGGTCCAGCGGAGCAGCAGGTTGGTCTTGGCGGGCAGGGTGGGGGCGGCGAGCAGGGCCGGGATCTCGGGCAGGTCGTGGCGGGCCAGGGCGGCGCGGAGGGCGGGCCGCGGGTCGAGGCCGGGGTGGTGCTCGGCGAGGGCGCCGGCGATCTCCAGCAGGTGGTTGACGACCAGGCAGTACACCAGTCGCTCCCAGCCTGCCGCGCGGGGCGTGTCCGGGAGGAGTTTGACGCCCTCGGCGTCCCGGAAGAGGGCCTGCACGGGGATGCCGTCCGCGTCCACGGCGACCAGCGTGTTCTGGAGGTGGGCCTCCAGGACGACGCCGTCGTCGGCGAAGGCGGCCAGGACGGGCGGGACGACCGCGTCGAGGTACGCCTCCCACCAGGCCGCCGGGTCCGGCGCGGCCGCCAGCGGGCTGCCGGGGAAGCCCTCCACCAGGGCGGCGGCGAGCAGCGGCGTCGCGCCGGGCAGCAGGACGGCGCGCAGTCCGTCGCGGACCACGACGGCGAGTTCTTCGAAGGCGAAGTCGGCGGTGCGGTAGCCGCGGTCGGCGAGCCAGGCCGCCGGCGGGCCGACCGACTCGAAGGCCTCCGTGACCGCCGTGTCGGTGCGGCGCAGTTTCAGCAGGTCGTGGCGCCACAGGCGGCGGATGTCGTTGGTGACGCGCACGTCGAGGCTGAACTTCAGGAACAGGTCCTGTCCGGTCACGTACTCGGGCGCGTACACGGTGCGGATCGCCGCCGTCGGCCACACCGGGAAACCGGTCGTGCCGAGCCGGATCAGCCGTCCGTCGGCGAAGGCCGGGGCGAGGGCGTCCGCCGTCAGGTCGAGCTGCCAGGGGTGGGCGGGCAGCAGCCGGTACCCGGGCGGGGCCTGGCCGAGGGCGTCCAGGGCGGCGGTGTCGCCCTCGTCGACGACCGTGTCGGCCCGCACGGCGAGCAGCGTCAGCGGGAAACGGGCGTGCGCCTCGGGCGCGTAGGGCAGCCAGTCGGCGTGCGGGCCGCCGCGTGCCTTGGGGGCGGGGTGGTGGGGGTGGCCGGTGATCAGGGACTGCTCCGAGCGCAGATACGGGTCGCGGGGCGGGGCCGTCCCCGCGCGTGCCCTCAGCAGGGCGGCGACCACGTCCCGGCTGTCGGTCATCTCGGTGGGCAGCTCGTGGTTGGCCAGGCCGGTGTGGTGCCGCAGCGCCTCGGCGGCGAGTTCCACCAGTGCGGCGTGGCCGACGCGCCGCCAGCCGTCCGCCGCGTACACCTCGGGCTCGGCGGGGCGCCGGCCGCCGCGGACGCGGAGCAGCCGGCCGCCGGGCAGCCGGTACACCGGTCGGCCGTCCGAGGCGGAGTGCGGTGCGGAGTGCGGTGCGGAGTGCGGTGCGGCCACTTCCCGCAGCAGGCAGTTCAGCAGGGGCACCGCCGCGTGGGCGTCGGCGCGTTCCGCGACGTCGTCCGGGGCGTCGGCGCCGGAGGGCGGGGGCAGGAGATCCACGCGTTCCACTCGTTCCCTACGGTCTGTCAGAGGGCGGGGCGATCAGTATGTCTGCCGTGTTCCCATCGTCGTGACGTCCGGTTCGTTCCCGCCCCGCACCCGTCCCGTACCCCGAGGAGCCCGCCCGTGCACCGTCCCGACACCGCCGAGGCCGACGTTGCCGAGGACCTGGCCGCCGTCCGGCCCGGTCTCGTCCCCCGGTACACGGCCGCACTGCCCGGCGCCCGCGCGGCCGTGCTGACCCGGCTGTGGCGGGCCCTCGCGTACGAGCCGCTGCCCTGGATCACGGGCCGGGAGTCGGCGCGGGACGGGCTCGTCCTGCGGCTCGGGGACGGCCGGCGGCTGCACGGCCCGGCCGCGGACCCGTACCGCACCGACGCGTACGTCACCGCCGTACGGCTCGACGGGACGCCGTACGACGATCCCGCGCGGCTGGTCACGGACCTCGCCGTGCCGCACTCCGCCGGATTCGCCGCCGAACTGGCGCACAGCGTCGCGTCCATGGCCCTCTCGCGGACGGCGCCGCAGAATCACCCGGACGAGTGGCCGGACAGCGACTGGGCGTGGGAGCAGCGGGTGATCGACGGCCACCCCTTCCACCCCAACTGCCGCTCCCGGACCGGCTTCTCGGTCGCCGAACAGCTCGCCTACGGGCCCGAGCACGGGCCGGTCGTGGAGCTGGGGCTGCTGCCCGTCCCGGTGGCCGGGTGTCTGCTGACGGGGGCGTGGCCGCCGGAACTCCGGGACGGGGAGCGGCTGCTGCTGCCGGTGCACCCCTGGCAGGCGGCCCACGTCCTGAAGCGGCCGCCCGAGGCGACGCTCGCCGCGCATCCGCTGATGTCCCTGCGCACCCTCGCCGTGCCCGGCGGACCGCAGGTGAAGACGGCACTGAGCGCCCGGCTGACGTCCTCGGTGCGGGACATCTCCGTCGCCTCGGTCGCCGCGTCGGACACCCTGTCCGCGTTCGGGCAGGTGCTGGCGGCCCGCACGGACGGCCTGCTGCACGTCACCCGCACCCTGGGCGCGGCCACCGCGCACTCCCCCGACCTCGCCGCCGTACTGCGCGATTCGCCCCGGGCGTACGCGGCACCCGGCGAGCACGTCGTCCCCGTGGCGGCACTGGCGACCACCGGGCTGCCCGCGTCACCCGGCTGGCTCGACCGCTTCGCCCGCCTCTGCCTGACCGTCGGGCTGGGACTGCTGGAGCTGGGGGTGGCCCTGGAGGCGCACGGACAGAACCTGCTCGTGGTGCTCTCGCCGTCGGGCGAGCCGCTGCGGCTGGTCTACCGCGACCTGGCCGACATCCGCGTCAGCCCCGCCCGCCTCGCCCGGCACGGCATACCGGCCCCGGACCTGCCCGCGCGCATGCTCACCGACGATCCGGCGGTCCTGCGCCGCAAGCTGTTCGGCTCTTTGGTCGCCGGAGCGCTGGCCGGGACGGCGGGGTCGGGAGCGGTGCTGGGCGCGGCCCTGGAACCGGCCCTCGGCGAACTGCCGTCCACACCCGACCTGGTGGCGCTGCGCGAGGGGCCCCTGCCGGTGAAGGCGCTGACGCTGATGCGCATGTCGCCGGGCGCCGGAGGCGACTTGTGGGCGGAGCTGCCCAATCCCCTTGCGGCGAGGTGACGTTGCGGCGTCCGCGCGGTCTCGTTTTGGAGCACGGCGGTCCCGCTCCATAGGATCCGCCGATGATCACAAGAAAACGGCTGGCGGCGGGCGTGTGCGCCCTGCTCGCCGCACTGACGGCCGGGATCGCCCTGCCGGCCGGTGCGGCCGCCGGTGAACCCACGGGCGAGGACGCGCCGAAGGTCGACCTCGTGCTCGACGTCAGCGGCTCCATGCGCACCCGGGACATCGACGGCGGCACGCGGATGGCCGCGGCGAAGCAGGCGTTCAACGAGGTGCTCGACGCGACGCCCGAGGAGGTGCAGCTCGGCATCCGCACGCTGGGCGCCGACTACCCGGGCGACGACCGCAAGACGGGCTGCAAGGACACCGCGCAGCTCTACCCGGTCGGCCCGCTGGACCGCACCGAGGCCAAGACGGCGGTCGCGACCCTGTCACCCACCGGCTGGACGCCGATCGGGCCCGCGCTGCTCAAGGCGGCCGACGACCTCGACAGCGGGAACGGGTCCAAGCGGATCGTGCTGATCAGCGACGGCGAGGACACCTGCGCCCCGCTCGACCCGTGCGAGGTGGCCCGCGAGATAGCCGCCAAGGGCATCGGGCTGACCATCGACACACTCGGCCTGGTCCCCAACGCCAAGATGCGGCAGCAGCTCAGCTGCATCGCCGAGGCCACCGGCGGCACGTACACCTCCGTGGAGCACACCGACGAACTCACCGACAAGGTCAACCAGTTGGTCGACCGCGCGGCCGACCCGGTGGTGACGCCGGTCGCCGTCGACGGCGCGGACGCCTGCGCGCAGGCACCGGCGCTGAAGTCCGGGCTGTACACCGACCGCGAGGAGTTCGGCACGCAGCGCTGGTACCGGGTGGACGTGCTGCCCGGCGAGGAACTGCGCGCCTCGGTGAGCGTGTCCGCCGACCGGGCCGTGAACCCGTCCTACGGCGTGCTGCTGCGGGCGGTCACCGTGCACGGCCGGGAGATCGTGCGCGGCGAGGCCGCCGACAACGGCCGCACGGACGTGGTCTCCACCGGCCTGCGCTACCCGAAGCCGGAGATCGACGACGCCGACACCGACAAGCCGGCCGCGGAGACCGTCTGCCTCCAGGTCACCAACTCCTTCTCCGCCGCGCCCGGCGTGAAGACCACGCCCGGTCTGCCGCTGGAGCTGACGGTCGACGTCGTGGACGGCCCGAGCCAGGCCGCCGACGTGGCCGCCTTCGGCCTCGGCCGCGGCTGGTGGCTGCTGGGCCTGCTGGTGCTCGTCGGCTTCGTCGCCGGCCTGCTGTGGGGCTGGCTGTCGCGCTGGCGGTTCGCGGTCTGGAGGACCAACTGATGCGTATCAACCGAGCGTTGAGCACCGCCCTGCTGCTGCTCGGCCTCGCCGCGGCACCCGCGGCGGCCGACTCCTCACCCTCCGCGAGCCCGTCGGACGACGGCGGCGCACCGAAGACGGCGGGCACGTCCTTCCGCACGGCGACGGAGATCGAGCAGGGCCAGGACGCCACCGCGAACGGCTCGGCGGGCGACTACCTGTACTGGTCGTTCCCCGCGGACGCGGAGCAGCGGCCGACCGTGAAGGCCACGGTGAAGCTGCCCGAGACGCACGCCTCCCAGACCTGGCGCATCGACGTGTACGACGGCCTGCGTCGCCGCCAGGCCTGCCAGTGGGGCGCCCAGACGCGCACGGCCGCCGCGGGCACGCCCACCGTGGAACTGGCGTGCGTGCTGCGCACGGTCCGCGCCTGGTCCGAGCCCTGGGCGAACGACCCGCTGCCGGGCACGTACTACGTCCGGCTGACGGTGGTGAACCTGCCGACGTCCGACCTCGGCGTGCCGGTCGGCGCCTCGGTGCGGGTCGACTCGAAGGACATGGGCGGAGCCGCCGCCGTGGACGGCTCGCTGTCCGAGCCGCTGGTGCCGGGCGTCGCGGTGACATCCCAGAAGGACGACGACTCGGAGCGCGGCGCGGTGCTGTCCGCGATCGAGCCCGAGGGCGGCTGGTCGTCCGGCTGGTGGTCCGACCGGTGGGTGTGGACCGGGATCGGTGCCGTGCTGGCCGCGCTGGCGGGCATCGGCGGGTACACGCTGACCCGCGGTTCCGGACGCCCGTCACGGGTGCCGCCGGGCGCCTGAGTGACCGTCAGGAGGCCCGCTTCGGCGAGCCTCCTGACTCTTCAGGCCTCCTTGAGCGCCTTTGCGGCCGTGCCCTCGCCGGTCACCTCGACGCGGCCGTCCCGCACCGCGTCCCGCAGGTCAAGCTCCCCGCGGCTGAGCGCCGCGCACGTGCCTGCGTCCAGCGTCAGCCGGGCGCCGGGCTCCCCCGGCGCGGGTCCGTCGCCGTACACCGGGCCCTCGTCCGCACCGGCGAACAGGTGGAAGTCGCCTTCCTCCAGCCGGACTTCGACCAGCCCCTCCGCCGCGCCCGCCGTGCGCAGGGCCCGCAGCAGGGGCAGCGCGAACCAGTGCGCCCGCACCGCGTCCGTCTGCCGCCGCTCCCCCAGCTCCCCGGCGCCCCAGGCGCCCAGCGCCTCCAGCACCGGCAGCAACTCCCGCCCCCGAGGAGTGAGTTCGTAGACGTACGCCGCTCCCGGCGGCGGCAGCCGGCGCCGGGTCGTCAGCCCCTCGCGCTCCATGTCCTTCAGCCGCGAGGCGAGTACGTCCGTGCTGACGCCGGGCAGGTCCGCGTGCAGGTCGGTGTACCGCCGGGGGCCCGCGAGGAGCTCCCGGACGATCAGCAGGGTCCAGCGGTCGCCGACGGCGTCGAGCGCGCGGGCGGCGGAACAGTACTGGTCGTAGCTTCGGCGAGGTGGCATGCGACGCAGTCTAGACAAGTTGTTGGACTTTCCAAGCTCCTACTTGGTAAAACCAAGCAACACCAGATGGCGGAGGGGAAGCGGCGCATGGAGTTCCGGCAGTCGAACAAGCTCAGCGAGGTCTGCTACGAGATCCGGGGCCCGGTGATCGAGCACGCCGACGCGCTGGAGGCGGCGGGGCACAGCGTGCTGCGCCTGAACACCGGCAACCCGGCGCTCTTCGGCTTCGAGGCGCCGGAGGAGATCCTCCAGGACATGATCCGGATGCTGCCCCAGGCGCACGGCTACACCGACTCGCGCGGTGTCCTCTCCGCCCGCCGGGCCGTCGCCCAGCGCTACCAGGCCCTCGGCCTGGAGGTCGGCGTGGACGACGTGTTCCTCGGCAACGGCGTCTCGGAGCTGGTCTCCATGGCCGTCCAGGCCCTGCTGGAGGACGGCGACGAAGTCCTCATCCCGGCCCCCGACTTCCCGCTGTGGACGGCGGTGACGACCCTCGCCGGCGGCAAGGCGGTCCACTACCTGTGCGACGAGCAGGCCGAGTGGTACCCGGACCTCGCCGACATGGAATCCAAGATCACCGACCGCACCAAGGCGGTGGTCATCATCAACCCGAACAACCCGACGGGCGCGGTCTACCCCAAGGAGATCGTCGAGGGCATCCTCGACCTCGCCCGCCGCCACGGCCTGATGGTCTTCGCCGACGAGATCTACGACCAGATCCTGTACGACGACGCCGTCCACCACTCGGCCGCCGCGCTCGCCCCCGACCTGGTCGTCCTCACCTTCTGCGGCCTCTCCAAGACCTACCGGGTGGCCGGCTTCCGCTCCGGCTGGCTCGTGGTCACCGGGCCGCGCCAGCACGCGCGCGACTACCTGGAGGGCCTGACCATGCTGGCCTCCATGCGCCTGTGCGCCAACGCGCCCGCCCAGTACGCCATCCAGGCCGCGCTCGGCGGCCGCCAGTCCATCCGCGAGCTGACCGCGCCGGGCGGACGGCTGCGCGAACAGCGCGACGTGGCCTGGCAGAAGCTGAACGAGATCCCCGGTGTGTCCTGCGTGAAGCCGAAGGGCGCGCTGTACGCCTTCGCGCGCATCGACCCGAAGGTGCACGCGATCCACGACGACGAGCGCTTCGTCCTGGACCTGCTGCTGCGGGAGAAGATCCAGGTCGTGCAGGGCACCGGCTTCAACTGGCCCTCCCCCGACCACTTCCGCATCCTCACCCTGCCGCACGCGGACGACCTGGAGGCGGCGATCGGCCGGATCGGGCGCTTCCTGAGCGGCTACCGGCAGTAGCGTGGGGGCTCCTACCCACTGGACCGGAGGGATTCCGCGGCGTGGCCGTCATCCATCGCACAACGCTCAAGCCGACCAAAGTAGAGCTGCTCGCCTCCTGGCTGCCCTCCCGCCCGTGGTACCGGGGCGGCCGGGACGCCGCTCCGGAGCTGACCAGGGCAGGCGGCTTCCGGCTGGACGACCCCCGGGGCGAGGTGGGCATCGAGTTCATGGTGGTCACCGACGCCTCCGGCCCGGCCGCCCATCTGGTGCCGCTCACCTATCGCGGCGCCCCGCTCGACGGGGCCGAGCACGCGCTGATCGGCACCATGGAGCACGGCGTGCTGGGCAAGCGCTGGGCCTACGACGGCTGCCAGGATCCCGTCCTGGTCGCCGGGCTGCTGGCCCTCGCGGACGGGCGGGCCGAGGCCCAGGCGCAGAGCACCAGCGACACCCCGGACCGGGACGTCCTCGTCACCCGCGAGGGTGAGGGCTCCCTCCTCCCGGAGTTCACCGACCTCGCGGACTTCCCCGTGACCGACGACGAGGACGGCACCCTGCTGACGGCACCCGGCGGCGCGGTCCTCCGCCTGCACCGGGTCCTGCGCCCCGGCCCGGAGACCCCGGCCGCCCTCCCGGCGGGCGCCGCCGGCACCGTCACCGGCTCCTGGCAGACCCAGGACGGCACCCGTGTGCGGAGCGTGTTCGCGACGGCGTACTCCGGCAGCCGGGCGTAGCTCCCGCGTTCCCCGGTCACCGGGCGGCCGGTGCCGGGGAACGGCCCGTAGCCTGGGGGTATGGGTGATCTTTTTCTGGTCCGGCACGGTGAGACCGAGTGGTCGCGGTCCGGGCGGCACACCGGGCTGACGGACGTCCCGCTGACCGAGAACGGGCGGGAGCAGGCGCGTGGCCTCGTGCCGCTGATCCGCTCCCACCGGATCGGGGCCGCGTTCGTCAGCCCCTTCCAGCGGGCCCGGGAGACGGCCGAGCTGATCGGACTGCACGGGGTGCGCGTCGACCCGGACCTGCACGAGTGGGACTACGGCGGCTACGAGGGGATCACGACGGTCGAGATCCAGCGGACCCGGCCCGACTGGTTCCTGTTCACGGACGGCGTCGCGCCCGGACCGCCGGGCCACCCCGGGGAGTCGCCCGAGCAGGTGGGTGAGCGGGCCGACCGGGTGCTGGCCCGGGTGGACGCCGCGTTCGCGAACACCGAGGGGTGCGTGGTGCTGGTGGCGCACGGGCACTTCCTGCGGGTGCTCACCGCCCGGCACCTCGGGCTGCCGCCGTCGCACGGGGCGCTGTTCCAGCTCGGCACGGGGACGCTGTGCCGACTGGGCACGGAGCACGGGCGGCCGGTGATCGCCGCGTGGAATGTCAGACCCCCGTCGTAGTCTTCGGAGGTGCCGGGTGAAGGAGGGAGGGGGGACGCCGTGACACGACCGCCGAGCGCCGCGCAGCGGCGCGTCATCGACGCCGCCGACCCCGTCACCGGACGACTGCGGGGGACGGAGGCGCAGCTCACGGCGCTGGTCAAGCGGGGGCTCGCCTTCCGGCATCCGCGGCCGCCGCACGACCACTTCCTGACACCGGCCGGGCACCGGATACGGGAGGCGCCCGCCGAGCCCGAGGCGGCCCGGACGCCGGTCTCCGCCGCGCCTTCCTCCGACGGTGTGTTCGCCGCGCGGGTCGGCGGTGAGGAGGACGGGACGGGCGATGCCGGCCCGGCGCGGCTGCGTGAGGTGCGCGGGGCCTGGCAGGGGCTGCTGGAGCTGCGCCGGATGACCCGCCCCGACGGGTCCGCGGAACTGCCCTGCGGCTGGGAGCGGACGCATCTCGTGCGGGCCGCCGCGCTCGCGCTGGAGGCCGCCGGGCACCGCCCCGCCGGACCGGCCGGCGACGACGGGTACCGGGTGCGTGCGACGCCGCAGCCGGAGGCCGTCGCCGTGTACGAGGCCGACGGCACGGCGCGGGGGGCCTGCGCGGCGACGCTGGAGGCGGCGGGCTGGCAGGTCGGTGAGCACACCGAGCCGCGCAGCCGGGCCCGCTATCTGCTGGCCTCTCCGCGGAAGGTGTGACCGCCCGTGTCAGGATCGTTCCGTCAGTACGTCATCGATCAGCACGTCCACGAGGAGAGGCAGTTGTGGTGAGCGAGCCGTTTTCCGTTCCGGTGACCGTCCGCGGGTACGAGACGGACACCCAGGGACATCTGAACCAGGCCGTGTACCTCAACTACGCCGAGCACGCCCGCTGGTCGCTGCTCCAGGCGGCCGGGGTACGGCAGGCCGACCTGGTCGCCCGCGGCATCGGGCCCGTCGCCCTGGAGACGACGATCCGCTTCCGGCGCGAGCTGCTCGCCGGTGACGAGGTCGAGGTGACGTGCGCCTTCGAGTGGGGCGAGGGCAAGACCTTCCGCATCCGGCAGGCCGTCCGCAAGGCCGACGGCACCGTGGCCGCCGAGATCGAGGCCGTCGGCGGGCTCATGGACCTGAGCGAGCGCAGACTCGTGGCCGATCCGCGGCAGCGGTTCAAGGAACTGGCGTCGGATCCGGCGCTGTTCGGCCTGTAGCGGAACGTGTGCGGGCCGGCGCCCCTCCTGGAGGCGCCGGCCCTCGTAATGCCCCGGGTGTCCCGGGTCCCGCCGTCACGGTGCCACGGCCGTACGGGACGTTTCGCTGATCTCCTCTCCCGCCTCCATCGGGTGGGTCACGTCCTCGGCGTCCCGGCCCTTGCCGCCGATGTGGTTGAAGATCAGGTTGAGCAGGACGGCGGCCACACAGCCCGTCGAGATGCCCGAGTCCAGGATGATCTTCGCGTTCTCCGGGAAGGCGTGGTAGAACTCCGGCGCCGCGATCGGGATGAGGCCGACGGCCAGCGAGACCGCCACGATCAGGACGTTGTTGTCCTTGTCCAGGCTCGCCCGGACCAGGGTCTGGATGCCGCTCGCCGCGACCGAGCCGAACAGGACGACGCCGGCGCCGCCGAGGACGGGGCGGGGCACGACGGCGATCAGCGAGGCGGCCATCGGGCACAGGCCCATCAGGACCAGGAACCCGCCGCCCGCGGCGACGACGAACCGGCTGCGGATCTTCGTCATCGCGACCAGGCCGATGTTCTGCGCGAACGCGCTGCACATGAAACCGTTGAAGACCGGGCTGAGCGCCGAACCGAGGGTGTCGGCGCGCAGGCCGGCCGCGATGGTCTTCTCGTCCGCCGGACGCTCCACGATCTCACCGAGGGCGAGCATGTCCGCGGTGGACTCGGTCATCGAGACCACCATCACCACGATCATCGACAGGATCGCGGCGACCTGGAACTGCGGGGCGCCGAAGTGGAACGGCGTCGGGAAGCCGACGACGTTCGCGTCCGCGACCGGGCCGAAGTCCGTGACGCCGAACGGGATGGCGATCAGCGTGCCCGCGACCAGGCCGAGCAGCACCGCGATCTGCTTGACGAAGCCGCGGGTGAAGCGGCGCAGCAGCAGGACGATGACCAGGGTGATGCCCGCGAGGGCCAGGTTGGTGCCCGAGCCGTAGTCGTCGCCCGCGGGATTCGGGCCCTGGGCCCAGCCGAAGGCGACGGGCAGCAGGGATATGCCGATCAGGGTGATCACGGTGCCGGTGACGACCGGCGGGAAGAAGCGGATCGCCTTGCAGAAGACGGGTGCGGCCAGGAAGCCGAGCAGGCCGGCGACGATGACCGCGCCGAAGATGATCGGCAGGGCGTCGGACTTGTCGTCGGTCGAGGCGACGATCGCGGTCATGGGAGCGACACCGGCGAAGGTGACGCCGTTGACGAAGGGGAGACGGGCTCCGATCTTCCAGAACCCGAGGGTCTGGAGGAAGGTGGCGAGGCCCGCGGTGAACAGGCAGGCGCCGGTGAGGAAGGTGAGCTCGGTGGCGCTCAGGCCGATGGCCGCGCCCACGATCAGGGGCGGGGCCACGACTCCGGCGTACATCGCGGCCACATGTTGCAGGCCGGTCGTCGCCATCTTGAGCGGCGGGAGTTTCTCGTCAACAGGGTGGTCGGCCACGGCGGCGTTCCTCCGGTCGGTTACACGTCGGCGTCGACGTATCTGTCAGGGAGGTGGTGCAGTTGGTCGTGCGGGACCGGGACGGACCGTTCCGGTTGCGTGAAACGGTGACCGCTCCGGGGGCGTGTGCATGGGCACACGCCCCGGAGACGGCCGCCATGGACCCCGCTCGGGTCCACGGCTACCGGCCGGGAGCCGTCCCTCCCAGCCGGAGAACTTGGGTTTTCGGTCGTGCTCAGCCCTGCGCGGCGATCCGCGCCAGTCGCTGTGCCTCGCTCCGCGTGGAGCGGGCGATGGCGTCCTCGTCGACGGTGAGCAGCCTGCCGTCCTCGACGATCCGGCGGCCGTTCACGAACGAGGCCGTGACCGGGGCGGCGGCGCCGAAGACCAGGGCGGTCACCGGGTCGGCGATGGAGGAGTGGGCGAGCGTGTCCATCCGCCACAGCACCAGGTCGGCGAGCTTGCCCGCCTCCAGGGAGCCGGTCTCGGCCGCGCGGCCGAGGACCTGCGCGCCGCCGTGGGTGCCCAGCCGCAGCGCCTTGCGGGCGTTCAGCGCGGCCTCGCGGTGGGCGCCGAGACGGTTGACGAGGAGGGCGTTGCGCAGTTCGGTGTGGAGTTCGCCCGACTCGTTGGAGGCGGTGCCGTCGACGCCGAGGCCGACCGGGACGCCGGCGGCGAGCATGTCGGGGACGCGGGCGATGCCGGCGGCGAGGCGCGCGTTGGAGGACGGGCAGTGCGCGACGCCGGTGCCCGTGCGGGCGAAGGCGGCGATGTCGGAGTCGTTCATGTGGACGCAGTGCGCCATCCACACGTCCTCGCCGAGCCAGCCCGTGGACTCGAAGTAGTCGGTCGGGCCCATGCCGAACAGCTCGTGGCAGAACTTCTCCTCCTCCACGGTCTCCGAACCGTGGGTGTGCAGCCGCACCCCGAGGCGCCTGGCCAACTCGGCGCCCTGGCGCATCAGTTCGGTGGAGACGGAGAAGGGCGAGCAGGGTGCGACGGCGACCTGGGTCATCGCGTCGAAGGAGGCGTCGTGGTGCTCGCGGACGGTGGCCTCGGTGGCGGCGAGCGCGTCGTCCAGGCTCTCCACGGCGAAGTCCGGCGGCAGCCCGCCGTCCGACTCGCCGCGGTCCATGGAGCCGCGGGCGAGGGTGAAGCGGACGCCCGTCTCGCGGGCGGCGCGGATGATCGCGCCGGACAGGTCGCCGGAGCCCCGCGGGAAGACGTAGTGGTGGTCCATGGCGGTGGTGACGCCGCCGCGGGCCATCATCGCGAGCGAGCCCTGGGCCGCCGCGTACGCCATCGGCTCGTCGATGCGCGCCCAGGTCGGGTACAGCGCGACCAGCCAGTTGAACAGGTTGTGGTCGGTGGCCAGGCCCCGGGTGATCCACTGGTAGAAGTGGTGGTGGGTGTTGACCAGGCCGGGGGTGGCCAGGTGACCGGTCGCGTCGATCCGGCCGGTCACGTTCTGAAGGCCCTCGGGTGCCCGTCCCGCGCCGACGGACTCGATCCGGTTGCCCGCGATCACCACGTGACCGGAGGCGTACTCGGTGTCGCCCGCGTCCACGGTGGCGATCGCACAGTTCTCGATGACCGTGCGCTCGGCTGCCGATGATGCTGCCATGCTGCTTCCTTGTCTTCGGTGCGGCCCGTGGGCGGTATGGGTACCCACGAGGGGGGCACGGCAGGACCCTAGGAGGATTTGAGTGCCGGAACCGTGCTGCCGCTCCGGGTGCCGAGATGGTGGAAGAACAGGTTGAGGGCGACCGCGACGATCGCGCCGGCGCTGATGCCGGAGCCGAGCACGGTCTGCGCCCAGGCCGGGAAGTCGGCGTAGAAGGTCGGTGCGGCCAGCGGGATGATGCCCGCGCCGAGCGCCACCGCGACCAGGATGATGTTGGAGCTGTCGTCCAGTCCGGCCTCGGACAGCGTGCGGATGCCGCTGACGGCGATGGAGCCGAAGAGGACGATGCCCGCGCCGCCGAGGACCGGCATGGGGACCAGGGAGACGACCGCGCCGAGGACCGGGAAGGCACCGAGGACGAGCAGGGTCGCGCCGA
>NZ_WWHX01000617.1 GCF_009862125.1 Streptomyces sp. SID5910
CTGGGTGGGGGTCGGTCGCTTGGGGGGTTGGGGTGGGGCTGTGCGGTGTTCTACCAGGAGGCGGGAGCCTGTGCGGCTTTCGCCGAAGGCGTCGTCGGGGTTGGAGAGGACGCAGGTTTCCAGGGACAGGCAGCCGCAGCCGATGCAGTCGGTGAGGTGGTCGCGCAGGCGGTTCAGCTGCTTGATCCGCTCGTCCAGCTCGGAGCGCCAGGCCGCGGAGAGCCGGGCCCAGTCGTCCTCGGTGGGCGTGCGCTCCTCCGGCAGCTCGGCGAGCGCCTCGCGGATCGTGGCGAGCGGGATGCCGACGCGCTGGGCCGCCCGCACGAAGGCGACCCGGCGCAGCGCGTCGCGGCTGAAGCGGCGTTGGTTGCCCGAGGTGCGGCGACTGCTGATCAGGCCCTTGGACTCGTAGAAGTGCAGGGCGGAGACGGCGGCGCCGCTGCGCGCGGCGAGCTGGCCGACGGTGAGCTCATGGATCTTCTCGGGAATCTGAGGCACTCCCCGAACCCTACCGACCCCGTCACCCGCCCGGTCCGTTGACAGGGGACCCGGCGACGACCATGCTAAGCAGTTGCTTAGAAACTTCGACGCGGGAGGCCGGGACATGGCAGAGCCGAGGATCTTCACATCCGCCGACGACGTGAAGGCGGCTGTGGGCGAGGAGCTGGGGTACACCGACTGGCTGGAGGTCGACCAGAAGCGGATCGACCTGTTCGCGGAGGCGACCGGCGACCACCAGTGGATCCACGTGGACCCGGAGAAGGCCGCCGCGGGTCCCTTCGGCACCACCATCGCGCACGGGTACCTGACCCTGTCGCTGCTCCCGCTCTTCGGGCCGCAGCTGATCGCGGTCGAGGGCGTGAAGATGGGCGTCAACTACGGCACCAACAAGGTCCGCTTCCCCTCCCCCGTCCCGGTCGGCTCGCGGGTGCGCGCCACGGCGACGATCACCGGCGTCGAGGACGTCAAGGGAGGGATCCAGGTGACCGTGGCCTTCACCGTGGAGCGCGAGGGCGGCGACAAGCCGGTGTGCGTCGCCGAGTCCGTCTCGCGCTACTACCTGTGAGCCGCCGCCACCCGTGAGCCGCTACGCCCCCCGGGCGGCGCCGGGCTCCTTGGCCCGCACCATCCGCAGCACGAGGTCGGCGTAGAGCGCGCCGACCTCGTCGGGCGTCCGGGGGCCGTCGATGTTGAACCAGCGGGCCACGTCGATGCACAGGGACAGCACGGCCAGCGTCGTGCCCTGGACGTCCGCGACCTCGAACTCGCCCGCGGCCACGCCCTCCTCGATGATGCGCCGCACCTGCGCGTCGACCTGGCGGCGCAGCGCGACGATCTCGGCGCGGGCGTCCGGTCCGAGCGCGTCCAGCTCGTACTGCACCACGCGCGCGGTGGTGCGCCGCCCGGCGTGCCAGCGCACGAAGGAGCTGACGGCCTCGGCGAGCCGCTCGGTCGCGCTGCCGTCGCCCTCGGCCGCCGTGCGCAGGATCGACAGCGCGCGGTCGTGGCCGATCCGGCTGATGCGGTGGAGCAGCTCTTCCTTGGTCTTGTAGTGGATGTAGAGCGCGGCCGGGCTCATCCCGGCCCGCCCGGCGATGTCGCGGGTCGTGGTCGCGTGGTACCCGCGCTCGGCGAAGGCCTCCACGGCGGCGACCAGCAGTCGCCGGGCCGCGTCAGGCGTGACCTCTTCCCACGGCTCGATGTCGCCGCCCGCCGTCTCGGCCGCCGTACTCATCGCTCGATCGCCCCTCTCGGTGACAGGAGCTCCCACCATACCGCCGAAGCTGAGCGGGCGCTTAGGGGCGCTCGCCGCACGGGTCGTTACAGCTTCTCGAAGGGGTCGTGCTCGGCGAGGAGCTTCTCCAGCCGGGCCTGGTCTACGCGGCTGACGATCTGCCCGGCCTCCTGCCGGTCCCGGATGATCTTGGCCAGGGTGAAGGCGGACGTGACGAGGTACAGGACGGCGATGGCGAGGAAGGCGCGCACCCACGCGTCGGCGTGGAGGTTGTAGATGCCGACGGCGGTGGCGATCATGGCGACCGCGAACGAGGCGACGGCCTGCCCGTAGAAGGCGGCGGTGCTCTGCTGCTTGACCGGTGTGTCACTCATGGGGACAAGCGTCGGCGGATGTGGCACCCACCACATCCGCCGGCGTACTCAGTTCACGTACTCAGAAGGCCGAGACCCCGGTGAGCGCGCGCCCGATGACCAGCTTCTGGATCTGGCTGGTGCCCTCGTAGAGGGTCATCACACGGGCGTCGCGCAGCAGCTTTCCGGCCGGGTACTCGTCGATGTAGCCGTAGCCGCCGAAGACCTGGAGGGCGTTGTTGGCGGCGCGGACGGCGGCCTCCGAGGCGAACAGCTTGGCCTTGGAGGACTCGACGGTGAAGGGCTGCCCCCGGTCGATCAGGTCGGCGACCCGCCAGGTCAGCAGCCGGGCCGCGTCCACGTCGAGGGCGATGTCGCTGATCAGCTCCTGGACCAGCTGGTGGTGGGCGATGGTCTTGCCGAACTGCTCGCGCTCGCCCGCGTACCGCACGGCCGCGTCGAGGGCGGCCTGGGCGATGCCGACGCAGCCGGCAGCGACCGACATCCGCCCCTTGGCCAGCGCCGACATGGCGACCGAGAAACCCTTGCCCTCGGGGGCCAGCATCGCGGAGGCGGGCACGCGCACGTCCTCCAGGACCAGCTCGGCGGTGGCCTGGCCGCGCAGGCCGAGCTTGCCGTGGATGGTGCGGCGGGTCAGGCCCGGGGTGTCGGTGGGCACCAGGAAGGCGGAGACGCCCTTGTGGCCGGGGGCGTCCGTGGAGCGGGCGAAGAGCAGGACGACGTCGGCCCAGGTGCCGTTGGTGATGAACATCTTGGTGCCGTTGATCACGAAGTCGTCGCCGTCGCGCACCGCGCGCGTGGAGAGGTTCCCGGCGTCCGACCCGGTGCCGGGCTCGGTGAGGCCGAAGCAGCCGACGTACTCGCCGGAGGTCAGCCCCGGCAGCCAGCGGCGCTTCTGCTCCTCGTCGCCCCAGGCGGCGATGGTCTTGGCGACCAGGCCGAGGGAGACGGACACGATGCCGCGCACCGAGCTGTCGCCGCGCCCCAGCTCCTCCGTCACCAGGCAGTACGCGAGGTGGTCGCCGCCGGAGCCGCCGTACTCCTCGTCGACGGTGAGCCCGAGGAAGCCGACCTCGCCGAGCTTCTTCACGATCGAGCGGTCCACCTCCTCGGCGCGGTCCCAGGCGACGACGTGGGGGGCGATCTCGCGCTCCACGAAGTCCCGGGCGAGCTGCCGTACGGCGGTCTGCTCCTCGCTGAGCTCCAGGTTCATGACGGGACACCCCACAGAAGACGGTTCTGGACGGACGTATCTTGAAAGCCGGACATTTAAATTAGCACTGCTAGTTTAACGCCGCAGCCCTACTATGTGCGCCATGGCCCGACCGCGCAAGCCCCTGCTCAGCACCGACCGGATCGTCGAGACGGCCCGCGCGCTGGTGGACGCGGAGGGCCTGGCGGCCGTCTCCACGCGCCGGCTCGCGGCGGAACTGGGGGTCAGCGGGCCCTCGCTCTACAACCACTTCCGCACCAAGGACGAGATCCTGGAGGCCGTCGCCGACTCGGTGAGCGCGCAGGTCGACCTGTCGATGTTCGAGGACGGCCGGGACTGGCGGACCGCGCTGCACGACTGGGCCGTCTCCTACCGGGCGGCCCTGCGCGACCACCCCAACATCGTCCCGGTGCTGGCCCACGGGCCCGGCCGCCGCCCCGCCGCGCTGCACCTCGCGGACGCCGTCTACGGCGCGATGGTCGCGGCGGGCTGGCCGCCGGCGCAGGCCACGTCCATCGGCGCGCTGATGCGGTACTTCGTCATGGGCTCCGCGCTCGGCTCCTTCGCGCGGGGTTTCCCGGACGACGCCGACGCCTACGATCCCGCCGACTACCCCCACCTCGGCAAGGCGCACCTCCTGGCCGAGCAGCAGGAGAAGATCGACGAGCGGGCCTTCGAGACGGGGCTGACGGCGCTGCTGGACGGGCTGGCGCAGCAGTACGAGCAGGCAGGGCGGGGCGCCTGAGGACACTTCGGCGCCCGCCGAAGTGTCCGTGCCGCATCCTGGACGCATGACCGACAGGGACGGCGAGGCACCCGGGCTGGCGCGGCTGGCCGGGCTGATCGCCGACGAGACCAGGGCCGCCTGTCTGCTGGCGCTGCTCGACGGGCGGGCGTGGACCGCCGGCGAGCTGGCCCGGCACGCGGGCGTCGCCGCGTCGACGCTGAGCGAACACCTCGGCAAGCTCGTCGCGGGCGGCCTGCTCGCCGAGGAGCGCCAGGGCAGGCACCGGTACGTGCGGTTGGCCGACGAGCGGACCGCGCACCTCGTGGAGGACCTGGCCGCACAGGTGGCGCCGGAGGCGGCGGCACGGCGTCCGCGCACCCTGCGGGCGTCGAGCGCCGGGTCGGCGATGGCCCGCGGGCGCACCTGCTACGACCATCTCGCCGGACGGCTCGGCATCACTGTCACCGAGGCGCTGACCGGGCGCGGGCTGCTGCGCCAGGACACCGGCTTCGCGCTCACCGACGCGGGGCTCGGCTGGTTCGAGGCCGCCGGGATCGCCCTGCGGCCCTCGGGCCGCCGGCCGCTGGCCCGGGCCTGCCTCGACTGGACCGAGCGCCGTCCGCACCTCGCGGGTGTCGCGGGCGCCGCCCTGTGCCGGCACGCGCTGGACGCCGGGTGGTGCGTGCGCATCGGCTCCGAGCGGGCCGTCAAGGTCACGGCGGCGGGCGAGGGCGCGCTGTCCGAGCTGCTGGGCATCGACCCGGTGGCGCTGCGCTGAGCCCGCGTCTCGCTGTCCGAATCCCGCCGGTCGTCCCGGCCTTCCCTTCCTAGCCTCGGGAGCATGATGAGCACCGCCCCGTCCCGCCGGCCCCAGCTCCTCGCGGCCGGCGCCGCCACCGTCACCGTCGTCCTGTGGGCCTCCGCCTTCGTCTCGATCCGCAGCGCGGGTGAGGCGTACTCGCCGGGCGCGCTGGCGCTCGGGCGGCTGCTGTCGGGCGTGCTCACGCTGGGCGTGCTCTGCCTGCTGCGCCGGGAGGGACTGCCGCCCCGGCCGGCCTGGCGGGGCATCGCGATATCCGGGCTGCTGTGGTTCGGCTTCTACATGGTCGTCCTGAACTGGGGCGAGCAGCAGGTCGACGCCGGTACGGCCGCCCTGGTCGTGAACATCGGGCCCATCCTCATCGCGCTGCTCGGCGCCCGGCTGCTCGGGGACGCGCTGCCGCCGCGGCTGCTGGCGGGGATGGCGGTGTCGTTCGCCGGTGCGGTGACCGTGGGCCTGTCGATGTCCGGCGAGGGCGGCTCCTCGCTGCTCGGCGTGGTGCTGTGCCTGCTGGCGGCCGTGGCGTACGCGGGCGGGGTGGTCGCGCAGAAGCCGGCGCTGGGGCACGCGAGCGCGCTCCAGGTGACGACGTTCGGGTGCCTGGTCGGAGCGGTGCTGTGCCTGCCGTTCGCCGGGCAGCTGGTGTCGGAGGCGGCCGAGGCGCCCGCCTCCGCGACGCTCAACATGGTCTACCTGGGCGTGTTCCCGACCGCCCTGGCGTTCACGACGTGGGCGTACGCCCTGGCCCGGACGACCGCGGGCCGGATGGGCGCGACGACGTACGCGGTGCCCGCCCTCGTCGTGCTGATGTCGTGGCTGGCGCTCGGCGAGGTGCCGGGGCTGCTGACGCTGGCGGGCGGGGCACTGTGCCTGGCGGGCGTGGCGGTGTCGCGCTCCAGGAAGCGCACGGCGGCGGTACCGGAGCCGGGCGGGGCCCCGGAACCGCGCCGCGAGGACGCGGGGCGGCGGTA
>NZ_WWHX01000618.1 GCF_009862125.1 Streptomyces sp. SID5910
GGGCGCCGGCGGTGGCCGAGTGGCGGCTTCCGGCAAGAAGCGGTGGATCGACTATCCGCGGAGCGACCGGGACGGCTGGCAGCGCTGGATGCCGTCGTGGAAGCTCGTCTCGGGCCTCTGCATCGCGTTCTTCGGCGGCCTGGTGGCCGTCGCCGGCATCGCGTACGCCATGGTCGGCATCCCCGACGTCGCCAAGACGGCGACCGCCCAGAACAACGTGTACTACTGGGCCAACGGTCACGTGATGGTCGCCACCGGTGGTGAGCGCAACCGCCAGGTGATCAAGCTCTCCGACATTCCCAAGGCGATGCAGAACGCGGTGATCTCCCAGGAGAACAAGACGTTCTACACGGACAGCGGCGTCGACCCGAAGGGCATCGCCCGCGCGGTGTTCAACATGGCCCGGGGCGGCGAGACCCAGGGTGGCTCGACCATCACGCAGCAGTACGTCAAGAACGCCATGCTGGAGGACCAGTCGCAGACGGTCTCCCGCAAGGTCAAGGAGATCCTCGTCTCCGTGAAGGTGGGCGCCGAGGTCGACAAGGACGAGATCCTCGCCGGCTACCTGAACTCCGCCTACTACGGCCGTGGGGCCTATGGCCTCCAGGCCGCGGCGCGGGCGTACTTCGGCAAGGACGCCGTGGAACTGAACCCCGGCGAGTGCGCTCTCCTCTCGGCCGTTCTGAAGGGCGCCACCTACTACGACCCCGCGGGCGCCACGTCGATCGACCAGTCCGCCACCCCGGACGCCAACAGGAAGCGTGCCCTGCGGCAGATGCAGGACACCCTCGACAAGATGGTCGAGTACGGGCATCTGGACCAGGCGGAGCGGTCCAAGTACACCGAGCTCCCCACGGTGCAGAACCCCCGGTCCAACACCCAGCTGGGCGGCCAGATCGGCTACCTCGTGGATCTCGCCAGGGCTTCCGTGATCAAGGACGGAATCGCGACACGGGATCAGCTGGACCAGGGTGGATACGAGATCCACACGACGTTCGACGAGAACAAGGTCAAGGCGCTCGAGACCGCGGTCACGAAGGTCTACAAGGCGAACATCAAGCCCGATCAGCGCCCCAAGACCGACACCCACGTCCAGTTCGGCGGGGCGTCCGTGAACCCTGAGACGGGTGCCATCGAGGCCATCTACGGTGGCGCCGACGCGACCAAGCACTTCACCAACAACGCCGATGTGACCGGCGCCCAGGTCGGTTCGACCTTCAAACCGTTCGTGCTCGCGGCGGCGATGAAGTGGGGCGTGCGCGATCCTGAGGGCCCCGAGGACCAGCCCCAGGACGCGCGCACCGTCGTCTCCCCGAAGAGCCTCTACAGCGGCGAGAACGACCTCAAGATCAAGAACTATGACGGCTCGATCTGGATGAACGAGAAGGGCGAGCAGTGGCGTCAGGAGAACGACGGCAAGGACTCGCTCGGTGATCCGCCGGACTACAAGATCGACCTGCGCGAGGCCATGCGGGAGTCGGTGAACTCCGCCTACGTGCAGCTCGGCATGGACGTCGGTCTGGACAAGGTGAAGGAGGCCGCGGTCGACGCCGGTCTCCGCTCGGAGAGCCTGACGGGCACCAGCTACCCGTCGTTCTCCATCGGTGTCTCGGATCCCAGTGCGATCCGTATGGCGGGCTCGTACGCCACCTTCGCGGCCAGCGGGAAGCAGCGCGAGCCGTTCTCCGTCACGAAGGTGGTGCACGAGGGCGAGACGGTCCTCACGCACAAGGGCACGACCAAGCAGGCCTTCACCGAGAAGGTCGCGGACAACGTCACGGACGTCCTGAAGACCGTCGTCGAGGACGGCACGGGTTCCAACGCCCAGCTGCCGGGCCGTGAGGTGGCGGGCAAGACCGGTACCACCGACGGCAACAAGTCCGCCTGGTTCGTCGGGTACACCCCGCAGCTGTCGACCGCGATCAGCATGTTCCGCTACCCGGACGACGAGTCCATCAAGAACCGCACGTTCCTGGAGATGTACGGGACGGGCAACCAGGACAAGATCCACGGCGCTTCGTTCCCGTCGGAGATCTGGCACGACTACATGCTGGAGGCGCTGAAGGGCCAGCCGGCGAAGAAGTTCCCGACCCCGGAACCCATCGGTGAGGTCCTCAACGACACACCGCCGCCGAGCCCGACCCCCACGCCCACCGAGACGGAGGAGTCGAGCCCCTCACCGAGCCCGACGCCCAGCGAGACTCCGACCAGTCCGTCGCCCACGCCGACCGAGACCTGCGGTGTCTTCGACTGGGAGTGCGAGAACGGGGACAACCGCGGCAACCAGAACGGCGGCAATGACACCGCCGGCGGGGACGGCGATACCTCGCCGTCGCCCTCGACCAGTGCGACGGACGGGGACGGCGACAGTGAGGGCAACGGCAATGGGCCAGGAGGCACCATCTGGGGTTCGAGCGGATAGTCGCCGAGATGCCCGGCGTGCGTGTTTCACGTGAAACACCCGCTTGTTTCACGTGAAACAGGGGCCGCCGCACCCATCAGGGCGCGGCGGCCCCGTCGTATCCCCGGACGCGTACGGCAGGATGTGCCCCATGCCCAGTGCAGAATCGACGCCAGCGAGCGTGCACGAACCGGATCGGGTGCCGCCGAGCAGGGAGGACCCGGTCGCCGCGGCAGGCAGCGAGCTGATCGGCGGTCCTCTCGGCCGGCGCGCCCTGCTCGGGACGTCCTGGTGGACGCCGGTGCGGGTGATCGCGCTCGTGGCGATCGGCGTCTTCGCCCTCGGCCTGGTCCAGAAGGCGCCCTGTTACAACGGCGCCTGGTTCTTCGGTGCCAGCTCCCAGTACACGCACGCCTGCTACTCGGACATCCCGCACCTCTACCAGGGCCGTGGGTTCGTCGACGGACTCGTGCCGTACTTCGACAGACTCCCCGGCGACATGGAGTACCTCGAGTACCCGGTGCTGACCGGCGTGTTCATGGAGGTGGCCGCCTGGCTCACCCCGGGCAGCGGCACCATCCAGGACCAGGAGCAGTGGTACTGGATGGTCAATGCCGGGATGCTCATGGTGTGCGCGGTGGTCATCGCCGTCTGCGTCACCCGCATGCACACCAGGCGCCCCTGGGACGGCCTGCTGGTCGCGCTGGCACCCGCCTTCGCGCTGACCGCGACCGTCAACTGGGACCTGCTGGCGGTCGCCCTGACGATCGCGGCGATCCTGATGTGGTCGCGGGGGCGTGCGGTGGCCTTCGGTGTGCTGCTGGGGCTGGCCACGGCCGCCAAGCTCTACCCCTTCCTCATCCTCGGCCCGTTGCTCGTGCTGTGCTGGCGTGCGGGCAAGTGGCGGGATTTCGCGAAGGCCCTGGCGGGTGCGGTCGTTGCCTGGCTCGTGGTGAACCTGCCGGTGATGCTCTTCGCCTTCGACGGCTGGTCGAAGTTCTACACGTTCAGCCAGGAACGCGGCGTCGACTTCGGGTCCATCTGGCTGATCATCGTCCGCAACTCCGACGACCCGCCCACCACCGAGACCGTCAACACACTCGCCACGCTTCTGATGCTGCTGTGCTGCGGCGCCATCGCGGCACTCGCACTGACCGCCCCACGCCGTCCGCGGTTCATCCAGCTCGCCTTCCTCATCGTCGCGGCGTTCATCCTCACCAACAAGGTCTACTCGCCGCAGTACGTCCTGTGGCTGGTGCCGCTGGCCGCGCTGGCCCGGCCCAAGTGGCGGGACTTCCTGATCTGGCAGGCGTGCGAGGTGGCCTACTTCCTGGGCATCTGGATGTACCTCGCCTACACCACCAGCGGAGAAGCCCACAAGGGCCTGCCGACGGACGGCTATCACTGGGCCATCGCCATCCACCTGCTGGGGACGCTGTATCTGTGCGTCATGGTCGTCCGCGACATCCTCATGCCGGACCGGGACCCGGTACGGCGGACCGGCGACGACGACCCTTCGGGCGGTGTGCTCGACGGCGCGGAGGACGTCTTCGCCCTCGGTCCCGCGGCTCGTCCGGCGCAGCACAAGGCCTGTACCGAAGGCCCCCGGGTGGAATGGGGCGCAGGACAGCAGCCCGGCGGTTCGCTCTGAGCGAACCGATCCCCGGCGTGAAAAGGGCCGTACACGGTTGCCGTGTACGGCCCTTTCCCTGTCTGTCCAGCCGGTCCCGGCCGGCCCAGGGGTGTCGCTTCGCGCGGGATCCTAGCGGTCGACGATGCGGTCGAACTGCGTGGTGGTGTGCCGCAGGTGTGCCACCAGCTCGTCACCGACCGTCGGCTCCGGGGCGTCGGAGGGCACGAACAGGATCGACACCTGCATGTGCGGCGGTTCCGCGAACCAGCGCTGCTTGCCGCCCCAGACGAACGGCGACAGGTTCCGGTTCACCGTGGCCAGACCGGCCCGGGCGACACCCTTGGCGCGCGGCATGACACCGTGCAGCGCCTTCGGCGCCTCCAGACCCACGCCGTGGGACGTACCGCCCGCCACGACCACCAGGAAACCGTCGGAGGCCGCCTTCTGCTGCCGGTAGCCGAAGCGCTCCCCCTTGGCCACGCGGGTGACGTCCAGCACGGCGCCGCGGTACTCGGTGGCCTCGTGGTCCCCCAGCCACAGCCGGGTCCCGATGCGCGCACGGAACCTGGTCTGCGGGAACTGCTGCTGGAGGCGTGCGAGTTCGTCGGCCTTGAGGTGGCTGACGAACATCGTGTGCAGCGGCAGCCGGGCCGCCCGCAGCCGGTCCATCCACCCGATGACCTCCTCGACGGCGTCCGAGCCGTCGGTGCGGTCCAGCGGCAGATGGATGGCGAAGCCCTCCAGCCGGACGTTCTCTATGGCGGCGTGCAACTGCGGCAGGTCCTGCTCGCTGATGCCGTGCCGCTTCATCGAGGACATCACCTCGATGACCACCCGCGCGCCGACCAGGCCGTAGACGCCGTCGATGGAGGAGACGGAGCGCACCACCCGGTCCGGCAGCGGCACCGGCTCCTCGCCGCGCCGGTAGGGCGTCAGCACCAGCAGGTCGCCGCCGAAGAAGTCCTTGATCCGGGCGGCCTCGTAGGTCGTGCCCACGGCGAGGACGTCGGAGCCGAGGCGCGTGGCCTCCTCCGCGAGCCGTTCGTGCCCGAAGCCGTAGCCGTTGCCCTTGCAGACCGGGACGAGCCCGGGGAACTGCTCCTGCACGTGCTTGTGGTGCGCCCGCCAGCGCGCGGTGTCGACGTAGAGCGTGAGCGCCATGGCCGGACCTGGAACCTTTCTGGTGGCTGCGGTGTGGCAGAGGTGAGGGGAACGCGTCGGAGCGGTGGAAGCCTCTCCGACGCTACTGGAGCGAGGGGCGTGGGTCAGCGGCGCGACATGTAGATGTCGAGCGCCTTGTGCAGCAGCTTGTTCAGCGGGAAGTCCCACTCCCCGAGATACTCGGCCGCCTGCCCGCCCGTGCCGACCTTGAACTGGATCAGGCCGAAGAGGTGGTCGCTCTCGTCCAGGGAGTCGGAGATGCCGCGCAGGTCGTAGACGGTGGCCCCGAGGGCGTAGGCGTCGCGCAGCATCGCCCACTGCATCGCGTTCGAGGGCCGGACCTCACGCCCGATGTTGTCGGAGGCGCCGTAGGAGTACCAGACGTGCCCGCCGACGACCAGCATGGTCGCCGCCGACAGGTTCACCCCGTTGTGCCGGGCGAAGTACAGCCGCATGCGGTTGGGGTCCTCGTTGTTGAGGGCCGCCCACATGCGCTGGAAGTAGGACAGCGGCCGCGGCCGGAAGTGGTCGCGCACGGCCGTGATCTCGTACAGGCGCTGCCACTCCTCGAGGTCGTGGTAGCCGCCCTGGACGACCTCGACGCCGGCCTTCTCGGCCTTCTTGATGTTGCGGCGCCACAGCTGGTTGAAGTTCTTGTGGACCTCTTCCAGGGACCGGTTGGCCAGCGGCACCTGGAAGACGTAGCGGGGCTGCACGTCGCCGAAGCCGGCACCGCCGTCCTCGCCCTGCTGCCAGCCCATGCGGCGCAGCTTGTCGGCCACCTCGAAGGCACGCGGCTCGATGTGGTCGGCCTCTATGTCGCGCAGCCGCTTGACGTCGGGGTCCTGGATGCCCTTCTTGATCGACGCGGCGTCCCAGCGCCGGATGATCACCGGCGGGCCCATCTTCACCGAGAAGGCGCCCTGCTGCTTCAGGTGCGCCAGCATCGGCTCCATCCACTCCTGGAGGTTCGGCGCGTACCAGTTGATGACCGGGCCTTCGGGGAGGTACGCGAGATAGCGCTTGATCTTGGGCAGCTGCCGGTACAGGACGAGGCCCGCGCCGACCAGCTGACCGGTCCGGTCGTCGAACCACCCGAGGTTCTCCGAGCGCCATTCCGCCTTTACGTCCGCCCAGGCCGGGACCTGCATGTGACTCGCCGCCGGCAGGCTCTGGATGTAGGCCAGATGCTGCTCGCGGCTGATGGTCCTCAGGGTCAGGCTCATTCGGGGCGCTCCTCGGGCTGGTGTGTCCCCATGGGTACAGGGGCTCCGGCTCTCGCGCGAAGCCTACTGCGCCCTGTGAGCGCCCCGTCCGGCGTACGGGGGGTCCGCGCCTCCCGCGGGACGGCGCGGACCGGGGATCAGCCGAAGAGCCCGCCGTGGGCGATGCCGAAGTAGAGGCCGATCGCGGAGGCGCCGATGCCCAGGACCAGTCCGAAACGCTCTCGCGTCGTCTCGGAGATGTACTGGCCGTACCCACCGGTCAGGACACCGGCCAGTCCGGCCCAGGAGGTCAGGATGTGGAGCCACGTGAAGCCCGCGGTCACGAGGGAGAGCACCCCCAGCACCAGGCTCACGGCCAGCAGCGTGTCCTGGAGCGGGTGAGCCTTGCCGTCGGTGGCCAGCAGGCCGGTCCTGGGTTTGGCGGGTCGCATGATCTGTGCCATGGAGAACCTCCAGCCGAAGGCAGTCTGTCTTCGCCCTGCGCTTCCGTTGTGTACAGACTGCGTCCCCCCACAGGCGGATTTCAACCGCAAGCCGTCGGCCGGGTACTCTGTATCTTCTGCACTGGTGTCTGCTGCCGGCCCATGGCCGGGCGACCTCCTCGGAGGAGACCCGATTGTCAGTGGGTCCTGCTTTACTCGCTGATGCCGGTGCCAACGCATCGCAACCCTCCTGCCACGGAACGACCGTGGCCGCTGAGTCCAAAGGAGGTGGGTTCCACATGCGTCACTACGAGGTGATGGTCATCCTCGACCCCGATCTCGAGGAGCGCTCTGTCTCCCCGCTGATCGAGAACTTCCTCTCTGTCGTCCGTGACGGCGGCGGAAAGGTCGAGAAGGTCGACACCTGGGGCCGTCGTCGTCTCTCGTACGAGATCAAGAAGAAGCCCGAGGGCATCTACTCGGTCATCGACCTGCAGGCCGAGCCTGCGGTCGTCAAGGAGCTCGACCGCCAGATGAACCTGAACGAGTCGGTCCTCCGGACCAAGGTCCTCCGTCCCGAGATGCACTGAGCTTCCGCTCAGCCGAATCCGGGATTCGAGTAGCAGCACAAGCAGCCAGCAGCAAACCCGCCGAGAGGTTCCCCCATGGCAGGCGAGACCGTCATCACGGTCATCGGCAATCTTGTCGACGACCCCGAGCTGCGCTTCACCCCGTCCGGTGCGGCCGTCGCGAAGTTCCGTGTCGCGTCGACCCCCCGCACCTTCGACCGCCAGACGAACGAGTGGAAGGACGGCGAGAGCCTCTTCCTGACCTGCTCGGTCTGGCGCCAGGCGGCGGAGAACGTCGCCGAGTCGCTCCAGCGAGGCATGCGCGTCATCGTGCAGGGCCGGCTGAAGCAGCGGTCCTACGAGGACCGTGAGGGCGTCAAGCGCACGGTCTACGAGCTGGATGTCGACGAAGTCGGCGCCAGCCTGCGCAGCGCCACGGCCAAGGTCACCAAGACCTCGGGCCAGGGTCGCGGCGGCCAGGGTGGTTACGGCGGCGGTGGCGGCCAGGGTGGCGGCGGCTGGGGCGGCGGCCCCGGCGGTGGCCAGCAGGGCGGCGGCGCGCCGGCTGACGACCCCTGGGCCACGGGCGCTCCCGCCGGTGGCCAGCAGGGCGGCGGCGGTGGCTGGGGCGGTGGCTCCGGCTCCGGCGGCGGTGGCGGCTACTCGGACGAGCCCCCCTTCTAGGCGGGCTCCACCCACACTTCTTGATCACACAGGAGAAACATCATGGCTAAGCCGCCTGTGCGCAAGCCGAAGAAGAAGGTCTGCGCATTCTGCAAGGACAAGGTCACGTACGTGGACTACAAGGACACGAACATGCTGCGGAAGTTCATTTCCGACCGCGGCAAGATCCGTGCCCGCCGCGTGACCGGCAACTGCACGCAGCACCAGCGTGACGTCGCCACGGCCGTCAAGAACAGCCGTGAGATGGCGCTGCTGCCCTACACGTCCACCGCGCGATAAGGGAAGGGTGACCGACTCATGAAGATCATCCTCACCCACGAGGTCTCCGGCCTCGGTGCCGCTGGCGACGTCGTCGACGTCAAGGACGGCTACGCTCGCAACTACCTGATCCCGCGGAAGTTCGCGATCCGCTGGACCAAGGGTGGCGAGAAGGACGTCGAGCAGATCCGTCGTGCTCGCAAGATCCACGAGATCCAGACCATCGAGCAGGCCAACCAGGTGAAGGCCCAGCTCGAGGGTGTGAAGGTCCGTCTGGCCGTCCGCTCCGGCGACGCCGGTCGTCTCTTCGGTTCCGTCACCCCGGCCGACGTCGCCTCGGCGATCAAGGCTGCCGGTGGCCCCGAGGTCGACAAGCGCCGCATCGAGCTGGGCACGCCGATCAAGACCCTGGGCGCCCACGCGACGTCCGTGCGTCTGCACCCCGAGGTTGCCGCCACGGTCAACCTTGAGGTTGTTTCCGCCTGAGCCTGGCTCTCGCTGAAGCGATGAGATGGGGCCGCACTCCCGGTCGGGAGTGCGGCCCCATTGTCATGGCGGACGACGGGCGGGTCCTGGCGCCACGTGTTTCACGTGAAACAGCGCGTTTCACGTGAAACGGTCAGCGCGTCGCGCCGGTGACGACCCACCGGCCCGAGCGGGTACGCCACCACAGCGTCAGCATGCGCATCGTCATCATCAACGTCATGGCCCCCCACAGCGCGGTGAGCCCGCCGCCGAGCGTCGGAACGAGAAGCGCAGCCGGGGTGAAGACCGCCAGGGTGACCAGCATCGCCCAGGCGAGATACGGACCGTCTCCCGCGCCCATCAGCACCCCGTCCAGGACGAAGACCACGCCGCAGATCGGCTGGGAGAGGGCCACGATCACCAGAGCGGGCAGGGCGGCGTCCTTGACCGAGGAGTCACCGGTGAACAGGGGCAGGAACGCCGGCCGGGCCAGCACCACGAGAAGGCCCAGCGGGACTCCGACCGCGACGCCCCATTCGACCATCCTGCGGCAGGCGTCCCGCGCCCCCTGGGTGTCGCCCGCCCCCAGATAGCGCCCGATGATGGCCTGCCCGGCGATGGCGATCGCGTCGAGGGCGAACGCCAGCAGGCTCCACAAGGACAGGATGATCTGATGGGCCGCGATGTCGGCGTCCCCGAGACGAGCCGCCACGGCAGTGGCGATCATGAGGATCGCCCGCAGCGAGAGGGTGCGGACGAGCAACGGCACTCCGGCCTGGGCCGAGGCCCTGATGCCGGCGGCGTCCGGGCGCAGGGACGCTCCGTGCCGGCGGGCTCCGCGGATGACCACTCCGAGGTACACCGCGGCCATGCCGAGCTGGGCGATGACGGTGCCCCAGGCGGAGCCGGCGATGCCGAGGCCGGCGCCGTAGACGAGCACGACATTGAGGACGGCGTTGGCGAGGAAGCCCGCGACAGCCACGTAGAGGGGGGTCCGGGTGTCTTGCAGTCCGCGCAGCACACCGGTCGAGGCGAGCACGACGAGCATGGCCGGGATGCCGAGCGAGGAGATCCGCAGATAGGTGACGGCGTACGGGGCGGCGGTGTCGGAGGCGCCGAAGAGCTCCACCAGGGACGGGGCCGTGGGCAGGACGACGGCGATGACGGCGGCGCCGAGCAGCAGCGCCAGCCAGATGCCGTCCATTCCCTGCCGGATGGCGGCCTGCGGATCGCCCGCTCCGACGCGTCGGGCGACGGCCGCCGTGGTGGCGTAGGCGAGGAAGACGAAGATGCTGACGGCTGTGGTCAGCAGGGCCGAGGCGATGCCGAGTCCGGCGAGTTGTGCGGTGCCGAGATGGCCGACGATGGCGCTGTCGGCCATGACGAAGAGGGGCTCGGCGACGAGCGCGCCGAAGGCCGGGACGGCCAGCGCGACGATCTCACGGTCGTGCCGGCGCCGGACGGCGCGGGAGCGCGCGGGGGCCTGTGTCATGAGCACCAATCTAATCGTCCACAGGTAAGAGATGCAAAGCTTTAGCGCCCCTTACTTGCCTGCTCGATCGATGTGCTCCTGTGTGCGGTTCGAACTGATCTTGATCCGACTGGGAAAGTTTTTCTTCTGCACAGCCGGTGGATGGTGAAACCGCAGTTCAGAGGCGTGCCAGCGGTCACAGCGAGGGCTTGTTCACAGGGCTGTCCACCGGGTCGTGCACAGCTTTCGGGGAGTTGTCCACAGCATCTGGCCAGTCGTCCACATGGCCTGTGGATAACCAGATTGGCTGACGGTGCCCGCGGGCCTACGGTAGTCCGGCGCCTGCTCCGTCCGTCGGCTGGTGAACCATCACAAAACCGACGCCTCAGAACCGGAGTTGGGCGTCCTATTTGTCAGTGCCGTGCCGTAGAAATGACGAGCACGGCGAGGTCCGCTCGGCGGACGGGAGGAGGTGGCTCGGTGAGCATTTCCGAGCCCTTGGACGACCCGTGGGCCGACAGCGGTCCCAGCGATCGTCTGCCCGCTTCCCGCCGTCGGGGGGACAGCGCCGGGAGCCGCGACGACCAGCATGAACGCGGCCGGGACGGTGGTGCGTGGGACGGTGCGGGACCGTCCGCGTTCGAGCGGGTGCCTCCGCAGGACCTGGAGGCCGAGCAGTCCGTTCTCGGCGGCATGCTGCTGTCCAAGGACGCCATCGCGGACGTCGTCGAGATCCTCAAGGGCCACGACTTCTACAAGCCGGCCCACGAGACGGTCTACCAGGCGATCCTCGACATCTATGCCAAGGGGGAGCCCGCCGACCCCATCACGATCGCCGCCGAGCTCACCAAGCGCGGTGAGATCAACAAGGTCGGCGGCGCCTCCTATCTGCACACGCTCGTCCAGACCGTGCCCACGGCCGCGAACGCCGCCTTCTACGCGGAGATCGTGCACGAGCGTGCCGTCCTGCGCCGCCTGGTGGAGGCCGGCACGCGGATCACGCAGATGGGATACGCGGCCGACGACGACGTGGACGAGATCGTCAACCGGGCCCAGGCCGAGATCTACGCCGTCACCGAGCAGCGCACCAGCGAGGACTACCTGCCGCTCGGCGACATCATGGAGGGCGCGCTCGACGAGATCGAGGCGATCGGGTCGCGCAGCGGCGAGATGACCGGCGTGCCCACCGGCTTCACCGACTTCGACTCGCTCACCAACGGTCTGCACCCGGGCCAGATGATCGTCATCGCCGCCCGTCCGGCGATGGGCAAGTCGACGCTCGCGCTGGACTTCGCGCGGGCTGCCTCGATCAAGAACAATCTGCCGAGCGTCATCTTCTCGCTCGAAATGGGACGCAACGAGATCGCGATGCGCCTGCTGTCAGCCGAGGCCCGCGTCGCGCTGCACCACATGCGGTCCGGCACGATGACGGACGACGACTGGACGCGGCTGGCCCGCAGGATGCCGGACGTCTCGGCCGCGCCCCTCTACATCGACGACTCCCCGAACCTGTCGATGATGGAGATCCGAGCCAAGTGCCGGCGCCTCAAGCAGCGCAACGATCTCAAGCTGGTGGTCATCGACTACCTCCAACTCATGCAGTCCGGCGGGTCCAAGCGGGCGGAGAGCCGTCAGCAGGAGGTCTCGGACATGTCCCGAAACCTCAAGCTCCTGGCCAAGGAGCTGGAGCTCCCCGTCATCGCGCTCTCCCAGCTGAACCGTGGCCCCGAGCAGCGCACCGACAAGAAGCCGATGGTCTCCGACCTGCGTGAGTCCGGCTCCATCGAGCAGGACGCCGACATGGTGATCCTGCTGCACCGTGAGGACGCCTACGAGAAGGAGTCGCCGCGCGCGGGCGAGGCGGACCTGATCGTGGCCAAGCACCGAAACGGTCCGACGGCGACCATCACGGTCGCCTTCCAGGGCCACTACTCGCGATTCGTGGACATGGCGCAGACCTGACCCGCCGGTCAGGGGAAAACGGTTCGACGCGGGGTGTGCGGGCCGGTGGACTGGGGGTATGACGACACCTCAGGAAGAGCTGCTTCCCGCCACGCGCCGCGCGCTGCTGCACCGGATCGCCGTCGCCCAGGCGGAAGGACGGACGCCGTCGCTCGTCGCCGCGGTGGTGCGGGACGGACGGACCGTGTGGCACGGGGCGCGGACGTCGGTCGACGGGCACGGGCCGGACGAGAGCGTGCAGTACCGGATCGGCTCGATCACCAAGACCTTCACCGCCGTTCTGGTCCTGCGGCTGCGCGACGAGGGTCTGCTCGACCTCGGAGACCGGCTGGAGAAGCACCTGCCGGGCACCGGAGCGGGCGAGGCCACCATCGCCGGGCTCCTCGCGCACACGGGAGGGCTGGCCGCCGAGTCGCCCGCGCCGTGGTGGGAACGGACCCCCGGCTCGCTGCGTCCCGAGCTGGCCGATGTGCTGGGCGAGCAGCCTCTTCCGCACCCGGTGGGCCGCCGGCACCACTACTCGAACCCCGGGTACACCCTGCTCGGCGCCCTGGTCGAGCGACTGCGCGGGGCGCCGTGGGAGGAGGTGCTGCGGCGGGAGGTGCTGGAGCCGCTGGGCCTGGACCGCACGACCACGCGTCCGAAGGCGCCGCACGCCGGCGGCTGGGCGGTGCATCCGTGGGCCGACGTGATGCTGCCCGAGCCCGCCGAGGACCTCGGGAGGATGGCGCCGGCCGGTCAGCTCTGGTCCACCACCGGGGACCTGGCACGGTTCGCCGCGTTTCTGGCCAAGGGCGACGACAAGGTGCTGAGCGCCGAGACGGTGCGGGAGATGCGGACCCCGGCGGCGCCGGCCGAGGCCGCCGATGTCGCGGACGGCACGACGTACGGACTGGGCTTGCAGATCCAGTACCGGGACGGACGGCTGCTCGTGGGTCACTCCGGCTCCCTGCCGGGTTTTCTGGCGAACCTCACCATCGGCGTCGAGGACGACGTGGCGGCGGTCGTGCTGACCAACTGCACGTCCGGGCCGCTGACGGCCGGGGTGGGCGCCGACCTCGTACGGATCGTCGCGGAGGCCGAACCGCGGATCCCGGAGCCCTGGCGGCCGCTGCCGGACGTCGACCGCTCCGTGCTGGAGCTGGCCGGGCCGTGGTACTGGGGGACCCATGCCTTCGCGCTGCGGCTGACGCCCGCCGGGGGAGTCTCGCTGGAGCCGCTGTCGGGTCAGGGCCGCCGTTCGCGCTTCCGGGCGAACGGCGACGGCACCTGGACGGGGCTGGAGGGCTATTACGCCGGTGAACTGCTGCGGGCCGTGCGACGCCCGGACGGGACCGTGAGCCATCTGGACCTCGGGTCGTTCGTCTTCACGCGCCGGCCCTACGACGAAGAGGCCTCCGTGCCGGGCGGGGTCGACCCGGAGGGGTGGCGGGGCATCGGCTAGGCCCTTGCGGCGGTTCAGCGGTGCGCTGTTTCACGTGAAACAGCGCACCGGCCCCCGGGCGCACCACGTCAGAGTTCGAGCTTGAAGCCCGTGTGCGAGGCGGAGAAACCGAGACGTTCGTAGAAGCGGTGGGCGTCCGTGCGGGTCTTGTCGGAGGTGAGCTGGACCAGGTGGCAGCCTTGCCGACGGGATTCGGCGACGGCCCATTCGATGAGCTGGGTGCCCAGGCCGCTGCCCCGCTCGTCGGCGTGGATGCGCACGCTTTCGATGATCGAGCGCGTCGCCCCGCGCCGGGAGAGTCCGGGGACGACGGTGAGCTGGAGCGTGCCCACGACACGGCCTTCGCGGACGGCCACGACCAGGTGCTGGTGCGGGTCGGTACGCAGGCGTTCGAAGGCGGCGAGGTAAGGGCTCAGATTGTCCGGTGATTCGCGCCGGGCGCCCAGCGGGTCGTCGGCGAGCATCGCCACGATCGCGGGGATGTCGTCCTCGGTGGTGCGGCGTATCTCAAGATCTCCCATGACCGCACCCTACGCAGGCCCTGCGCAGCGAGGAACCGGCGCGGACCCGGGTCCGCGCCGGCTTCGGTCAGGCGGGCACCGGTGTCTTGAGGGTCTCCACGGCCCGAACCAGCGGGGCCAGGTCGGGGTTCCGCGCCGCCTCGTCGAGAGCCTCGCGCAGGGCGGCGTCGTTGGTGGGCCGCGCCGCGTCCAGCAGCTTCAGGCCCTCGGCGGTGACGTTGGTGTAGATGCCGCGACGGTCGGTGGGGCACAGGTAGCGCTCCAGCAGTCCGCGGTCCTCAAGGCGGGTGACCAGGCGGGTCGTGGCGCTCTGGCTGAGAACGACGGCGTCGGCGACCTGCTTCATCTGTAGATGGCCTCCGTCCCCCTCGTGCTGCCGGCTGAGCACGTCGAGCAGGGAGTACTCGCGCACGCTCAGGTCGTGCCCGGACTGCAGGGCGCGCTCGATATGGGCCTCGATCCTCCCGTGCAGCAGGGAGAGGGCGCACCAGCCCTGGGAGAGGGCGGTGAGCGCGGGGTCCGTCGCTGTCATGTGGTTCCTCCGTCCCGGAGCGGCTGACACAAGGGTAGACCAGGTGCGCAATTTCGGGCGTTTGCATGTAGCCCGCGTGCGCAACTATTGTGAACGCACGCAAAGCGCTCCTGCAATCGTCTGGGAAGGTGTACCCCCATGCCTCTCGCGCTACTGGCTCTCGCGATCGGGGCCTTCGGGATCGGAACGACCGAGTTCGTGATCATGGGCTTGCTGCCCGAGGTCGCGAGCGACTACGGGGTCTCCATCCCCACCGCCGGCTTCCTGGTGACCGGCTACGCGCTCGGCGTGATGTTCGGCGCCCCGCTGATGACCGTGCTCGGCACCAAGGTTCCGCGCAAGCGGATGCTGATGCTGCTGATGGGCCTGTTCATCGTCGGCAACCTGCTCTCCGCCCTGGCTCCCGCGTTCTCCGTCATGCTGATCGGGCGCGTGGTCGCCTCCCTCGCACACGGTGCCTTCTTCGGCATCGGCTCGGTCGTCGCGGCCGGCCTGGTCGCTCCGCACAAGAGGGCCGGAGCGATCGCGATGATGTTCACCGGGCTGACCGTCGCGAACGTCGTGGGCGTCCCCCTGGGCACGCTGGTCGGGCAGTCGGCCGGCTGGCGCGTCACCTTCGCCCTGGTCGCCGCGCTCGGTGTCCTCGGCCTGGCCGGCGTCGCCAAGCTCGTGCCCGACGTGCCCAAGCCGGAGGGCGTGCGGCTGCGGCATGAACTCGCCGCCTTCAAGAACGCCCAGGTCCTCCTGGCGATGGCGATGACCGTCCTCGGCTTCGGCGGTGTCTTCGCGGCCATCACCTACATCGCGCCGATGATGACGCACGTCACGGGCTTCGCCGACGGCTCGGTCACCTGGCTGCTGGTGCTCTTCGGACTCGGCATGGTCGGCGGCAACCTCGTCGGCGGCCGGTTCGCCGACCGTTCCCTGATGCCCATGCTGTACGTCTCCCTGGGCGCCCTCGCCGTCGTTCTCGCCCTCTTCACGCTCACCGCGCACAACAAGGTCACGGCTGCCGGAACGATCGTCCTGATCGGTGCCCTGGGCTTCGCCACCGTGCCGCCGCTCCAGAAGCGCGTCCTCGACCACGCCCACGGTGCCCCGACGCTGGCCTCGGCCGTGAACATCGGCGCCTTCAACCTCGGCAACGCGCTGTCCGCCTGGCTCGGCGGCGTCGTCATCAGCGCGGGCTTCGGCTACACGGCGCCGAACTGGGTCGGCGCCGCCCTCGCCGCCGCGGCCCTGGTCCTGGCCCTCGTCTCGGCCGCGCTGGAACGGCGCGACGACGCGTCCGGCGCCGTCGTCGCGGGCTCCGCAGCCGGCGAGCAGCGGACCGCCGTGACCCACTGAACCGCCCGGGCGACCGGGCCACCGCGTCGCGGTGCCAGGGCCGTCCCCGCGATCAGCGATCCCACCGTGCCTCGTCCCGAACGAGGTGCAGCACCACCGCATCAAGCAAGGAGAATCCCCCATGACCACGACCACCAGCACCGCCGTCGTCCCGCTGTCCATCCAGGACGCCGAGAGCCTCGTCGCCGCGGCCCACCGTGCCGCCGAGGCCGCCGGGGTCACCGTCAGCGTCACCGTCCTCGACGCCGGCGGCCATCTGCTCGCCTTCCGGCGTGACGACCGCGCCGTGCTGATCTCCGGGGAGACCAGCACCCGCAAGGCCTACACGGCACTCCAGCTGGACGCCCCCACCGCCGACCTCCCCGCCGCCGCGCCGCGCGGAGGTCAGCCGGCCGCCACGGTCAGCGGAGCGAACCGGCGGGTCCGGTCCCCGGGCAGCTCCGTGATCCCGTACGTCATGACCGCGTTCGTGGCGACCGTGGCGAGGCCGCGCTCGTTGGCCCACGTCAGCAGCTCTTCGTGCCGTACGTCGATGTCGGTGCGCAGCGGCCGGTCGGTGCGGGCGGCGAGGGAGGTCACGAGGGCCTTGGCCGTCTCGGTGTCGCGGGCGATCAGCGGTCCCACGACGTGGGTGTCCATGTTGGGCCAGGCGGCGGCGTACCCGATGAGCCGGCCCGCCTCCTCGGCCACGCGCAGCTGGTCTGCGAAGGCGGGCAGGCGCGTGAGGATGTGGGTGCGGTCGGCGCCGAAGACCTCCTCGTCGAGCCGGAGGATGGCGGTGAGGTCCTCCGCGGTGGCCGCCCGTGTGGCGATCCGCGGCTCGGGCCCGCCCGGCGTGAAACGCCCCCGCACCATCTCCGCCCGGCCGGTGCCCTTGAAGCCGAGCTCCTCGTAGAGCGGGCGGCCGTTCGGGGTCGCGTGCAGCGTCAGTGGCGTGGTGCCCTGCGCCGAGAGCACGTGGCGCATCAGCCGGCGTCCCACACCCTGGCGGGCGTGCCGCTCGGCGACCAGCACCATGCCGATGGCCGCGAGCGACGGCCGCTCGACCGGGCCGTACTCGGTGACGGTGCAGACACTGACGAGGCCGCCTGCGGGGTCGTCGATGCCGTAGCCCTTTCCGGCGGTGAGAAGGAAGCCCCACTTGTGTTCCTCGCGTGGCCACCCCCGGTCCTCGGACAAGTCGGCGCAGGCGGTGAGATCGCGGAGCGTCAGACGGCGGATCGGCAAGGAGGAGAGGGAAGGAGTCGCCACGCAGGTCAGGCTGTCCGACGGGAGCCGTCCGCGTCCACCTCTTTGCCGGGGGACGCATGACCTTTTGGCCATGTCATGGCGCAGTGTGCGGGCGTCAGCCGAGATCGGGCGCGTGCATCGCGCGTACGCCCTCGATGTTGCCGTCCAGATAGTGCCGCAACGACAGCGGTACGAGATGGACCGAGGCGATCCCGACCCGGGTGAACGGCACCCGGACGATCTCGTACTCGCCGGCGGGCTCGTCGACCTCGGGACCGTGCCGCAGCGCCGGGTCCATGGACTCCAGGTGGCAGACGAAGAAGTGCTGCACCTTCACGCCGGTCGCGCCACCGTCCTCACCGATGTGCTCCACGGTGTCCACGAAGCAGGGGACCACGTCGCTGATCTTGGCGCCCAGCTCCTCGTAGACCTCGCGGTGCAGGGCGTCGACGACGGTCGTGTCCTCCGGCTCGACCCCGCCTCCGGGAGTGACCCAGTAGGGATCGACACCGGGCTTGGTGCGCTTGATCAGAATCAGGTCGCCGCCGTCCAGCAGGACGGCGCGGGCGGTGCGCTTGACCACGGGTCGGACGGTCATGGGAGAAATGTGGCCCGGCTGGTTCCACGTGAAACATCGGCGTGCCCGGCCGCTCAGCTCCAGTCCCCCGCCGCACGCAGCAGCCACTCGTGGGCACGGGCGATGTGCGGCATCGCCAGCGTGCCGGTGCGCACCACCAGGAAGTACGTCCGCAGCGGCGGCACCGCCGGATCGTGCAGGGCGACGACGTCCCCGCGTGCCAGAGCAGCGGCGCACAGATAGCGGGGCAGCACGGCGAGCCCGGCGCCCGAGACCACGCAGGTGAGCACCGCCCGCAGGTCGGGAACGACGACGGTGCCAGGGGCGGCCGGGCAGGTGTCGAAGACGGACGCCCAGTACCGGCTGACGAAGGGCAGCGACTCGTGCACCTCGACCACGGGCACGTGCGCCAGATCCCGTGCCGAGGTGCGGCGGGGCTTCCCGGCGCCGGTCTGCGCGGCCCAGCGGGGCGCGGCGACCAGGACATGCTCCTCGTCGCAGAGCGGAGTCGCCGTGAGCAGAGCGCCGCGCGGCCGGGCGGTGCCGATGGCCAGATCATGATGTCCGGCGGCCAGTCCGTCCAGTGCCTCCTCGGCGTTCCCGAAGGTGGCGCGCAGCGCGAAGCCCTGCCCGTCCTTGCCGGTGAGCTCCGTGAGCGCGGGCAGCGCCCGCTCGGCGGTGAACTCGGGTGGCCCGGCGAGATGCAGGGTGCGTACCGGGGAGTCGTCGTCGACCCCGGTCTCGGCGATCTCCACCAGCGCGTCGAGGTGCGGGGCGGCCTTGTGGGCGAGTTCGTCGCCGATGGTCGTCGGGGTGACGCCTCGGGCCTGGCGCAGGAACAAGGGCCGGCCGAGCTGCCGTTCCAGTGTCCTGATCTGCGAGGTGACGGCAGGCTGGGAGAGGCCGAGCAGGGCGGCGGCGCGGGTGAAGGAACCGGCCCGGTGCACGGTCACGAACGTGCGCAGCAAGGCCAGATCCACGGAAGACCTCCCCCTTCCCCGGCGTTCCAGGCGCCCCCGGCCGCGCTCAACTATAAATATGTCGATAGGTCGCTGTCGCTACTGTGATTGGACACTGACACTGAGTCAACTAGCCTTGGTCGCGCGGTTCTTCGCGCGCGGAACCGAGCGGACGGTCCGAGCCACGAGGGGGGAGGCTCGGACCGTCCGTCGTGTCCGGCCGGGCACCGGACGGCGACTGCGCGGCGGAACTCAGTCCGCCGACCGCTCCAGGGCGCGCAGCAGATCGGCCACCAGGTCCTCGGGATCCTCCGCGCCGACCGAGAGGCGGATGAAGCCCTCCGGTACCGCGTCGCCGCCCCAGCGTCCGCGCCGCTCGGCCGTGGACCGCACCCCGCCGAAGCTCGTCGCGTCGTCCACGAGCCGCAGGGCGTCGAGAAAACGATCGGCACGCGCACGCGAGGGCAGCGTGAAGGAGACGACGCATCCGTAGCGCCGCATCTGCCGCGAGGCGACCTCGTGCGAGGGGTCGTCACGCAGCCCCGGGTATCGCAGGCCGGTCACCTCGGGCCGCTCCCGCAGGGCTTCGGCCACCTTCAGCGCGGTGGCGTTCTGCCGGTCGACACGCAGCTGGAGGGTGGAGATCGAACGGTGCGCGAGCCAGGCCTCCATGGGCCCGGGGATCGCGCCGGCGATCTTGCGCCAGCGCCGTACGGCGGCCATGGCCTCGGCGTCGCGGCCGGTGACGTACCCCAGCAGGACGTCGCCGTGGCCGGTGAGCTGCTTGGTCCCGCTGGCCACGGAGAAGTCGGCGCCGAGCTCCAGCGGGCGCTGTCCGAGCGGCGTGGCGAGCGTGTTGTCGACGGCGACCAGGGCGCCGCGCGCGTGTGCCGCCTCGACGAGCCGCCGGACGTCGCACACGTCGAGGCCCGGGTTCGAGGGCGTCTCGATCCACAGCAGCCTCGCCCCGTCCAGGACGGCGAGCTGGGCGTCGCCGCCGGTCGGGGCGGTGCGCACCTCGATGCCGTAGGTCTCCAGCTGGGCGCGGAGCAGCGGCAGCGCCTGGTAGCCGTCGTCGGGCAGCACGGCCACGTCCCCGGCGCGCAGCTGGGAGAAGAGCACCGCGGAGATCGCGGCCATGCCCGAGGCGAACACGAGCGTCTCCGCGTCGTCCCGCCCGGGTGCCTCCAGCTCGCCGATGGCGCGCTCCAGGTGGGTCCAGGTGGGGTTCTCGTCGCGGCCGTAGGTGTACGGGCCGGTGGGGTCGCCCGGCAGGTGGAAGTGGGCGGCGAACACGGGACCGGGCAGGGTCGGCTCGTGCTTGACCGGTTCGGGCAGACCGGCGCGCACCGCGCGTGTGCCGTCACCGGCGGACGTGTCCGCGCCCGGTGCTCCTCCGTCGCCGCCAGCGGAATCGTTCATGCCGCCCGTCCCTTCATGTGCTCACGTACGGCGGCGAGCAGTCCGCCGCTCGCCGCCTCCACCATCTCAAGGCACTCGTCGAAGCCGTCCGCACCCCCGTAGTAGGGATCCGGTACATCCAGGTCACCGCCGTCGGCGGCGGGGTCGTACGACCGCAGCAGCCGTACCTTGGCCGCGTCCCGCTCCGTGGGCGCGAGCCGCCGCAGTGTCCTCAGGTGGCCCGCGTCGAGGGCGACGACGAGGTCGAGGCGTGCGAACCAGGACGGCTGGAACTGCCGGGCCGTGTGGTCGAGGGCGTAGCCGTTCTCCGCCAGGACGGCCACGGTGCGCGGGTCGGCGCCCTCGCCCTCGTGCCATCCGTCGGTGCCGGCGCTGTCGGCCTCGACGAGGTCGTCGAGCCCGGCCTCCGCCACGCGCGCGTGGAAGACGGCCTCGGCCATCGGGGAGCGGCAGATGTTCCCCGTGCACACGAAGCAGACGCGGTAGGTCATGGGACTCAGTCCCCGTCGGGCAGGAAGGCGTTGAGGGCCCAGGACACGACCGAGATGATCAGGCCGCCCAGGACGGCGGTCCAGAAGCCCTCCACGTGGAAGCTCACGTCGAGCTTGTCGGCCAGCCACGAGGTGAGCAACAGCATGAGCGCGTTGACCACCAGCGTGAACAGGCCGAGGGTGAGGATGAACAGCGGGAAGGTGAGCACCTGCACGATCGGCTTCACCAGCATGTTCACCAGCCCGAAGACCAGGGCGACCACGATCAGCGTGGCGGCCTTCTCGCCGGTGCTGCCACCGGTCAGGGTGATCTTGTCGAGCAGCCACACGGCGACGGCCAGGGCGCCCGCGTTGGCGATCGTCTTGACTAGGAAATTCTTCATGTGTCTGATCGTGGCAGATGCGATCGGAATCGAACGGTGAGGCAGGGGCGGACGAGGCGATGAAGGCATTCCGGCTGGACGAACTGGAGGCGGAGCGCGCCGCCAACGACGGCGCCTATCTGCAGTTCCTTCGCGAGCGGAACATGTCGGTCGGGCTGTACGCGCTCGACGCGGGCACGGCGGACCCGCAGAAGCCGCACGCGCAGGACGAGGTGTACTTCGTGGTCAGCGGCCGCGCCGCGATCACGGTGGGTCTGGAGACCACCGATGTCGCCCGCGGCAGTGTGGTGTACGTGCCGGCCGGTGTGGCCCACAAGTTCCACCACATCAGCGAGGACCTGAGGGTGCTCGTGGTGTTCTCTCCGCCCGAGAGCTGAGCCGCGACCCCGGGGTTCCCTAGGGGATCGGTCAGGGGGAGACAAGGGGTGCGAGGGCCCTGGCGAGGCTCTCGCGGCCCTAGCATCGAGTGCAGGACATCAGGAGATTCCCCGCGGGATCCCGGGCCACCCGAGGCCCCGGCGCTCGGACGGGCGGAGAGGTAAGGACGAGGGCGATGCGAGAGATCTTCACGGGACTGCCGTGGTGGGTGAAGTGGATCGCGGTGCCGGTCATCGCCCTGGTCGTGTTCGGCGGGCTGATCGCCAGCGTGGTCGGCTTCGTGGTCGGACTGCTGTTCAAGCTGCTGCTCTTCGTGGCGCTCGTCGGCGGACTGATCTACGTCGTACGCAAGTTCATGACGGGCTCCTCGTCACGCAGCGACTGGTGAGCGGCGCGGGACACCGGGGGCGGTAACAGGAACTGCCCGTTCCCTCGCGCGAGGGAAGTTTCCCGGACGGGCCGTCGGCACGCGGTGACCGGCGGTTAGAGTCCGGAACTCGACGCGGGGGCGACCCCGCGAGCGGCGTACCCCCCACCCCGTGTTTCCCCGCACGGGCTGCCCCCCTCGCGTTCCGGGAGTGACCCTTGGCCACGGCTGACACCGCATTCGTCCCGCCGCGCGCACTGCCCGTGCAGCCCCGTTCGGGGCCCCGGACACCCCCCGCGCCCGCCGGGCCGCCCTCCGCGGAACCGCCCGCGGTGACCCTCATCGGCTCGGTGCAGCGCGCGATGCGCCTGCTGGAGTGCGTCGCGGAGCACCGGTACGGGGCACCCGCCAAGCAGCTGGCCCGGGAGACGCGGCTGGCGCTGCCCACGGCGTATCACCTGCTGCGCACGCTCGTGCACGAGGGATATCTGCGCCGGGAGAAGGGGCTGTTCTTCCTCGGAGAGGCCGCCGAGCGGCTGAGCAGCAGCGGGGCCGAGCAGAAACGTCGCAGCACGATCGTCGACGCCCTGGCGCGCTGGCGCGACGCGATCGGTGCTCCCGTCTACTACGCCCTGTACCGCGACGGCGAGATCGAGGTCGTGTGCGTCTCCGACACCCCGGGCAATCCCGCGGTGGAGGAGTGGGCGGACTTCCGCGAGACCGGCCACGCGCACGCCGTCGGGCAGTGCCTGCTGTCGCAGCTGGACGAGGAGGCCCGCCGCGATCACCTGGACCGCTACCCGGTGAGCCCCTTGACGCCGTACACGGTGCGTGACGGGGTCAGTCTGATGAAACGACTGGAACGTACGCGGCGGATGGCGCCGGTGACCGAGCGCCAGGAGTACGCCCTGGGCGCGGTCTGTGCGGCGGTCCCGATCACCATCGGCACCACGGCCGCGACGATGGCCCTCTCCCTACCCGCCCATCAGGCCGAGCGGCTGCTGCCCGCGGCACAGCGTCTACAGCACGAAATGGGCCGGCTTCTGGGGTCACTCGCGCTCTCTATCAGTATCTGAAAACTCACTCCTTGTGATCTGGTGTGTACGTTGAGCAAGATGCCACCAGTGTAAGAGGTTTGATTCCCGGACAGTCGACGGCGAATGACGGGGTAGGCGATGGGCGAGTCCGTGCAGGCAGAGGTCATGATGAGCTTTCTCGTGTCCGAGGAGCTCTCTTTCCGCATTCCGGTGGAGCTGCGCTACCAGACCAGTGATCCCTACGCGGTGCGGCTGACCTTCCATCTGCCTGGCGATGCCCCGGTGACCTGGGCCTTCGGCCGGGAGCTGTTGGTCGACGGGGTGGGCACGCCGTGCGGTGACGGTGACGTGCGCATCGCGCCGGTCGATCCGGGACCGCTGGCCGAGGTGCTGATCCGTCTTCAGGTCGGCAGCGACCAGGCGCTGTTCCGTTCCTCGGCGGCGCCGCTCGTGGCGTTCCTCGACCGGACCGACAAGCTGGTGCCGCTGGGGCAGGAGGGCGCGCTCGCCGACTTCGACGCACACCTCGACGAGGCACTGGACCGCATCCTCGCGGAGGAGCAGAGCGCGGGCTGAACCGTTACGGCGGACATGGGTGGTGGCGTAACGCTTCGGCAGGCTGCCCGCCTGTGCAGGAACGGTTCTTCAGGCCGGACGGCTCGCGGTGCCGTGGGGACCGCCCTCGCGTGGTTCAGCGCTTGCGGCGGCGGCCCCGCCCGCCACGCGCCGGCGCCGGCACGGTGCCCGGCGCCGCACCGGCGCCCTGCCCGACCGGGCGGCCTGCCGGACGGTCGGCCGAGACGACCACGGCCGCGAGGGCGGTGGTGACCGGCACGGACGCCACCAGGCCGATCGATCCCACCAGCGTGCGCACGATCTCCTCCGCGACCAGCTCGCTGTTGGCGACCGTCCCCACGCTGCTCTGGGCGATCGAGAACAGCAGCAGCAGCGGCAGCGCGGCGCCCGCGTAGGCGAGGACGAGGGTGTTGACGACGGAGGCGATGTGGTCGCGGCCGATGCGGATGCCCGCGCGGTACAGGCCGCGCCAGCCCATCGTGGGATTGGCCTCGTGCAGCTCCCAGACCGCCGACGTCTGGGTCACCGTCACGTCGTCGAGGACACCGAGGGAACCGATGATGACCCCGGCGAGCAGCAGACCGCTCATGTCGATCGACGGATACAGCCCGTGGATCAGGCCGGTGTTGTCGTCCGTGTTGCCGCTGAGCGCGGCCCAGCCGATGAACAGCGAGCCCAGGACGCCGATCAGCACCAGCGAGACCAGGGTTCCGAGCACCGCCACGGACGTTCGTGCCGACAGTCCGTGGCACAGGTAGAGGGCGATCAGCATGATGGCGCTGGACCCGATCACCGCCACGAGCAGCGGGTTCGACCCCTGGAGGATGGCGGGCAGGATGAAGAAGTTCAGCAGCAGGAAGCTGATGGCCAGGGAGATGAGGGCCATCAGACCCCGCAGCCGGCCGACGACCACGACGGCGAGCGCGAAGATGCCGGCGAGCAGGGCCATCGGGAACCCGCGGTCGATGTCGGTCACCGAGTACTGGAGGTCCTTCGGCGCGGACGGCTCGTAGGCGACGATCACCTTCTGGCCCTCGTGCAGCTGGCGTGTCTGGTCCGGCTGCACGATCTCGTTGAAGGTGCGGCCCTTGTCCTTGCCGGTGTCGATGCGGATCGTCGCCCGCTTGCAGTCGCCGTTCTCCCGCTGCACCGCGGAAGAGCCCTCCGCGGTGGAGGTGTCACCGGTCGGCGGGACACCGGAGGCGTTGGCGGACTTGCAGCTCAGCCGCTCCACCTCGGTGACCGTGGCCTGCTGCGTCTGCCGGTCGAAGCCGACCCCGGTGCGCTCGTGCGGTGGTGCGCCGCCCGGCCACAGCACGGCGAGCCCGACCACCACCGCCGCGGCGAACGGGATGAGGACCGCCGCGATGACCTTCCGCAGATGCCGTGAGACGGGCGCCGCGGGCCCGTGACCGTGTCCGTGTCCGTGGCCGTGCGAGTGCCCGTGTCCGCCACCGCCACCGTGTCCGCCACCGGAGTGCTCACCGCCGGCTCCGTGGCCCGTCCCGTCACCGGACCCGTGACCGGAGTCGTGGCCGCCGAGGGAAGAGCCGTGGCCGTGACCCGCTTCCTGTCTCCCACCGCGACCGTACGGGCCCTCGGAGGCATGGCCTTCCGCACGCCCGTCGCCTGCTTGCGCGCCCGGGCCGCGGCGAGGTTCGTGCGGCGGATAGGGAGGGTGCTGGGTCGTGGTCACCGACCGATCATCGCAAGAACGAGGGGGGCCCTCTGTTCACCGCGCCCGAATTGACGCTAGCGTGGGGGCACCTTTGTACACGCGGGAGCTCGGAGCACCGGGCTGAGAGGGCGCTGACCTCCGTCCCAGCGATGTTTCACGGGAAACATCACCGAAGTCGAGTGATGTTGACCACGAGGCGTCGCCAGACGGATACCGCTGCGTCGACCGCTGAACCTGTTACCGGGTAATGCCGGCGTAGGGAGTAGGTCTCATGACCATCAAGGACGCACGCACGCCTGCCTCCACCCAGAACCCCGCCGAGGCGGAGTCCGCGGAGGCCGGGAAGTCCATCGGCTGGCACAAGGCGTACGTCGAGGGCTCGCGCCCCGACCTGCGGGTGCCGGTCCGTCAGGTGCACCTCACCAACGGGCAGTCGGTCACGCTCTACGACACCTCGGGCCCGTACACCGATCCACTCGTCGACACCGACGTCCGCAGGGGGCTGCCGCCGCTGCGGGAGAACTGGGTCATCGCCCGCGGCGACACCGAGGAGTACGCGGGCCGTCCCGTCCGCCCCGAGGACGACGGGATCAAGCACACCTCACCGCGCGGTGGCCTGCGCAATCTGGACGCGGTCTTCCCCGGGCGCCCGCGTCAGCCGCGCCGCGGCCGGGACGGCACGGCGGTGACGCAGCTCGCGTACGCGCGCCGGGGCGAGATCACGCCCGAGATGGAGTACGTGGCCATCCGGGAGAACGTGGCGCCGGAGGTGGTCCGTGAGGAGATCGCCGCCGGGCGGGCCGTGCTGCCGGCCAACGTCAACCACCCGGAGATCGAGCCGATGATCATCGGCAAGCGGTTCCTGGTGAAGGTGAACGCCAACATCGGCAACTCGGCGGTGACGTCCTCCATCGAGGAGGAGGTCGAGAAGATGACCTGGGCGACCCGATGGGGCGCCGACACGGTCATGGACCTGTCCACCGGCCGCAACATCCACACCACCCGCGAGTGGGTGCTGCGCAACTCCCCCGTGCCCATCGGCACCGTGCCGCTCTACCAGGCCCTGGAGAAGGTCGACGGCAAGGCCGAGGACCTGACCTGGGAGGTCTACAAGGACACGGTGATCGAGCAGGCCGAGCAGGGCGTGGACTACATGACGGTCCACGCGGGCGTCCGCCTGGCCTACGTGCCGCTCACGGCGAACCGCAAGACCGGCATCGTCTCGCGCGGCGGCTCGATCATGGCGGCCTGGTGCCTGGCGCACCACAAGGAGTCGTTCCTGTACGAGAACTTCGAGGAGCTCTGCGAGATCCTCGCCGCGTACGACGTCACGTACTCCCTCGGCGACGGTCTGCGGCCGGGATCGATCGCGGACGCCAACGACGAGGCGCAGTTCGCGGAGTTGCGCACGCTCGGGGAACTCAACCGGGTCGCGAAGCGTTTGAACGTTCAGACCATGATCGAGGGCCCGGGCCACGTCCCGATGCACAAGATCAAGGAGAACATCGACCTTCAGCAGGAGATCTGCGATGAAGCCCCGTTCTATACGCTCGGCCCGCTGACGACGGACGTCGCAC
>NZ_WWHX01000619.1 GCF_009862125.1 Streptomyces sp. SID5910
GGGGCCGAAGAGGCCCGTCAGGCCCAGGTGCACCACCAGCGCGGCGAACGGCCAGGCCAGCCACGCCCCCTTCGCGCCCAGCTTCAGCGGCGCGGAGAACGTCACCCCCTTGCCGACCTCCTGCGCGTGCGCGATCACGTCCGACCCGGGGCCCAGCCACACCCCGACCCGCCACGCCAGCAGCGACCCGAGGAAGGCGCCGACGCCCAGGCCCACCACCAGCGGCACGCCCCCGCGCCGTCGCAGCAGGAAGACGGCCAGCGCGCTGAGCGCGCCGAAGCCGAGCGCGAGCAGCGTGAACGTGCCGTCGACCCCGACGGCCTGCTCGCCCTCGGAGTCCTTCAGGTAGACCGCCCAGCTGCCGTCCACGACCTCGCCGACGAGCGGCACGCTCGGCGCCAGCCACCACCACAGCACGCCCAGCAGGGCGCCGGAGACGGCCACCGCCACCAGGGTGACGGCGGCCTGCCGCACTTCGGTCAGCATCCCGGGGCCGTCCTGTTCGCCGTGAGGGTCGTACGCGGTGCCCATCGCATGCGCGCCCACGGGCGGCGGCACCGGCCCGCCGTGGGACGACGAGTGCTCGTTCGGCGGCGGAGGGGGAGTCAGAGGTGCGGTCACCCTGCCATCGTGCCAAACCCGCCTGTGCCGCGCGTCACCGGACGGCGGCCCGGCGGTACGCCCACGTGGCGACGGCCAGGGAGATCACGCCGACCGCCGCGCACACGGCGAGGTCACCGAGGACGAAGGCCCAGTCGGGCCGGGGCCCGAAGGTCCGCGCGAAGGCCTCCACGCCGTACGTGGAGGGCAGCAGGTCACGGGCGAGGCGCACCGCCTCCGGCATCCGCTCGGCGGGCAGCACGCCCAGCAGCAGCGCCGCCGACATGCCCAGCTGGCCCAGCAGGGTGGCGAGCTCGGGCCGGGGCGCGAGCAGCCCCAGTGCCGCGCCCAGCCCGGCGAGCGCGGCGCCGGCCAGCGGGATCACGGCCACCAGCACCCACAGATGCGTCATCGGCAGCCCGAACAGCAGGCATCCGAACACCGCCGTCACCACGGTCCCCGGCACGGTGAAGGACGCGTACGCGCCCGCCGCGCCCAGCACCACCGCGGCCGGCGGCACCGGCAGGGTCGCGTAGTGGTCGAGGCCGCCGCTGGCGCGCAGCTGGCCGAAGTACTGGGCGAGGAGGTTCAGCGCGACGAAGGCCACGACGAGCACCGCCGACCCGGCGACCACGGCCTGCGCCTCGCCGCCGCCGTCCACGACGCCGCGCATCAGGATCATGATGCCGATCGACTGGAACGTGGCCACGAACAGCAGCGGGATGCGCGCGACCCGGGCCCGGGACAGCTGCGCCCGGTACACCGCCACCAGGGAGGGCCACAGCCGCGCCCGGGGCCCGAGCGCGGCGGCGCCCCGCTCCTCGGCGGCCGGGGCGCGGTCGGGCAGGACTTCGGCGGGTACGACACTCACGTCGTGCTGCTCCCCTTCACCACTCGTCGCTGAGCCGCTGTGCACTCAGCCCCCTCACGCAGGTGCTCGCCCCGTCCGGTACGGACGCGGCGTCGTGCTGTCTCACCGTCCGGGGCGCTCACGTCCTGACCAGCCCCTGTCGCGCGGCGCCGCCCAGCGCCAGGTACACGTCCTCCAGGCTGGGCGTGGCCAGGGTGAAGTCGTCCAGCGCGGCGAACGCGGCCCCGCCGGTGACGGTGGCGACGACCGTGCGGGCCTCCTCCGGGGCGAGGCGCAGCGTCCAGCGGCGGCCCGACTCGGCGGCCCGGTCGCGCAGCGCGGCGACCTCGGGGACGCCCAGCGGGGCGGTCTCGCGCCACACCAGGTCGACGCGGACCTCGCCGGCGACCTGCTCCTTGAGTCCGGCCGGGGTGTCGCAGGCGATCACGCGGCCGCGGTCGAGGACGGCGACCCGGTCGAGGACGGTCTCGGCCTCGATGACGTTGTGGGTGACGAGCAGCACGGTCGTTCCGCGCTCGGCGCGCCGGCGGTCGACGGCGGCCCAGACGGCGCGCCGCGCCACCGGGTCCATGCCGGTGGTCGGCTCGTCCAGGACGAGCAGCGGGCGCTCCCCCACCAGCGCGGCGGCGAAGCAGGCCAGGCGCCGCTGTCCGCCGGAGAGCTTCTTGAGCGGGCGGGAGGCGAGGGGGGTCAGGCCCAGTTCGTCGAGGACGGCGTCGCGCTCGGCGCGCGCGTCGGCGGCGTCCAGGCCGCGCAGCCGCCCGGTGGTCTCGGCGGCGAGCGAGACGGTGAGCTCGTCCAGGGCGCTGGACTCCTGGCCGAGGTAGGCGAGGATCCGCGCGGCCCGTTCGGGGTGGCGCACGATGTCGTGGCCGAGGATCTCCACGCTGCCGCTGTCGGGCCGCATCAGGCCGGTCAGCTGGCGGACGAGGGTGGACTTTCCCGCGCCGTTCGGTCCGAGCAGGCCGAAGATCTCGCCGCGGCGGATGTCCAGCGTCACGTCGTCGGTGGCCCGGACCTCGGGGGCGGCCGGAACGCCGCGCCGGCCGCGTACCGCCGCATAGGTCTTGATCAGTCCGCGCACCACGCACACGGCATCGCCGCCGGGTCGAAGTGCCTGGGGCGCGCGCGTATTCACAAGGGACGAGAGTACGGGGTCGTGAACCCCGGCTCGCCCTCGGGTCCGCCCATAAGCATCAATTCGGCCGGGGCGTCACTCCCCGGCGGGGGCGCGCTCCGTGGCGGTCCGCACGTCGATCTCCCGCCAGAATCCGGCCCTGATCGCGTACCGGTCGTGCTCGTCGATCTGGTCGTCCTTGTGGGCCAGCAGTCCGAAGCGGGCGGCGTAGCGCAGCAGCTCGCCGTCGACGCGGTGCGGGATGCGGGGGTACATGCCGGACAGTTTCTGGAGGTGGCCGTGGTCGCCGAGGCGTTCCACCCAGCGGCGGGCGAACACCTGTCCGACCTCGTACGGGTCGCCGCCGACCGTGGTGATGTCCTCCTCGCGGTCGGCCCAGCGCTGCTCGGCCGTGGTGAGCTGGGCCAGGGTCGGCAGGGCGACGGCCTCGGCCTGCTCGGCGGCGGGCCGGTCGACCCAGCCCTTGTCGGAGGACCAGCGCAGGGTGGCGGTCGGCGGGTGCGCGGGGGGCTGGGCGCCGGGGGCGCGCAGGGAGGCCAGGTCCTTGGGGGTGGGGACGCCCCTGGCGGGCGTCGCGCGCTCCTCGGTGCCGTTGCGCGGGGCGGTGTCCGCCGCGGGGTGGGCGGGCTCGCGGGCGGGCCGCTCGGTCGCGGCGGACAGGGCGGACTCGGGCAGCGGCGCGGACAGGATCGCGGCGATCTCGGGCCGGGGCACGGGCGGCGGGGCGCAGATGCCGCCGACCTCCTTGGCACGCACCGCCTTGGTGATCCAGGCGCGGTCGAGGACGCGGCGCTCGTCGGCCTCGGCGACCAGGTCCTCGGACTGGTTGTAGTCGCCGTCGGCGGCCTGCACGGCCCACAGGTGGACGGCGACGCCGTGTTCCTTGGCGGCCATCATGCCGGGCAGCAGATCGCCGTCGCCGGTCACCAGGACGACGTCGGAGCAGGCCCGGTTGCGGGCCAGCTCGGTCAGCTCGGCGTGCATGGCGGCGTCCACGCCCTTCTGCGCCCAGCGGCCGTCGCTGCGGGTGAGGGCGCCGAGCCGGACGGTGACCCGGGGCATCACGCGCAGCCGGCGGTGCTCGGGCTGCGGGACGCGGTCGGGGGCGCCGTCGAACCAGTAGATGCGCAGCAGGGGCTGCTGCGTGTCGGACTCGGCGCGGTCACGCAACCCCTGGATGAGGGCGGCGTGATCGACGGTGATGCGCGAGCGCGAGGGCTCCCCGGCGAGGAGACTGGCGGCGGCCCCCAGCAGATACCCGGCGTCCACCAGGACGATGCAGCGGTCCACGCGATCCACCCTCTTTCCGGGAGGTTTGCTTCGGGCTTGCTTCGAGTCTGCCCGACGGCGCGGAGGTTAACGGCCCGAACTCGATCTTCGGCGTGGCGTTTCGGCGGCCCGTGACCCGACGAGCCGTGTCACGCACGGTAATTACCCGATATGCGTTCTTTTTCAGTCTATGTGAATCTGAGGCGGTACCTGGCCCGACAGATCCCCCTCAGGAGGTAGATCACCATGGCCAAGAACAAGAACAACCGTGAGCGTAAGCAGTCCCAGCCCGCCCGTGCCCCGCAGGCCGCCGAGTCGGCCGTACTGGACCGCGAGGAGCAGCACGCCCCGCCGCTGTCGCCCGGCGACGTGGCCTCCCGCAAGCGGCAGAAGCGCTTCGGCCACAACTGACGTCCGGCGCACGGGCCGTCGCGCCCGCCGTGACACGAAGGGGCGCACCCGGTGCCGGGTGCGCCCCTTGGTCTTCCTCGGCTTCGGCCGTCAGCCCGCCAGGCAGGACGGGCCGAGCAGCACCTTCAGGTCGCCGAAGAGCGCCGGGTCGGGCTTGACCCGGTGCCGGTCCAGGCGCAGCACCGTCGTCTTCGTCGGGCCCTGGAGCTTGATGCGGACCTCGCTGTCGCCCCGGTGGTGGGTGAGGATCTCGCCGAGGCGGCTGACCATCGGCGGGGTGACCCGGGTCGCCGGGATGGTGAGGACGACGGGTGCGTTGGCGCCCGCGTTGGACAGGTCGGGGATCATCAGCTCCATCGCGACCAGCCGCGGCACGTCCTCGCGCTTGTCGAGGCGTCCCTTGACGAACACCACGGCGTCCTCGACGAGTTGGGTGGACACCAGCTGGTAGGTCGCGGGGAAGAACATGCACTCGATGGAGCCGGCCAGGTCCTCGACGGTGGCGATGGCCCAGGCGTTGCCCTGCTTGGTCATCTTGCGCTGGAGGCCGGAGATGATGCCGCCGATGGTGACGACCGCCCCGTCGCCGAAGTCACCGCCGGTGAGCTGGGAGATGCCCGCGTCGGCCTTGTCGGACAGCACGTGCTCCAGGCCGAAGAGCGGGTGGTCGGAGACGTAGAGGCCGAGCATCTCCCGCTCCTGGGCGAGGAGATAGGTCTTGTCCCACTCGTCCTCGCCGAAGACCACGTCGAGTCCGAAGCCGGGCTCGTCGTTCTGCTCGTCGCCCATGCCGCCGAAGAGGTCGAACTGGCCCTCGGCCTCCTTGCGCTTGACCGCGACCACGTTGTCGATCATCGGCTCGTACTGCGCGGTGAGGCCCTTGCGGGTGTGGCCCATCTCGTCGAAGGCGCCGGCCTTGATCAGCGACTCCGTCGTCCGCTTGTTGCAGACGACCGCCTCCACCTTGTCCAGGTAGTCGGGGAAGGACGCGTACTTCCCCTTGGCCTTGCGGCACCTGATGATCGACTCCACCACGTTGGTGCCGACGTTGCGCACGGCGGAGAGGCCGAAGAGGATCACGTCGTCGCCCTGCGCGGCGAAGTTCGACATGGACTCGTTGACGTTGGGCGGGAGCACCTTGATGCCCATGCGGCGGCACTCGTTGAGGTAGACCGCCGACTTGTCCTTGTCGTCCTTGACCGAGGTGAGCAGCGCGGCCATGTACTCGGCGGGGTGGTTGGCCTTGAGGTACGCCGTCCAGTACGAGACCAGGCCGTACGCGGCCGAGTGCGCCTTGTTGAACGCGTAGCCGGCGAAGGGGACCAGGACGTCCCACAGCGCCTGGATGGCCTCGTCGCTGTACCCCTTCTTGCGGGCGCCCTCCTGGAAGAGGACGAAGTTCTTCGCCAGTTCGTCGGGCTTCTTCTTGCCCATCACGCGGCGCAGGATGTCGGCCTCGCCGAGCGAGTAGCCCGCGATGATCTGGGCGGCCTTCTGCACCTGCTCCTGGTACACGATCAGGCCGTAGGTGACGGCCAGGACCTCCTGGAGGGGCTCCTCCAGCTCCTTGTGGATCGGCGTGATCTCCTGGAGGCCGTTCTTGCGGAGCGCGTAGTTGGTGTGCGAGTCCATGCCCATGGGGCCGGGACGGTAGAGCGCGGAGACGGCGGAGATGTCCTCGAAGTTGTCGGGCTTCATCAGCCGCAGCAGGGAGCGCATGGGCCCGCCGTCGAACTGGAAGACGCCGAGGGTGTCGCCGCGCTGGAGCAGGTCGAAGGTCGTCGGGTCGTCCAGCGGCAGGGACAGCAGGTCGAGGTCGATGCCCTTGTTGGACTTCACCATCTTGACGGCGTCGTCCATGATCGTGAGGTTGCGCAGGCCGAGGAAGTCCATCTTCAGCAGGCCGAGCGACTCGCACTGCGGGTAGTCCCACTGCGTGATGGTCACGCCGTCGGTGTGCCGCACCCAGATCGGGGCGTGGTCGACGATGGGCTCACTGGACATGATGACGCCGGCGGCGTGCACGCCCATCTGCCGGACCAGGCCCTCGACGCCCTTGGCGGTGTCGATGACCTTCTTGACGTCCGGCTCGTTCTCGTACATCGAGCGGATCTCGCCGGCCTCGCTGTACCGCGGGTGCGTCGGGTCGGTGATGCCGTTGAGGTCGATGCCCTTGCCGAGGACGTCGGCGGGCATGGCCTTGGTGAGCCGGTCGCCCATCGCGTACGGGTAGCCCAGGACGCGCGCGGAGTCCTTGATGGCGTTCTTCGCCTTGATCTTGCCGTAGGTGCCGATCATGGCGACCTTGTCGGCGCCGTACTTCTCCGTCACGTACCTGATCACCTCGACGCGCCTGCGCTCGTCGAAGTCGATGTCGACGTCGGGCATGGAGACGCGCTCGGGGTTGAGGAACCGCTCGAAGATCAGGCCGTGCGGGATCGGGTCGAGGTCGGTGATGCCCATCGCGTACGCCACGATCGAGCCGGCCGCGGAGCCTCGGCCGGGGCCGACCGCGATGCCCTGCTTCTTGGCCCACATGATGAAGTCGGCGACCACGAGGAAGTAGCCCGGGAACCCCATCTGGATGATGACGTCCATCTCGTACTCGGCCTGCTTCTGGCGGTCCTCGGGGACCTGGCCCGCGAAGCGGCGCTCCATGCCGCGGCGGACCTCCTCCTGGAACCAGGTGACCTCGGTGTAGCCCTCCGGGATGTCGAACTTCGGCATGAGGTCGCGCTTCTCGAACATGCCGTCGGTGTCGACCATCTCTGCGACGAGGAGCGTGTTGGCGCAGCCCTCCTGCCAGGCGTCCGAGGAGTCGATGGCGTACATCTCGTCCGTGGACTTCAGGTAGTAGCCGGTGCCGTCGAAGCGGAAGCGGTCCGGGTCGGAGAGGTTCTTGCCGGTCTGGATGCACAGCAGGGCGTCGTGGGCGGTCGCCTCGTGCGCGTAGGTGTAGTGCGAGTCGTTCGTCACCAGCGGCGGGATGCCGAGTTTCCTGCCGATCTCCAGCAGGCCGTCGCGGACCCGGTGCTCGATGTCGATGCCGTGGTCCATCAGCTCCAGGAAGTACCGGTCCTTGCCGAAGATGTCCTGGTAGTCGGCGGCGGCCTTGAGGGCCTCGTCGAAGTGGCCGAGGCGCAGCCGGGTCTGGACCTCGCCGGAGGGGCAGCCGGTGGAGGCGACGATGCCCTCGGACCACTGGGAGATGGTCTCCTTGTCCATCCGGGGCCACTTCTGGAGCCAGCCCTCGGCGTACGCGTCGGAGGAGAGGCGGAAGAGGTTGTGCAGCCCCGTCCTGTTGGTCGCCCACATCGTCTTGTGGGTGTAGCCGCCGGAGCCGGAGACGTCGTCCCGCTTCTGGTGCGGCTGGCCCCACTGGATCTTGCGCTTGTTGCGGCGCGACTCGGGAGCGACATACGCCTCGATCCCGATGATCGGGGTGACCCCGGCCTTCTTCGCGGAGTGGAAGAAGTCGTACGCCCCGTGCAGGTTGCCGTGGTCGGACATGGCGATGTGCGTCATGCCCATCTCGTTGCACGCGTCGAACATGTCCTTCAGCCGCGCGGCACCGTCCAGCAGCGAGTACTGGGTGTGGACGTGCAGGTGCGTGAACGGCGGCTTGGACACGTGCGGCCTCCTGGGAAAGCTCGGTCGACGGGCTGCGGTCAGTCCGGGGGTCAGCGTCGAAGTCTATGCCCCGGGACTGACACTCCGGGGCCCCGGCCGCGTACCTTCGTGCGGGGCCCCGCGTGTCGGGCCGGCCCCGGGCGGCGGGCACTCCCGCGCGCCCTCGAACGTTGGTCCGAGTGCGGTTTCCGCCGCACTCGCCACGCACCACCCGTACCAGGAGGCACCCAGCGATGTCGGTTTCGCAGCTCAGTGACGAGCACCGCGGCGAGGAGATCCTCGCCGTCTTCGACACCGCCTTCGGCGAGCTCCTGGCCGCCGACCCGGCCGCGTTCCGCGTGAAGTTCCGCAAGATGGCGGCCTCGGCCTTCGCCTTCTACCGGGGCACGGCGTGCCTCTTCTACCACGACCTGGACGCCGAGACCGCGGGCGGACCGTACCTGGACGAGCGGACCTCCCGGGTGTGGATCCACGGCGACCTGCACGCGGAGAACTTCGGCACGTACATGGACTCCACCGGCCGCCTGATCTTCAACGTCAACGACTTCGACGAGGCCTACGTCGGCCCCTTCACCTGGGACCTCAAGCGCTTCGCCGCCTCCATCGCGCTGATCGGGTACGCGAAGGCCCTCAGTGACGAGCAGATCACCGAGCTGGTGCGGGTGTACGCGGGCGCGTACCGGGAGCGGATCCACTCGCTGGCCACGGGCGCCAAGAGCGACGAGGTGCCGCCGTTCACGCTGGACACCGCGGAGGGCCCGCTGCTGGGCGCGCTGCGGGTCGCCCGTTCGCTGACCCGGTTCGGGCTGCTGGAGTCGATGACGGAGATCCGCGACTTCGAGCGCCGCTTCGCGCCCGGCGGGGGCTCCATCGAGCTGGACGCGGCCACGCGGTACAAGGTGCTGGCCGCCTTCGACGGCTATCTGGAGACGCTTCCGGAGTCGTCGCTGACCCGCCCCGACTCCTACCGGGTCAAGGACGTCGTCGGCCGCCGGGGCATCGGCATCGGCTCCGCCGGCCTGCCGTCGTACAACATCCTCTTGGAGGGCAACAGCGACGCCCTGGAGAACGACGTGGTGATCTACGTCAAGCAGGCCCAGACCCCGGCGGTCTCCCGGCACATCGCCGACCGGGCGATCCGGGACTACTTCCAGCACGAGGGCCACCGCACGGTGATCTCCCAGCGCGCCCTCCAGGCGCACGCCGACCCGTGGCTGGGCTGGACCGAGCTGGACGGCGCGGGGCAGCTGGTCGCCGAGGTCTCGCCGTACGCGGTGGACCTGGACTGGGGCGACATCGACGACCCGGAGGAGATCGCGGAGGTCGTCGCCGACCTGGGCCGGGCCACCGCCGCGATGCACGCGGCGGCGGACGACCAGTCCGGGGAGTCCCTGGTGCCGTTCTCCACCGAGCGGGCCATCGACGCGGCGATCGCGGCCGACGAGGAGGGCTTCGCGCCCCTGCTGGTCGACTTCGCCCACACCTACGGGGCACGCGCGCGCACCGACCACCAGACCTTCGTCGACCTCTTCCGCAACGGCCGTATCCCGGGGCTGTGACCCTCACCGCCTCACAGGGACCCTTTAGGGGCCTCTTACCGGCTCCCATGACACACTCGTGACTCGCTATGGACATATCCGGAACCCCGCTCAGAGCCGTACGCGCGGCGCTGTTCACGGCCCTCGTCGTGACGCTCAGCACCGCGTCGCACGTGCTGCTGTCCGGGGTTCCGCTGCCGCTGAGCACGGTGGCCGCGGTCGCCGCCGCCGTGTTCCTGATCGCGTACGCCCTGGCCGGGCGGCGCGAGCGGGGCTTCGGGCGCATCGCCGCCCTGCTGATCCCGCTGGAGCTGGCCGCCGACACCGTCCTCACCACCGGCCAGCACGTCTGCTACGGCAGGGCGGGCGGCCCCGTCGCGGGCCCGCTGCGCTCCGTGGGCTTCGACGTGCTGTGCGGCGGCGGCATGGGCGTGGGCGCCGGGGCCGGCACCCCGCTGACCCGGGTGACCGGCGCCGACACCGACCGGCTGGCCGCCCTGCTCGCGCACGCCGACCCCGCGACCGCCTGGCTGCTGCTGGGCGCGCACATCGGCGTCGGCCTGCTCGCGGCGGCCTGGCT
>NZ_WWHX01000620.1 GCF_009862125.1 Streptomyces sp. SID5910
CGCCACCGCCTTGGACCACCAGTCGGGGCCGTGCAGGCGCCGCATCAGCGCGTCGTCGGCGTTGCCGCGCTGCTGCCGCAGCGACACCCAGCGGGAGGCGTCCCGTACGGGGTGGCGGGTGGTGCGGCGGCCCCGCTGGATGCGCCAGCCGGCGCCGAGGACGCGCAGTGCCAGGTCGGCGTCCTCGCGGAAGGCGCGCGGGAAGCGTTCGTCGAAGCCGCGGACCTCCTTGAGCACGTCGGTGCGGTACGCCATGTCGGCGGTGATCCAGCGGGCCCTGGCGAGACCCGCCGTGCCGCGTTCCCAGTCGGTGGGGCGGCGTTCGCCGGGCAGTGGTACGGCGATGACGCCCTGGACGGCGCCGGTGTCGGGCGCGGCCTCGGCGAGGTCCTGGATCAGCTGGTCGCACCAGTGCGGGCCGACCTGGACGTCGTCGTCGAGGAAGGCCGTCCACGGCGAGGTGACCGCGCGGATGCCGGTGTTGCGGGCGGCGGCGGGCCCGCGGCCCCCGCTGCGCAGCACCACCGTGCGTTCGCGCAGTTCGCCGAGGACGCTCAGCGCGTGTTCCAGCGCCGCCGGGTCGGCGTCGGGCGCGGGCCGGTCGTCGACGAGGACGATCTCGTCGGGGCGGGGCCCGTGCGCCGCGGCCAGCGCGGCCAGGCAGTCGCTGAGCGTGCCGCGGGCGAGGGTGGGGATGACGACGGCGTAGCCGGTCATGGGGGCGCCGGTCATGCGAACGCCCTCCCCCGGCGCACCGCGAACGGGCCGATGGCCAGCAGGTCCACGGGTGCGGAGCCGAAGCACTCCAGCGCGTCGCGCGGGTCGTCGACCATGGGCCGACCGGCGGTGTTGAGGCTGGTGTTGACGACGACGGGCAGCCCGGTGCGCCTCTCGAAGGAGGCCAGCATCCGCGCGACGAGCGGCTCGCGGCGCTCCTCGACGGTCTGGATGCGGGCGGTGCCGTCGACGTGGACGACGGCCGGGACGCGGTCGCGCCAGGCGGGGGCGACGTCGTGCACGAAGAGCATGTACGGGCTGGGGATCGGCCCGGTGAAGATGTCGGCGGCGCGGTCGGCCAGCACCATGGGCGCCACGGGGCGGAACTCCTCGCGGCCCTTGACGTGGTTGAGCCGCTCCAGGTTCTCCGCGCGGCCGGGGTGGGCCATCAGGGAGCGGTGGCCGAGGGCGCGCGGCCCGAACTCGCTGCGGCCCTGGAACCAGGCGACGATCCCGTCCCGGGCCAGTTCCTCGGCGACCGTCTCGGCGATGTCGTCGGGCTCCTCGTAGGGGATCGCGGCCGTGTCCAGCCAGGCGCGGATCTCGTCGTCGCTCCAGCCGCGGCCGAGGTCGGCGCCGGGCATCGGCTCGGGCGCCGTGCCCTCCCGGGCGGCGGCCACGTGCAGGGCGGCGCCCAGCGCGGTGCCCGCGTCGCCGGCGGCGGGCTGCACCCACACGTGCCGGTACGGGCCGCGCGCGGCGATCTTCGAGTTGGCGACGCAGTTCAGGGCGACGCCGCCCGCCATCGTCAGGGCCTCGCCGCCGGCCTCGCGGTGCAGCCAGTGGACGAGTTCGAGGAGCAGTTCCTCCAGGACGGCCTGGGTGCTCGCGGCGAGGTCGGCGTGGTCCTTCGTCCAGTCCTCGCCCTCGGCGCGGGCCGGGGCGAGGGCCGCCCAGTCGACGCCGTGGGCGCGGAAGCCGCCGTCGCCGGTGGCGTGGACGCGCTCGCGCAGCCGGTCCAGGTGGCGGGGCGTGCCGTAGGAGGCGAGGGCCATCACCTTGTACTCGTCGCTGCTGCGCAGGAAGCCGAGGTGCTCGGTCAGTTCCTCGTAGATGAGGCCCAGCGAGTGCGGCAGGGCCTGGGTGGCGAGGGTGTCGAGCTTGCCGTCGCGGTAGCGGCCGGCCAGGTGGGAGGCGCACTCGCCGCGCCCGTCGAGGACGAGGACGTCGTTGTCGGGGTGCGGCGACGCCGGTCCGGCGGAGGCGGCGTGCGCCACGTGGTGCGGGACGAAGACGACCTGCTCGGGGTCGAGCCCGGGCAGCGCGTCGGCGAGGAACCGGGGTGCCCGGCGGGCGTATTCGAGGCGCAGCGGGTCCCAGGGGTCGTCCAGGCCCATGGCGCGAGCGGGCCGGGCGAGCCGCGGGTCGAAGGAGTACGCGACGGCGTCCAGTTCCTCCGGCCGGACCCCGGCGTGCTCCAGGCACCAGCGCGCCGACAGTTCCGGCATCTCCCACGCGGAGAAGGGCACCGGGCGCTTGCCGTGCTTGCGGCGGCTGAAACGCTCTTCCTCGGCGGCCGCAACGGTCCGGCCGTCGACGACGAGTGCGGCGGCCGGGTCGTGGAACAGGGCGTTGATACCAAGGATGCGCATGGGGTGTGCTCCGTCCCGGGGGACTGCTGGGGTCTGTCTCGGCTCGCGGGTGCCGCGGGGAAGCTGCCTCAAACACTTGGAGACAACTCAATTCCGGAGATGAACGGACATTTCACGCATCGTGACGATCTACGCCCGGCGCCCGCCAGGGGCTACGCGGCGACGGAGTGCGCGAACCAGCCGATGGTCCGCTCCAGCCCCTCGCCCCAGCTCACCCGCGGTTCCCAGCCGAGCCGTTCGCGGGCGAGGGTGGTGTCGGGCCTGCGCCGGCCGGGGTCGTCGACGGGTCGTTCGACGAAGCGGATGCGGGAGCCGGAGCCGGTGAGCTCGACGATGCGCCGGGCCAGCTCCAGCACGGTGATCTCGTCGGAGCCGCCGATGTTCACCGGGCCGCTCTCCTCGGAGGCGGCGAGGGCGAGGACGCCGGAGACGGTGTCGTCGACGTAGCACAGGGAGCGCGTCTGGCCGCCGTCCCCGGCGACGGTGAGGGGCATGCCGTCCAGGGCCTGCGCGATGAAGGTCGGCACGGCGCGGCCGTCGCCGGTGCGCATGCGCGGGCCGTAGGTGTTGAAGATGCGGACGATGGCGGTGTCGGTGCCGTGCACCTGGCGGTGGGCGGTGACCAGGGCCTCGGCGAAGCGCTTGGACTCGTCGTAGACGCTGCGCGGGCCGATCGGGTTGACGTTGCCCCAGTAGCTCTCGCGCTGCGGGTGCTCCAGCGGGTCGCCGTAGACCTCGGAGGTGGAGGCGAGCAGGAAGCGGGCGCCGTCGGCGCGGGCGCGCTCCAGGGCGTTGCGGGTGCCGGTGCTGCCGACGTCGAGGGTCTCCAGGGGCAGCCGGAGGTAGTCGGCGGGCGAGGCCGGGCAGGCGAAGTGCAGGACCAGGTCGAAGCGGCCGGGCAGACCGCGCAGCGCCGCCGGGTCGGTCGCGTCGGCCCGGACGAACCGGAAGCCGCGGTGCCGTTCCAGCTCGGCCACGTTGCTCCGGGAGCCGGTGGCCAGGTTGTCGAGGCAGACGACGTCGGTGCCGGCGTCCAGCAGCCGGCCGCACAGATGGGATCCCACGAACCCGGCACCGCCGGTGACCAGGGCACGGCGCCAGACACGACCGCTCAGGGGGCTCTCGCTCACGGGTCACTCCTCACTCTCGCCCCCCACACACGTGTCGGCTGAGTAACCCGGTGACCGTCCCCACTACCTCGAACTGGCATACGACGAAGCACTATACACCGCGTATATACTCGCTGTGTATAGTTCTCGCATGCCTTCGCTGACCAGCAAGATGACAAAAACGGGGACCAGGTTGCGCGGAGCCGCGATTCTCGCGGCGGCCGCCTCGCTGACACTGGCGCTGAGCGGCTGCACCAAGCTGGAGACGAGCTCCCCCAGCTCCGTCCGGGGCGAGGCCGGCTCCCAGGGACGGGCGGCCGGTTTCGGCACCGTCGACTGCCGGCGGGCCAAGTGCATAGCGCTGACCTTCGACGCCGGACCGAGCGAGAACTCCGCCCGGCTGCTCGACATCCTCAAGGAGAAGCAGGTCCCGGCGACCTTCTTCCTGCTCGGCAAGCGGCACATCGACACCTATCCCGAACTTGTCAGGCGCATGGCCGCCGAGGGCCACGAGGTGGCCAGCCACACGTGGACGCACCAGATCCTCACGGACGCCGAACCGGACGAGATACGCGAGGAGCTGGAGCGCCCCAACAAGGAGATAGAGCGCCTGACCGGGCAGCGCCCCACGCTGATGCGCCCGCCGCAGGGCCGCACGAACGACACGGTGCACGACATCTGCCGCGAACTGGGCCTGGCGGAGGTGCTGTGGAGCGTGACCGCCAAGGACTACACGACGGACGACTCGGACCTGATCACCGAGCGGGTCCTGGACCAGTCGTCCCGCGACGGCATCATCCTGCTGCACGACATCTACGACGGCACCGTGCCCGCCGTGCCCGGCATCATCGACGCGCTCAAGAAGCGCGGCTACGTCTTCGTCACGGTGCCGCAGCTGCTCGCCCCGGGGAAGGCCGAGCCGGGCAAGGTCTACCGATAGGGCGGTCCTGGGGGAAGGACGCGGCGGCGGACGGCTTCCGCTGCCTACGATCGTCGCGTGGTCATCTTCTCGCTCGAACGCACCGCCCCGCTCTCCCCGGAGGAGGCGTGGCGCCGGCTCACCGCATGGCACCGGCACGGCGACGCGGTGCCGCTGACCCGGGTCCGCGTGCCCACTCCCCCGCCGACCGGGGTGGGCACGGTGGTCGTCGCCCGCTCGGGGCTCGGCCCGTTCGCCTTCGACGACACCATGGAGGTGACCGTCTGGCAGCCCCCGCGGGACGGCGCCCCGGGCCGTTGCCGGCTGGAGAAGCGGGGCCGGCTGGTCGGGGGGTGGGCGGAGATCGAGGTACGGCCGGGTCCCGGCGGCCGGGCGCGCGTCGTCTGGCGCGAGGAGCTGGACGTCCGCCTGCTGCCGTCCCTGTGCGACGGCGCGCTGGGACGGTCGGGGCGGTACGTGTTCGGGCGGGCGGTGAACCGGCTGCTCAGACAGCCGTGACGGGATGCGTGCCGCGCGCGCCGAGGAAGCCGGTCGTACCGGCCGGGAGCGGGGCGTCCTCGTGGTGGATCGGGGTGTGGGCGCCGGTCAGCGAGACGCCGCTGCCGCCGCGCCGGGCGGCGACGATCTCCGCCGCGATCGACAGGGCGGTCTCCTCGGGCGTACGGGCGCCGAGGTCCAGGCCGATGGGCGACCTGAGCCGGGACAGCTCCCGGTCGGTGACGCCGGCCTCGCGCAGGCGCGCCTCGCGGTCCAGGTGGGTGCGCCGGGAGCCCATCGCACCGACGTACGCGACCGGCAGGCGCAGGGCGACCTCCAGGAGCGGTACGTCGAACTTGGTCTCGTGGGTGAGGACGCACAGCACCGTGCGCGCGTCGGTCGGGGTGCCCCGCAGATAGCGGTGCGGCCAGTCGACGACGACCTCGTCGGCGTCCGGGAAGCGGGCCC
>NZ_WWHX01000621.1 GCF_009862125.1 Streptomyces sp. SID5910
CGCGCCTCCGGTGCGAAGACGCTGCCGATGCAGGCGGCGAAGAACACCGCCCGTGCGTCGGCGGGACGCCGGGGCGCGGGCCGGGCCGGACCGCCGCGCGGGATGTCGTCGGTCCAGGCGGGCACCAGTTCCGCCGCGCCCAGCCGGCGGACGGCATCCGTGGCGGCGCGGACGGCGGGCGCGGGCGCGGCGTGGGCGGTGTTCAGCGCGAGCCGCACGCCCTTCACGGCACTCCCCCACCGCCGTGCGACGGCGTTGCCGGTGCGCTGGGACAGGGCGCCGTGGCGTTCGGCGCGCAGGCGTTTCATGACGGCTCCGGTGTCGATGACGACCGGGCAGGCGGTGACGCAGAGACTGTCGGCGGCACAGCTGTCGACGGCGGCGTAGGCGTAGTCGTCCTCCAGGGCGCGCCGGCGCTCCTCGTCGCCGGCGGCGGCCGCCAGCGCGATCTCGCGTTGCAGGACGATGCGCTGGCGGGGTGTAGTGGTGGCGTCGGCCGTGGGGCAGACCGGTTCGCAGTAGCCGCACTCGACGCAGGCGTCGACGGCCGGGTCGACCTCGGGGACGCTCTTGAGGTTGCGGAGGTGGGCGGCCGGGTCGTCCTCGATGAGAACGCCGGGGTTCAGCACTCCGTGCGGGTCGCACAGGCGCTTCAACTCCCGCATCACGTCGTACAGTTCGTCGCCGTACTGGCGGCGGACGAAGGGCGCCATGGCCCGTCCGGTGCCGTGCTCGGCCTTCAGGGTGCCGCCGGCGTCGAGGACGAGGTCGACCATGGCGTCGGTGAAGCGGGCGTAGCGCTCGGTCTCCGCCGGGGTGTCGAAGGCCTGGGTGAGCATGAAGTGGAGGTTGCCGTCGCGGGCGTGGCCGAAGATGACCGCGTCCTGGTAGCCGTGCCGGTCGAAGAGGCCGGTCAGTCCGTCGCAGGTGCGGGTCAGTCGTTCCATGGGCACCGCGATGTCCTCAAGCAGTGCGGTGGTGCCGGGGCGGCGGGCGCCGGCGACGGCGGTGTAGAGGCCCTTGCGCAGGTGCCAGAGCCGGGCCCGCACGGCGGGGTCGCGGACGAGCGCGGTGGGACCGACGGCGGGCAGGCGGTCCAGCATCGGCTGCGCGGCCTTCGTCCGCTCGTCCAGCAGCGCGGCGCTGTCCTCGGCGAACTCCACGAGGAGCGCCGCGTGTTGCTCGACGCGCAGCCCGCGCAGGGCGTCCACCGGGTCCGGGGAGCGCTGCGCCACGCGCAGGGAGGCGGCGTCGAGGAGTTCGGCGGTGCGGGCGCCTGCGGCCAGCAGGGCGGGCAGGGCGTCGGTGGCCTCGGCGAGGCCGGGCAGCACCAGCAGGCCCGTCGCGGCGTGCGGCAGCAGCGGTACGGTGCGGAAGACGGCCTCGCCGACGAAGCCGAGGGTGCCCTCGCTGCCGATCATCAGGTGGGCGAGGATGTCGGCCGGCGCGGTGTGGTCCAGGAACGCGTTGAGGCCGTAGCCCATGGTGTTCTTCAGGGAGAACAGCCGCTCGACGGTGGCGCGGGAGGCGGCCGAGTCCCGTACGCGGTCGCGCAGGCGCAGCAGCCCGGCGTGCAGCTCGGGTTCGCGGGCGCGCAGGGCCTGGTCCGCGTCGGGGGCCGCGGTGTCGACGACGGTGCCGGAGGGCAGGACGAATTGCAGGGACTCCATGGTCCGGTAGGCGTTGTCGCGGGTGCCGCAGTTCATGCCGCTGGAGTTGTTGGCGACGAGGCCGCCGATCGTGCAGGCCGACTCGCTCGCCGGGTCCGGGCCGAGCCGGCGTCCGTACCGGGCGAGCCGGGCGTTGGCCTGACGTACCGTCAGCCCGGGTTGGAGGCGGATGCGCCGCCCGTCGTCGAGCACCTCGGCGGAGCGCCAGTGACTGCGCACGTCCACGAGGACGCCGTCGCCGCCCGCCTGTCCCGACAGGCTGGTGCCTCCCGACCGCAGGGTCAGGGGCAGGCCCGCGGCGCGTGCCCCGGCCATCAGCGCGCCCACCTCGGCGGCGGTCGCGGCGCGCACGACGGCCCGCGGCGTGAACAGGTAGGGCGACGCGTCGTGCGCGGCGGCGACGCGGCGGGGCACGTCGACGGTCACCCGCGCGGGGTCGGCGACGCAGCCGGCCAGCAGGTCGGCCAGGCCGGCGGGAGGTGCGGCAGGGGTGGTGGGCATGGCTCCTCGCTACGGCTGGTCGGCGGACGGGACGGGCCGGTCGGTGATCCGCAGCAGGCGTGGCGCGCGGGCCGCGGGTTCGGGCAGGCGCAGCGGGGACCCGCCGGGGGTGATGCTGCCCAGAAGGGTGGCCCGGCGGGCGCCGGTGCCCGAGGGGAGGGTGCCGGGCAGGCCGTGCACGGTGAGGAAGCCGAGGACCGCGAAGGCCAGGGCCTCCTTGGCGTCGGAGGGCATGCCGAGGGCGTCGCTGGGGCGCAGGGGCACGCCGGGCAGTTCGTCGGCGAGCGTGCGCATCAGGACGGGGTTGCGGGTGCCGCCGCCGGAGACGACGAGTTCGGTGACGCCGTGGTCGCGGCAGGCGCCGGCGACGGTGACGGCGGTGAGCCGGGTCAGGGTGGCGAGGACGTCGTCGGTGCCGGGAGTGGGCGCCTTGTCCAGTGCCCGCAGCAGGTAGGGCAGGTGGAAGTGTTCCTTGCCGGTGCTCTTGGGGGCGGGCCTGAGGTAGTACGGGTCGTCGAGCAGGGCCGCGAGGAGCGCGGGGCTGGTGCGGCCGGCGGCTGCCCGGCGGCCGTCCTCGTCGTAGGCGGCGGCGCCGTGCGTGAAGTGCCGTACGGCCGCGTCCAACAGGGCGTTGGCCGGCCCCGTGTCGAAGGCCAGCGGCTCGGCGCCGGGGGCGACGACGGTGACGTTGGCGATGCCGCCGAGGTTGAGGGCGGCCGGTGTGCCGGGCAGCGCGCGCAGCAGCATCGTGTCGGTCATGCCGACCAGCGGGGCGCCCTGGCCGCCCGCGGCGACGTCCCGGCTGCGCAGGTCGGAGACGACCGGGAGGCCGGTGGCCTCGGCGATCCAGGCGGGCTGCCCGAGTTGGAGGGTGCCTCGGACGGTGCCGTCCTCCACCCAGTGGTGCATGGTCTGGCCGTGCGAGACGACCAGGTCGGCGGCGCCGTCGCACAGTTCACCGAGGGCGCGCCCGGCGGCCGCGGCGAAGGCCTGCCCGACTCCGGTGTCCAGGGCGCACACGTCCTGGGTGGTCGTGGCGGCCGGCGGCAGGGTGGCGGAGATGAGGTCGCGCAGCCCGTCCGGGTAGGGGGCGGAGAGGTGGCCGAGCGGCCGCATGAGCAGGGTGTCGCCGTCCAGGGTGAGGTCGGCGGCGGCGGCCTCGATGGCGTCGTAGGAGGTACCCGACATCAGGCCGATCACGCGCACGACGCCTCCCGGCGCGCGGTGCGGCGCGTGGCCGGGGTCTGCCGTGGCTGCGGCATGGCTGCTCCAGGGAAGTTCTCGGCAGGGTACGGGGCCGGGGCCCTGACGGGGACCCCGGCGCGGTGGCGCGTCGGCGCCGTCATTTCCCGACGGCGGCCGTCTCGACGCGGTCCGGGTCGGTGCCGTCGATGCCCTCCGCGGCGTCCGGGGCGCGGTGGAAGAGGCTCATGAGCGCGCCGACGGCCAGGGTGACCACGACGCCGATCGGCACCAGCCACTGGGCGGCGATGCCCGTCGGCACGGTGGCGCCCGCCACGGTGACGTCGATCTTCACGCCGCGCACGAGGTACGTCATCACGGCGATGGTCACGAGGAACGCCACGACGGAGTCGGTCTCGTTGGCCCGCCGGACGAGGCGCCCGAGCAGGAACGCGCCGAGCAGCGCGCCGTAGGTGTAGCCGGCGATGGTGAGGCCGGTCAGGTAGACGTTGCCGGTGCTGGTGCTGAAGGCGCAGGCGAAGACGGCCATCAGCACCGCCCAGACCAGGGTCATCACCCGGGCGATCTTGAGCAGGAACTCCTCGGACGGGGTGCTGCGGAAGAAGCTGTGGATGATGTCGGCGACCGTCGAGTTGGACATGGAGTTGAGCGCCGAGGACAGGGAGCCCATCGCGGCGCCGAGGATGCCGGCCACGAGGAGTCCGGAGACGACCACGGGCAGCCCGTGCAGGATGAACTCGGGGTAGAGGTTGTCGGTGCTGCTCAGGCCCATTTCCTCGAAGCTGCGGCCCTTGTTGTACGACCACAGGAGCGCTCCGACGAGGGAGAACGCGGCGAACTGGACGGTGACGAAGACGCCGGAGGCGATCATGGCCTTCTGGCCGTCGCGCAGTGAGCGGGTGGACAGGACGCGCTGCACCATCAGCTGGTCGGAGCCGTGGCTGGCCATGGCGAAGATGGCGCCGCCGATGATGGCGGTGGGCAGGGCGAACGGGCTGGTGAGGATGTGCGCCAGGTCGAAGTTGGTGTCGAACAGCTGGAACTTGCCCGCGTGCAGGGCCTGCGCGTAGCCGTCGCCGCCGACGTGGGCGGACAGGACGCCGATGGCGAGGAGGGCGCCGCCGACGTACAGGACCATCTGGATGGTGTCGGTCCAGATGACCGCCTTGATGCCGCCGAGGTAGGTGTAGAGGACGGTGACCGCGGTGACGGCGATGATGATGACGCGGAAGCTCGCGTGCACGCCGAACTCGTCGAGCAGCAGCTTGATCGGAATGGCGGAGGCGAACAGCCGTACGCCCTCGGCGAGGAGCCGGGTGAAGACGAAGGTCACCGAGGCGAGCCCTTGCAGCTTCAGCCCGAAGCGGCTGCCCAGGTACTGGTAGGCGCTGACGAATCCGCCACGCTTGTACAGGGGGATCAGCACGGCGGCCACGACGACGCGGCCGATGACGTAGCCGAGGGCGAGCTCGACGTTGCCGAAGCCCTGGCCGCTGTACGCGCCGCCGGGGACGCTGATGACGGTGAGGACGCTGGTCTCGGTGGCCACCACGGAGAAGGCCACGGTCCACCACGGCATGTGGCCTTCGCCGACGAAGTAGTCCTTGGAGGTCTTCTGCCGGCCGGCCAGCCTGAGGCCGATCCAGGCGATCGCCACGAGGTAGACGACGATCACCACGAGGTCGAGTTGGCGCACGCTCACTCCTAAGCGGCGGCCGGCGGGGTCGCCGGCCGGGTGGGGACGGTGGGGGTGGTCGTCGGCCGTCCGGCACGGACGACGTGGGATTCGTGGGGAAGCGCCTGGTCCAGTGCCAGCAGGCGTGCGCCGTCCAGCGGTTCTCCGAGCGGGGCCCGGACCAGGAGGGGCCCGGGGGCGTCGGCGAGGGACGCCCGCAGCGGGCCGAGGAGCAGGTCGCCGAGGCCGGTGAGTCCGCCGGTCAGCGCGACGGGCAGCGCATCGGCGCCGCCGGTCCTGCGGGCCGCGGTCAGGGCGGTCTCGGCCAGTGCGGCGGCGGCCCGGCGCACGATGCCGGCGGCAGTGTCGTCCCCCGCGGCGGCGGCGCGGGCCACC
>NZ_WWHX01000622.1 GCF_009862125.1 Streptomyces sp. SID5910
GCGGGTCCGAGACCGCGGGCCCGGACCGCCTCGGGGCCGGCGCCGAGTCCGCCGCTCGCCGCCCCGGGTCAGCGCGTCGCCGCCACCCGGAAGGTGATGCCCGCCCTCCGCAGGCGCTCCGTGAGCGCGTCGCCCATCGCCACCGCCGTCGTGACCTGACCGGCGGTCTCCGGCAGGTCGTCGAGCGCGAGCGACAGCGCCGCCTCGGCGAACATCTTCGCCGTCTCGTCGTATCCCGGGTCACCGCCCGCGACCTCGGTGAACACCCGGCGGCCACCGCCCTCGCCCACGAAGCGGACCCGGAACCAGCTCTCGGCCCGCTTCTGCGGGCTCGGTCCGTCACCCGGCTTGAGCAGGCCGGACAGACGGCGCCGCACCGGCGGGACCTGCGCCGCGGCCACCAGCGCGCCCAGCGCCGCCACCCCGCCCACCGCGACGGGCAGATGCCGGACGGCCGCGTAGTGCCGGTAGCGGAAGTCGGGACCGTACCGGTCGAGCGCCTTGGCGGAACGCCGCACGATCTGCGGATCGACGGTCGGCAGCGGCAGCGCCCACGCCCCCACCTCCCCGGCGTACCGCGGCGCGCCCGTCGGTGTCACCGCCCGGCGGCCCACCAGCCGCGGCTCGTGCCGGCGCCGTTCCCGCGCCGCGGCCTGCATCTGCCGGCCCCGCGCGAACTGGCCCAGCGCGGAGGCGAACGTGCCGCCGGAGAAGGCGGCGCCGGCGGTCACGAAGCCGTCCACGGTCAGCGGCACGCCCTCCGGCAGCTGCCGCACCGTGAAGTACACGCCCAGGTCGTGCGGTACGGAGTCGAACCCGCACGCGTGCACCAGCCGCGCGCCGGTCTCCCGCGCGCGTGCGTCGTGCCGCACGTACATGAGGTCCACGAACTCGGGCTCGCCCGTCAGGTCCAGGTAGTCCGCGCCGGTGTCCGCGCAGGCGGCGACCAGTCCCTCGCCGTACCGGACGTACGGGCCGACCGTCGAGGCGACCACGCGCGCCTGCTCGGCGAGCGCCCGGAGGGAGGCCGGGTCGGACACGTCCGCCCGCAGCACGCCGACCCCGTCGCCGGACAGCCGCCCGGCGAGCCGCCGCAGTTTCATCTCGTCGCGTCCGGCGATCGCCCAGCGCAGCCCCTCGGGCGCGTGCGCGGCGAGGTACTCCGCGGTGAGCTCGCCGACGAAACCCGTCGCCCCGAAGAGCACGATGTCGTACGGCCGGTCCGTCCTGTTCAGCCTGCTCATGACACTCCTTCGCCACCGTTCGGCGTCCCGTCGGCGCCCCTCGGCGGCCTCGCCGGCAACCCCTGGGCCCACAGCACGCGCCGTCGCCGGTGGCTGAGGCTAGCGTGAGGAGAGCCGGGCCCCGCGAGGAGCCTGCCCCATAATTGGCTAAGCGCTTGCTCGCCAGGTCTTGTGCCGAGTGGAACACGTTCTTAGCATCACTGGTGTTACATCAGTTGTGTCACAGAGCTTGGGGGCTCGATGACGAAGGCGAAGACGCCGGGTGACGGCCCGCTCAGCGGCGTGCGTGTGGTCGAGCTGTCCGGGATCGGCCCCGGGCCCTTCGCCGCCATGCTCCTCGCCGACCTCGGCGCCGACGTCGTCCGCGTCGACCGGCCCGGCGGCCCCGGCCTCACGATCGACCCCGCCCTCGACGTCACCAACCGCAACAAGCGCTCCGTGATCGTCGACCTCAAGGCGCCCGACGGCCCGGCCCGCGTCCTCGACCTCGCCGAACGCGCCGACGTCCTGATCGAGGGCTACCGCCCCGGCGTCGCCGAGCGGCTCGGCATCGGCCCCGAGCCCTGCCACGCCCGCAACCCGCGCCTCGTCTACGGCCGCATGACCGGCTGGGGCCAGGACGGCCCCCTCGCCCAGCGCGCCGGCCACGACGTCGGGTACATCGCGCTCACCGGCACCCTCGGCATGATCGGCGCCCCCGACGGACCGCCGGCCGTCCCGGCCAATCTGCTCGGCGACTACGCGGGCGGCTCCCTCTACCTGGTCGTCGGCGTCCTCGCCGCCCTGCACCACGCCCGCGCGACCGGCACCGGCCAGGTCGTCGACGCCGCCATCGTGGACGGCGCCGCCCACCTCTCGGCGATGATCCACGGCATGCTCGCCGCCGGCGCCTGGCAGGACCGGCGCGGCAGCAACCTCTTCGACGGCGGCGCCCCCTTCTACGGCACCTACGAGACCGCCGACGGCCAGTACATGGCGGTCGGCGCCCTGGAGCCGCGGTTCTACGCCGAGTTCATGGCGCGGCTCGGCGTCCCGGGCGAGGTGCCGCCCCGCGAGGACATGGCCCGCTGGGGCGAGCTGCGCGAGGCGATCGCCGCCCGCTTCAAGGCCCGTACCCGGGACGAGTGGACGGCCCTGTTCACGGACTCCGACGCCTGCGTGGCCCCCGTACTCTCGCTGCGCGAGGCCCCGCACCACCCCCACCTCGCCGCGCGCGGCACCTTCACCGACCAAGGCGGCATCACCCAGCCGGCTCCCGCGCCCCGCTTCTCGGCGACCCCCACCGCCGTCCGCACCGGCCCCGCCCTCCCCGGCGCCGACGCGGAGTCCGTCGCCCGCGACTGGGACCTGCCCGGCGCCCCTCAGCCCGACAGCCCCGCGAAGAACCCTCAGCAGCACAGCCCCGCGAAGAACCCTCAGTGAAAGGCCTGCCAGTGACCACCGAAGCGTACGTGTACGACGCGATCCGCACCCCGCGCGGACGCGGCAAGGCGAACGGCGCCCTGCACGGCACGAAGCCCGTCGACCTGGTCGTCGGCCTCATCCACGAGATCCGCGCCCGGTTCCCCGGCCTCGACCCGGCCGCCGTCGACGACATCGTCCTCGGCGTCGTCGGCCCGGTCGGCGACCAGGGCTCCGACATCGCCCGCGTCGCCGCCATCGCCGCCGGACTCCCCGACACGGTGGCCGGCGTACAGGAGAACCGCTTCTGCGCCTCGGGTCTGGAGGCCGTCAACATGGCGGCCATGAAGGTCCGTTCCGGCTGGGAGGACCTGGTCCTGGCCGGCGGTGTCGAGTCCATGTCCCGGGTGCCGATGGCCTCGGACGGCGGCGCCTGGTTCAACGACCCGATGACCAACCTCGCCACCAACTTCGTGCCGCAGGGCATCGGCGCCGACCTGATCGCCACCATCGAGGGCTTCTCGCGCCGCGACGTCGACGAGTACGCGGCCCTCTCCCAGGAGCGGGCGGCCACGGCGTGGAAGGAGGGCCGCTTCGAGCGGTCCGTCGTGCCGGTGAAGGACCGCGCCGGCCTCACCGTCCTCGACCACGACGAGCACCTGCGGCCCGGCACCACCGCCGACTCCCTCGGCAAGCTCAAGCCGTCCTTCGCCGACATCGGCGAACTCGGCGGCTTCGACGCGGTGGCGCTCCAGAAGTACCACTGGGTGGAGAAGATCGACCACGTCCACCACGCGGGCAACTCCTCCGGCATCGTGGACGGCGCCTCCCTGGTCGCCATCGGCTCCAAGGAGGTCGGCGACCGCCACGGGCTCACGCCGCGCGCGCGGATCGTCTCCGCCGCCGTGTCCGGTTCCGAGCCCACCATCATGCTGACCGGCCCCGCCCCCGCCACCCGCAAGGCCCTCGCCAAGGCCGGGCTCACCATCGACGACATCGACCTCGTCGAGATCAACGAGGCGTTCGCGGCGGTCGTGCTGCGCTTCGTCAAGGACATGGGACTGTCCCTGGACAAGGTCAACGTCAACGGCGGCGCGATCGCGCTCGGCCACCCGCTCGGCGCCACCGGCGCCATCATCCTCGGCACGCTCGTGGACGAGCTGGAGCGCCAGGACAAGCGGTACGGCCTCGCCACCCTCTGCGTGGGCGGCGGCATGGGCATCGCCACCATCGTCGAGCGCATCTGACCCCCTCCCGACGGATACGACGGATCACCAGGAGCACACCCTCATGACCACCGAGTCCACCACCATCCGCTGGGAGCAGGACGACACCGGGATCGTCACGCTCGTCATCGACGACCCCGACCAGTCCGCCAACACCATGAACCAGGCGTTCCGGGCGTCCCTCGCGGCCGTCACCGACCGCCTGGAGGCCGAGAAGGACACGATCCGCGGCGTCATCGTCACCTCCGCCAAGAAGACCTTCTTCGCCGGCGGCGACCTGCGCGACCTGATCCGCGTCACCCCGGAGACCGCGCAGGACCTCTTCGACGGCGGCATGGCGATCAAGCGCGACCTGCGCCGCATCGAGACCCTCGGCAAGCCCGTCGTCGCCGCGCTGAACGGCGCGGCCCTCGGCGGCGGCTACGAGATCGCCCTCGCCTGCCACCACCGCGTCGCCCTCGACGCGCCCGGCTCCAAGATCGGCTGCCCCGAGGTCACCCTCGGCCTGCTCCCCGGAGGCGGCGGCGTCGTCCGCACCGTGCGGATGCTCGGCATCACCGACGCGCTGCTCAAGGTCCTCCTCCAGGGCACCCAGTACACCCCGCGCCGCGCGCAGGAGAACGGCCTGGTCGACGAGGTCGCCGAGTCCCGCGAGGACATGCTCGCCAAGGCCCGCGCCTTCATCGACGCCAACCCGGAGTCCGCCCAGCCCTGGGACAAGCCGGGCTACCGCATCCCCGGCGGCACGCCCGCCCACCCGAAGTTCGCCGCCAACCTGCCCGCCTTCCCGGCCAACCTGCGCAAGCAGACGAACGGCGCCCCCTACCCGGCGCCGCGCAACATCATGGCCGCCGCCGTCGAGGGATCCCAGGTCGACTTCGAGACCGCGCAGGTCATCGAGGCCCGCTACTTCGTCGAGCTGGCCGCGGGACAGACCGCGAAGAACATGATCCAGGCGTTCTTCTTCGACCTCCAGGCCGTCAACTCCGGCGCCAACCGCCCCAAGGGCATCGAGCCGCGCAAGGTCACCAAGGTCGCCGTCCTCGGCGCCGGCATGATGGGCGCCGGCATCGCCTACTCGTGCGCCCGCGCCGGCATCGACGTCGTCCTCAAGGACGTCTCGCTGGAGTCGGCGCTCAAGGGCAAGGCGTACTCCGAGAAGCTGTGCGCGAAGGCCGTCGCCAGGGGCCGTACGACGCAGGAGAAGGCCGACGCGCTGCTCGCCCGGATCACGCCGACCGCCGAGGCCGCCGACCTCGCGGGCTGCGACGCGGTGATCGAGGCGGTGTTCGAGGACACCTCGCTCAAGCACAAGGTGTTCCAGGAGATCGAGAACGTCGTCGCCCCCGACGCGCTGCTGTGCTCCAACACCTCCACGCTCCCCATCACGGCGCTGGCCGAGGGCGTCGAGCGGCAGGACGACTTCATCGGCCTGCACTTCTTCTCGCCGGTCGACAAGATGCCGCTGGTCGAGATCATCAAGGGCGAGCGGACGGGCGACGAGGCGCTGGCGCGCGCCTTCGACCTGGTCCGGCAGATCAAGAAGACGCCGATCGTCGTCAACGACTCGCGCGGCTTCTTCACCTCCCGGGTCATCGGCCACTTCATCAACGAGGGCGTGGCGATGGTCGGCGAGGGCGTCGAGCCCGCCTCCGTCGAGCAGGCCGCCGCCCAGGCCGGCTACCCGGCCAAGGTGCTCTCCCTGATGGACGAGCTGACCCTCACCCTCCCGCGGAAGATCCGCAACGAGACCAGGCGGGCCGTGGAGGAGTCCGGCGGCACGTGGACCGCGCACCCCGCCGAGGGAGTCATCGACCGCATGGTCGACGAGTTCGAGCGCCCCGGCCGCAGTGGCGGCGCCGGGTTCTACGAGTACGGCGAGGACGGCAAGCGCGCCGGGCTGTGGCCGGGCCTGCGCGAGCACTTCACCAAGCCCGGGTACGAGATCCCGTTCCGCGACATGCAGGAGCGGATGCTGTTCTCCGAGGCGCTGGACACCGTCCGCCTCCTGGAGGAGGGCGTGCTGACCTCCGTCGCCGACGCCAACATCGGCTCGATCTTCGGCATCGGCTTCCCCGGCTGGACCGGCGGCATCCTCCAGTACATCAACGGCTACGAGGGCGGCCTGCCCGGCTTCGTCGCCCGCGCCCGCGAGCTGGCCGAGCGCTACGGCGACCGGTTCACGCCGCCCGCGCTGCTCGTGGAGAAGGCGGAGAAGGGCGAGGTATTCACCGACGGCCGCTGACGGCAGCCACGCACACCACCACCGACGGCGAGCGACTGGGGAACCCTCTCAGCGCTCGCCGTCGGCGTCCAGCCACTCCCGCAGCTCGTCCCGCAGCGACCGCTGGAAGGTGGTCAGCAGCGCCTGCACCACGATCGGGTGCATATGGGCGGACAGGGACCGCACGTCCCGCGCGTCGCGCTCGGCGACCGCGTCCCGCAGCAGCCGCGACAGATCGCGCGCGGCAGCCCGGGAGTGCTCCAGCAGAGCGGTGCGCGCGGCGAGGACCGTCTCGGAGGACAGAGGGACGTCCAGCAGCTCGACGCCGAGCCGGAGCAGCCCCGCGTCGACGCGGTAGGCGTCCCGCCCGTCCGCCTCGCCGTCCTTCTTGCCGTCCCGTACGACGATGTCCATCTCCGCCAGCCGGTCCACCTCCTCGTCGGACAGCGGCCGCCCGGCCCGCCGGCCCAGCTCCTCGCGCGTGACCCGCTCCACCGTCTCCGGAGCCCAGGACGCCACCACCGCGCGGTGCAGCGCGAGGTCGTGGGCGGTGAGGCCCGGCGGCAGCTGCTTCAGATACCGCTCGATCGCGGCCAGCGTCATGCCCTGGTGCTGGAGCTCCTCGATCAGCGCCAGCCGGGCCAGGTGCTCCCTGCCGTAATGCCCGACCCGCCGCGGGCCGATCACCGGCGGCGGCAGCAGGCCCTTCGTGCCGTAGAAACGGACCGTGCGCACCGTGACGCCGGTCCGCGCGGCCAGCTCGTCGATCGTGAGGGTCGGCTCCCCGGTGTCGCTCGTCGTCATGTGCAGCAGTATCGCTGTCTCACCAACGCTGTGACACCTCATGTGCCCCAGGTGAAGGCGTCCGACGGGTCCTGTGAGAAGTCACGCTGTGTGACATGAGCCACCGCATGCGAACGCAGCGTCGTGGGAAGGTGCTGCCTTGGTCTGTGCCGCGAAGGGTGGTGCGGGCCTCGTCACTGTACGGACGACCTGGGCGTATCCCGCCCGGGCGCACCAGAGAGTGGAACCACCCGTGAGCAAGGACGCCGTCGGCACGGCACAGGCCGCCACCCATCCCCAGGCGGCCGGGACACCCGCGGACGCGGGCGACGCCGGCTACAGCAAGGACCTCAAGGCCCGCCACGTCAACATGATCGCCATCGGCGGCGCGATCGGCACCGGCCTCTTCCTCGGCGCCGGCGGACGGCTGCGCGACGCGGGCCCGGCGCTCGCCGTCGCCTACCTCGTCTGCGGCGTCTTCGCCTTCTTCGTGGTCCGGGCGCTCGGCGAGCTGGTGCTCTACCGGCCCTCGTCCGGGTCGTTCGTGTCGTACGCGCGCGAGTTCCTCGGCGAGAAGGGCGCCTACGTCGCCGGCTGGATGTACTTCCTGAACTGGTCGACCACCGGCATCGCCGACATCACCGCGATCGCGCTGTACACGCACTACTGGAGCCTGTTCACGAGCATCCCGCAATGGGTGCTCGCCCTGGCCGCCCTCGCGGTGGTCCTGGCGGTGAACCTCATCTCGGTGAAGATCTTCGGCGAGATGGAGTTCTGGTTCGCGATCGTCAAGGTCGCCACCCTGGTCGGCTTCATGCTGATCGGCATCTTCCTGCTGGCCACGCAGCACGACGTGGGCGGCTACACCCCCGGCGTCAGCATGATCACCGACCATGGCGGCATCCTCCCGCACGGCGTGATGCCCGTGGTCCTCGTCATGCAGGGCGTGATCTTCGCGTACGCGGCCCTGGAACTGGTCGGCGTCGCCGCCGGCGAGACCGCCGAGCCGGAGAAGGTCGTCCCGCGCGCGGTGAACTCGATCATGTGGCGCGTCGCTCTCTTCTACGTCGGCTCGGTCGTCCTGCTGGCCCTGCTGCTGCCCGGCTCGCTCTACTCCGGCGACGAGAGCCCCTTCGTCACCGTCCTGTCGAAGGTCGGCGTCCCCGCGGCCGGCGACGTGATGAACCTCGTCGTCCTCACCGCCGCGATGTCCTCCCTGAACTCCGGCCTCTACTCCACCGGCCGCATCCTGCGCTCCATGGCGATGGCGGGCTCCGCGCCCAAGTTCACCCGCGTGATGAGCCGCAGCCAGGTCCCCTACGGCGGCATCCTGCTGACCTGCGGCATCTGCGTGCTCGGCGTGGGCCTGAACTACCTGATGCCGAGCAAGGCCTTCGAGATCGTGCTGAACGTCGCCTCCCTCGGCATCATCAGCACCTGGGTGATCATCATGGTCTGCCACCTGGTCTTCGTCCGCCGCGCCCGCGCCGGCCTGGTCACCCGCCCGCACTTCCGCCTGCCCGGCA
>NZ_WWHX01000063.1 GCF_009862125.1 Streptomyces sp. SID5910
CGGCGTGGTGCTCGACGGGGCTGGCCAGGACCCGGGTGCGGGCCGGGGCGGCGTCGCGGCGGGCCCAGTACAGGCCCTTGACGGCGAGGTTGTCGGCCTCGGTGCCGCCGGAGGTGTAGACGACCTCGCTGGGACGGGCGCCGAGGGCGTCGGCGAGGGTCTCGCGGGCCTCCTCGACGGTGCGCCGTGCGCGGCGGCCGGACGCGTGGAGGGAGGAGGCGTTGCCGGTGGCGCCCACGTGTGCGGTGAGTGCCTCGACCGCCTCGGGGAGCATCGGGGTGGTCGCGGCGTGGTCGAGGTAAGCCATGGTGGGGCCGATTCTACGGGGCGGCCCCGCCCGGTCTCAGATCAAGGTTCGCCCTCTTCGGCGAACCGGGACCGGGCCGTGCGGCGGGCGCCTCACAGACTCCACGACATCGTGCTGTCCGCGGACATGAACGCCACCAGGACCAGCAGGTCGGCGACGCCCAGGCCGAGGCCGAGGAGGGCCCGGCCGCGGCGGGCGGTGCCCCGCCACAGGGCGACGCCGGCCAGCGCGATGGCGACGGGGCCCAGGAAGACGTTGAGGACGAGCAGGCCGAGGAGGCCGAGGACGAAGGACGCGACGGCCATGCCGTCGGTGTCCCGGATGCCGGTCCGGCGGGTGGCCGGTGTGGTGAGCTGCACGGTGTTCTCCTTACGGTGCGTCGATGGGCCGGACGGTACGGCGGTGGACCGGCGGCGGTCAGTGGGCGGAGCTGCTCCGGCGGCGGCCGTGTCGCTCGCGGATCGCGAAGACGCCGAGCCAGACGGCGATGACCAGGCCGGCCGCGACCGAGAAGGTGAGCGGCGCGTGGGCGACGGTGCCCAGGACCGCGCCGAGGAGCAGGAGTGCGACGACGAGAAACAGCATGGTGCGGATCCCCCAACCTTCGGTGAACGGTTGTAGTTACAGTTGTTCACTGACTTTCCAGTCTAGCGCGCCCGATGGCTTTCCAATTCCGGAGAACAGTTGTTAACTGCATGGTATGAGTCACACTCTCGGCGTTCGGCAGGCCCAGAAGCAGAAGACCCGTCAGGCGCTCCTGGACGCGGCGCTCGCGCTGCTGGAGGAGCAGAGCCTGAGCAGCCTGGGCCTGCGGGAGGTCACCCGTGCCGTCGGCGTGGCCCCGACCGCGTTCTACCGGCACTTCCGCTCGACGGCCGACCTGGGCGTGGCGCTGGTCGAGGAGGCGCTGGGCAGCCTGCACCCGATGATCCGGCACACGGTGTCACCGGGTGAGGACAGCGACGAACGCATCGCCCGCGCCGTGGAGTTGATCGCCGGTCACGTGGCCGCGCACCCCGCGCACGTCCGGTTCATCGCCCGCGAGCGGCACGGCGGCGTACAGCCGGTGCGCGAGGCCATACGGGAGCAACTGGCGCGGTTCGCCGAGGAGGTGAGGGCCGAGCTGGCGCGGGACGCGGCGTCGGCGGGCTGGAGCGAGACCGACCTGCGCATGCTGGCGGGCCTCTACGTCGACCAGATGCTGATCACGGCCTCCCTCTTCCTGGAGACGCTGGAGGCCCCGGAAGAGGAACGCCGCCGGGCCGCGGAGACGGCACGGCGGCAACTGCGGCTGATCAGCGTCGGCCGCGCGCACTGGCTGGACTGAGCAGCCCGGGGGTCAGCCGAGGCGGACCCGGGCCAGCTGGCGGGACTGGGCGACCAGGCGGTCGGCGCTGTCCCAGACCTCGGCGTCCTCCTCCAGGAAGCCGCCGGCGAGGTTGCGGGTGGTGATGGAGACGCGCAGCGGGCCCGGCGCCGGGCGGCAGCGCACGTGCACGGTCAGCTCGACGGTCGGCACCCAGCCCTTAAGCCCGAGCTCGAAGGCGGTCGGGGGCAGCGCGTCCACCGCGAGGAGCAGCGACAGCGGGTCGGCGTCGCGGCCGTCGGCGAGCCCGAACCAGGCCCGCATCTCCCCCTTGCCGGAGGGCTGCCCGAGGGCCCAGCCCAGGGTGGCGGGGTCCAGCTTGAGCATCAGCCGGTCGGCGATGGCGGAGCTGCCCTCCACGGGGGCGGGACCGTCCTCGGGGCCGAAGCACTGGTCCACGGGCGGGATCGCGGGCGGCTTCGCCGAGGTGCGGACGTCGTCGGGCAGCGTGCCGAGGTCGCCGTAGGAGGCGAGGACGCGGATGCGCTCGACCTCGTTGCCCTCGTCGTCGTACTGGAAGAGGGACGCCTGGCCGGTGGAGAGCGTACGGCCGGTGCGGACCGTCTCCGTGCGGACGACCGCCGGGCCCGGCCGGGACGCGGTGAGGTAGTGCGCCGAGACGGTGAAGGGGTCGGGGTGCGGCAGGGCGTCCCCGAGCGCGCGGCCCAGGACGGCCAGCAGGTAGCCGCCGTTGACGGCGTTGATGATCGTCCAGCCGGCGGAGAGGTCGATGTCGTAGACACCGGGTGCGCGCCGGGTGACGCTGGTGTCCCGGTCGAACTCGCTGTCGCCGATGGTGGCCCGGATGGCCGGTGCGGAGGCTGCTTCTGGCATGGCTGCACGGTACAACAGGAAACTACTAAGCGGTAGCTTTTTCTGCCTCACTCCCCCTCGACGACCGTCGACCGCCGGTTCCACGCGCGCGGGGCCCGCCAGTGGAAGCGCAGCGCCAGCAGCCGCAGCACGAAGGCGGTGACCACCGCGAGACCGCTGGTGAACGGGGTCAACGCGTCGAAACGGATGCACAGGACGACCATGGTGGCGCCGACGATGGCGGGGACGGCGTACAGGTCGCGGTCCCAGCGCAGCAGCGACGGCACCTCGTTGGCCAGCACGTCGCGCAGCACACCGCCGCCCACCGCGGTGGCCATGCCCAGACAGGCGGAGGCGGTCAGGCCGAGCCCGTAGTCGTACGCCTTGGTCGTGCCGGCGACGCAGAACAGGCCGAGGCCGGCCGCGTCGAAGATGTTGACGCCGGTCTGGAGGCGCTCGACGTGCGGGTGGAGGAAGAAGACCAGCACCGTGGCGAGCAGCGGGGTCAGGAAGTACCCCAGGTCCGTGAACGCGGCGGGCGGCACCGCCCCGATGATCAGGTCCCGGAACAGCCCGCCGCCGAGCGCGGTGACCTGGGCGAGCACGGCGATGCCGAACACGTCGAAGTTCTTGCGGACGGCCAGCAGCGCGCCCGAGATGGCGAAGACGAAGATGCCGATCAGATCGAGCGTGTGCTGCACGGTGGGGCTGAAGAGTTGCTCGTACACCCCACCATTCTCACCTGCCGGCGAGCCCCCGCCTTACAAACGAAGGCGGGGGCTCGTCAGCTGGACGGACTTACTTCTTCTTCCTGGCCGGGGGCTCGCTCTCGGTCTCAGCTTCAGCCTCGGTGTCGGTGCCGGTCTGCGCGTCCGCCTCCGTCGGCTCGTCCGCGTCGGCGGCCGCCGCCACGTCCGCGGCCTCCGTCACCTCGGGCTCCACGGCCTCGCCCTTCGAGACCTCGGGCTCAGAGACCTCGGGCTTCGACGTCTCGGCCCCCGCACCCTCGGACTCCGCGCCCTCGGACTCCGCGGCCTCCGCGCCGGCGGCCTCCGTGCCCCCCACCTCCGCGGCCACCGCCGCCGAGGTCTTCGCGGACTCCGCCAGGGCCTCGTCCGGGACCGTCTCCGCCGCCTCCTTGGCGGCGGTGAGCAGGACGACGTCCTGCGGGGCCTGGTCCGCGAAGTTCTCCGGGTGGTGGCAGGCCACCTGCTGGCCCGGCCGCAGCTCCAGCAGCGGCGGCTCCGTGGTCTTGCAGATCTCCGTCGCCTTCCAGCACCGCGTGTGGAAGCGGCAGCCGCTCGGCGGGGAGATCGGCGAGGGCACGTCGCCGCGGAGCAGGATCCGCTCGCTCTTGGCGCCCCGGCGCTTCGGGTCCGGCACCGGCACCGCCGACATCAGCGCCTTGGTGTACGGGTGCATCGGCGCCTCGTACAGCGCGGTGCGGTCGGCGAGCTCGACGATCTTGCCGAGGTACATCACCGCGATCCGGTCCGACACGTGCCGGACGACCGACAGGTCGTGCGCGATGATCACGTACGTCAGGCCGAGCTCCTGCTGGAGGTCGTCCATGAGGTTGACGACCTGCGCCTGGATCGACACGTCCAGCGCGGAGACCGGCTCGTCCGCCACGACCAGCTTCGGCTTCAGGGCGAGCGCGCGGGCGATGCCGATGCGCTGGCGCTGGCCGCCGGAGAACTCGTGCGGGTAGCGGTTGTAGTGCTCGGGGCTCAGGCCCACCAGCTCCAGGAGCCGCTGGACCTCCTTCTTCACGCCGCCCTCGGGCTCGACGTCCTGGAGCCGGAAGGGCGCCGAGACGATGCTGCCGATGGTGTGCCGCGGGTTCAGCGAGCCGTACGGGTCCTGGAAGATCATCTGGATGTCCCGCCGCAGCGGACGCATCCCGGCCGTGTTCAGCCGCGTGATGTCCTTGCCCTCGAAGTGGATCGAGCCGCCCGTCGGGTCCTGGAGGCGGGTGATGACCCGGCCCATGGTCGACTTGCCGCAGCCCGACTCGCCGACCACGCCGAGGGTCTCGCCCTTGCGCACCTCGAAGTCGATGCCGTCGACGGCCTTGACCGCGCCGGCCTGCCGCCGGAGAACGCCCTTGTGGATCGGGAAGTGCTTCTGGAGGCCCTCGACCTTCAGCAGCACCTCGCGCTCCTCGGGAGAGGATGCCTGGGCCGGGACCGTCGTCGCGTCCTTCTTCTTCGTATCGCTCACAGCTTCGGCGCAATCTCTTCGGTCCAGATCCGCGTGCGGTCCTCCGGCGAGAGGTGGCAGGCGGAGAAGTGCCCGCTGCCGACCGGCTGGAGCTCCGGCCGCACGGTACGGGTGACATCGCCCTTGGGGACGTCCGCGTACGGGCAGCGGGGATGGAAGGCGCAGCCCGAGGGGACGTTGATGAGGCTCGGCGGCGAGCCCTTGACCGGGATGAGCCGCTCGGAGGTCTCGCGGTCGATGCGCGGCATCGAGCCGAGCAGGCCCCAGGTGTACGGGTGCTGCGGCCGCTCGAAGACGTCGTCGACCGAACCGCGCTCCACGCACCGGCCGCCGTACATCACGAGGACGTCGTCGGCGATCTCGGCGACCACGCCGAGGTCGTGGGTGATGAGGACGACCGCGGAGCCGAACTCCTTCTGGAGGTCCCGGATGAGGTCGAGGATCTGCGCCTGGACGGTCACGTCCAGGGCGGTCGTCGGCTCGTCCGCGATGAGCAGTTCGGGGTTGTTGACCAGCGCCATCGCGATCATCGCGCGCTGGCGCATACCGCCGGAGAACTCGTGCGGGTAGCTGTCGACGCGCTTGCCGGGCTCGGGGATGCCGACCCGGTCGAGCATCTCGATCGCCCGCTTGCGCGCGGTCTTCTTGTTGACGTCGTGGTGGACTCGGTACGCCTCCACGATCTGGTTGCCGATCGTGTAGTACGGGTGCATCGCGGACAGCGGGTCCTGGAAGATCATCGCCATCTCGCGGCCGCGCAGCCGGCGGACCTCGTCCGGGTCGGCGGAGACCAGCTCCTTGCCGCCGAGCCAGATCTCGCCGGACATCCGCACGTTCTTGCCGCGCGAGCCGAGCCGGTGCAGGCCCATGATCGCCAGCGAGGTGACGGACTTGCCGGATCCCGACTCGCCGACGATGCAGAGGGTCTTGCCCTTCTCCACCTGGAAGCTGAGTCCGTCGACGGACTTGACCAGGCCGTCGTCGGTGGGGAAGTGCACCTTGAGGTCGCGGACCGCGAGGAACGCGTCGGGCGCGTTCGAGGGCGAGGTCGTGGGCTCACCCACGGCGGCCCCGGTCTTGGAGAGTTCGGTCACGAGAGCCTCACGCGTGGGTCGGCGGCGGCGTACAGCAGGTCCACCAGGAGATTGGCGATCACGACGAAGAAGGCTGCGAGCAGGGTGACGCCGAGGATCGGGGGCAGGTCGTTGTCGGTGATGCCCTGCACCGCGTACTGGCCGATGCCGGGCAGCGAGAACACCTTCTCGGTGATCACGGCGCCGCCGAGGAGCAGGCCGAGGTCCATGCCGAAGACGGTGATGATCGGCGTCAGCGCGGCCCGCAGCCCGTGCCGGGCCACGACTCTGCGCTCCCGCAGGCCCTTGGCGCGGGCCGTGCGGATGAAGTCCTCGTTCATCGTCTCCAGCATGCCCGAGCGGGTGAGCCGCGCGTAGATGGCGGAGTACAGCAGGGCCAGCGAGCACCAGGCCGGGAAGAGCGTGTTGGCCCACTGGGCCGGGTTCTCGGTGAGCGGCACATAGGTGCGGCCGAAGATCGGCCACTGGAAGGTGAACAGCAGGAGCAGCAGGTTGCCCGTGAAGAACATGGGCAGCGACACACCGGCGAGGGCGACGCCCATGAAGGTGCGGTCGAAGACGCTGCGGGGCTTGAGCGCGGAGATCACGCCGATGAGGACACCGGAGACCAGCCACAGCACGGCGGCACCGCCGGCCAGCGAGAGGGTCACCGGGAGGCGGGAGGTGAGCTGCGGCCACACCTCGACGTGGTTCTTGAAGGAGTAGCCGAAGCAGGGCGCGTCACACTGCGCCGTCGTGGGGCCCAGGTTGTAGGTGGCGCCGCTGACGATCCCCTTGATGAAGTGCCAGTACTGGACGTAGAGGGGTTCGTCCAGACCGAGGTTCTGCTTGACCGCGAGGATGTCCGCCTTCGTCGGGCTCTTTCCGATGTACTGCTGCGCGAGCTGGTCGGCGGTCTGACCGGCGAGCCGCGGCAGCAGGAAGAAGATCGCGAAGGTGACCGCGGTGACGACCAGCAGCAGGATCACTGCCGCGAACGTCCGACGGAGGATGTACGAGATCACGGGGACCGGCGCTGGTGCCCGCGGGCCGGGAAGCCCGCGGGCACCAATGCCTTCACCTGCCTTCCGGGGCTACTTCTTGGTCGTGCCGATGTTGAGGTAGTCGTACTGACCGCTGAAGGCCGCCGTGGACACCAGGTTGGTGTAGGTGGTCGGGCGGTACAGCAGGACCTTGAAGTAGGTCAGCGGGACGAGCGTGGCCAGGTCCATCGCCCGCTTGTCGATCTGGCCGTACATCGCGTTGCGCTCGGTCTCGCTCTCGGTGGCGATGGACTTCTCGAGCGACTCGTTGATCTGCTTGTCGTTGATGTACGACAGGTTGGTGTTGCCCGAGGCGCCGATCGCGTCACCGTGCAGGATCTGCTGGAGGAAGCCGTAGCCGGACGGCCAGTCGGCACCCCACTGCATCATGTGCAGGCCGATGTTCTGCTTCTTGTCGAACGTCGGCACACCCGCGTAGTCGGTGAAGTACTTGCCCGACGGGTACTGCTTCAGGCTGGCGTTGATGCCGACCTTCTTCAGCGAGGCGATGATCGCGGTGGCCGCGTCGATCTCCTGCGGGCGGTCGCTGCGCGCCGAGATGTTGGTGTTGATGCTGGTCTTGCCGCAGGCCTTGAGCTGGTCCTTGGCCTTGGCGACGTCGCCCTTGTTGCCGTCCGTGGCGTAGGTGTCGGCCTTCGCGTAGCCGGTGATGTCCGGCGGCAGGACGGTGGTGGCGATCTCACCGCGGATCGGGCCGCCGAGGGCGGTCTGCACGGAGACCTTGTCGATGGCGTACTGGACGGCCTTGCGGCACTCGACCTTGTCGAACGGTGCGACCTGCGAGTTGATCGCCATGTAGACCAGGCGGCCACCGTAGGTGTTGTCGGTGTTGGCCTTCAGGGCGGTGTCGTTGACGACCTTCGCCTGCGTCGCGGCCTGGACGCCGGTGCCGCCGAGGTCGATCGCGGTGCCGGCCTGGACGTCCTGGTCGATCGTCTCGGCGTTGACCTTGAGCTTGACGACGATCTTGTCCGGGTACTGCTTGCGCAGCGGGTCCGTCTTCGGGTCCCAGTTCTCGTTGCGGACGAGGACGGCCTGCTTGCCCTCCTCGTAGCTCTCGAACTTGTAGGAGCCCGAGGACACGATGCTCTTGACGTAGTCGATGCCCTTGTCCTTGGACTGGGGCACCGGAGCCGTCTGCGGCGTCGCGACCAGGTAGTCGAACTCCTGGAACGAGCGGTTGAGGTGGAAGACGACCGTGGTGTCGTCCGGCGTCTCGATGGACTTCAGGCCCTCGGCGCTCTTGTCCTTGTACGGACCCTTGTACTTGTCGCCGCCCTCCATGAACTGCTGGAAGTAGTTCGGGCCGAGGGACAGCACGTCACGCGCGAAGTTGGAGCGCTCGACGGCGTACTTGACGTCCTTCGCCGTGATCGGCGTGCCGTCCTGGTACTTCAGACCCGCGCGCAGCTTGTACGTCCAGGTCTTGCCGCCGTCGCTCGGCACGCCCTTGCTGGCGGCGAGGTCCGGGACCAGCGTGTTGCCCTTCTCGCCCGCACCGGGCTGGAAGGTCATCAGCGGGCGCGCGTACAGCCGGCTGAGGTTGTACATGTACGCGTAGTACGTGTTGCCGGGGTCGAAGGAGTCCGGGACGTCCGCGTACTCGTACGTGACCGTCCCACCCTTCTGGGTGGAGGCGTTGACGACACCCTTGGTCGCTGCGTTGGCCTCAGCCGACTTCTTACCGTTGTTGTCCGAGCTGTCATCGGCCTTGCTGCAAGCCGAAAGCAGCAAGCTCGCACTGCCGATGGCCGCAACTGCGGCCAGCGCTGACCTTCGCATGATGGTCTGCTTCCCCTCCATTGTTGGCAAATCTTGGGACTCTCGGGGCAGTCGCCGGTCAGCGGCTGCGCGGGTCGAGAGCGTCACGGAGACCGTCGCCGAGCAGGTTGAACGCCAGGACGGTCACGAAGATGGCGAGACCGGGAACGATCATGAACTGGGGGTCGACCTGGTAGAAGGCGACCGCCTGGTTGATCATGCCGCCCCACGAGGCCTGCGGGGGCTGGATGCCGACGCCGAGGAAGCTCAGGGACGCCTCGAAGATGATGTTGGTCGGGATGAGCAGCGTCGAGTAGACGATGATCGGGCCGACCAGGTTCGGCAGCAGCTCCCGGAAGAGGATGTAGGGGCCCTTGGCGCCCATCCCCCGGGAGGCGTCGACGAACTCCCTCTCGCGCAGGGCCAGCGTCTGACCGCGCACGATGCGGCCCAGATAGGGCCAGTTGAAGAAGCCGATGACGAAGACCAGCACCAGGATGTGCAGCGGCAGGCCCTCCAGTCCGAAGGCGCCGCCCTGCAAGGTCGCCGAGATGGCGATCGCGAACAGCAGGAGGGGGAAGGCCAGGAAGGTGTCCATCAGCCGGCTGATGACGGTGTCGACGCGTCCGCCGTAGTAGCCGGCCACCACGCCGAGGATCGCGCCGATGGTGTTGGACAGGATCGTGGCGCCGAAGGCGACGACCAGCGAGACCCAGGAGCCCTCGAGGATGCGGGTGGCGATGTCGCGGCCGAACTTCGGCTCCACACCGAGCGGGTGGTCCCAGCTCATGCCGCCGAAGTCGCCCTTGGGCAGCGAGGTGTTGGGGTCGATCAGGTCCTGGTTCAGGGCGTTGGGGTCCAGGCCGAAGATCGCCTGGATGGGGCGGGAGAGGACCGCGAGGAGGATGAGCAGGATCACGACGACCCCGCCGGCCACGGCGACCTTGTCCTTCTTGAAACGGGACCAGGCGATCTGCCCCAGGGAACGGCCCTCGATCTGCCGCTTGTCGGCACCGACGAGGACAGCCTCGGGCTGTGCCTCGGCTTGCGCCCCGGTGGTCTCGATCGGTGCGGTCACAGTGACCCGACCCCTCTCGCCGGTGGTGACCGGCCTACACCCGCCGTGGATTACGGCTTTGTCGACTTGCTCTCGATCACGGGATCGAACGATCCGGTGTCTGTCTCGGGAGTCTTCAGCGTCGTCACGATCACCCGCCAGGTCTGACCGGGAAAGTATGCGCAACCGTGATGCATTGCTGGGGATTCCGTTATCCGAACAGTGGGTAACGGCCTACGGACGAAGGACAGTTGGGACACAACGGCGAAATCGCCGACCTTCGCGACCTTCCGCCGTCGTCTACGCGCGAAGAAATGTGTTCGTGACGTGAAGACCACGGAGCGTCGCCGACGCGGAGCGACGCATCGTCAGAAGCCTCCGCGGGCGGGCGGGTAGCCGTACCCGGCGCCGGGTGCCTGCGCGGGGGCCGCGTGGGCGTCGCGGTCGTAGAAGGGGCGGGCGTTGGCGCGCAGCCACATGGCGACCGGGTCGTGCGCGTCGGTCATCGCCACCGTCGACACCGGCAGGCCCTCCGGCACCGCGCCGACGGACTGCTGCATCATCGCGCGCACGGCGTCCACGGCCGGCGGCGACGTGTCGTACACGTCGAGGCCGATGGCGAGGTAGGGCGCGCCGAGGGACGGCTGCACCCAGGCGCGGCGCAGTGCGCGGACCGCGGGGGTGCGGTGGGCGTTCTGCGCGAGCAGGGCGTAGAACTGCGGGATCTCGATGGCCGGTTCGGACAGGCGCAGGGGTCCGGCGGGCTGGCGGTCGAGTCCGGAGGCGATGCGGCGCAGGTCGAGCCAGGGGATGCCGACGCCGCCGCCGGGGGCGTGCGGGTTGAGCCAGAGGCCGTAGTGGTCCGGGTAGAGGGCGCGGGCCACCTCCAGGCCGTCGACCACCTCGTACGACCGGTTCCAGCCGCTGGCGGAGAGCTCCTGGGCGGAGGTGACGCAGGGCGCGTAGCCGAAGCCGTCGACCTCCATGTTCCCGTACTGGGCGTCCGGGGAGCCGGCCTGGCCGTGCCAGAGCAGCATCCAGACCTGGCCGGTGGCGGGGGTGGCGAGCGCGCGCAGCAGGGCCTCGTAGGCGTCGTAGCGTCCGGGCGTCACCTGGCGCAGCATGTGCTCGACCTGCCCGGTCGCGGCGGTACCGCTCGCGCTCACCTTTTACCGACCCTTCGGGAGTGGTCTCCTGTTGATTGGTCCCAGCTTAGGGCTCCGCCGGGTGGGGCGGCTCAGAGCTCGGGGCTCGTTGTCCGTTGCCGGGTGCGGGTTCGTCGTGGTTGATCGCGCCGTTCCTCGCGCCCCTTCGGGGCGCTTCCCTGGCCGGCGTTCACATGTTCTGGGCGTAGAAGTTCACATGTTCTGGTCGTAGAAAGGGCGGACCCTTTGCCTCAGCCAGTCGCAGACCGGGTCGTGGGCTGCTTCCAGGAGGATCAGGTTGACCGGCCACTTGACGGGGACCGCGCCGAGGGCCCGGCCGAGGGCGTCGAGGGGGAGGGCGCGGGCGTCGCCCTCCCAGTGGGTCAGTTCGACGCCGACGAACAGCATCGGGTCGGCGGTCTCGACGGCGGCCAGGCAGCGGCGCGCGGTGCGGACGACGCCGGTGGCGGCGAACTCGGCGGAGGCCGCGGCCAGGAAGTCCACCGGGTCGTCCTGCCAGTCGGGCTCGAAGAGGCGGACCCGGCCCCCGGACGCGGGCCCGTCCAGCGGGGTGCGCCCGGCCCGGCACAGCTCGGCCACGGCGGCCGGCGGCAGCGGGACGCCGACCATGCCGTCCGGGTTCACGGCGATGCCGACCTGCGGGGGCAGACCGCGGGCGAACTCGGCGGCGGGGGCGATGGTGTACCCCATGTGGGGGCCGGCGACCCGGCGGAGCTGCTCCTCGGAGCTGAACACCGGCACATGGGCCTGGCCGGCGATCTCCACCGTGGGCAGGTCGAGGGGGCCGCTGTCCGGGCCGCCGCCGTTGGGCAGGGGGACCCAGACGAAGCTGCGGCCGAGAACCTCCACGATCCGGCCGCCGGCCCCCGGCACGCCGAGGGAGGCCGACAGCACCTCCTCCAGCTCGTTGCCGGGCCATCCACCGTGCGGGTGGGGATGCGCCTGCGCCGGGAACTCCGGTGAGAGGTCCGCCGGGAAGTCCGCTGGGAAGTCCATCTGCCTACCGCCTGCCTGGGTACCGCTGCTGTGGCTGAAAAGGCTAACCCGTTCGGCCCCGCCGGCCCACGGTCCGTCACGTCAGCCGGTGAAGGCGATCCGGTGCAGCGCGTCCGCCGCGGCCCGGTCGAGGAGGACCGCCGAGGAGCAGCCGGCGGGCAGGGTGCCCTCCGCGACGGAGTCGAGCAGCCGGCGGGTCGCCGCGCGGTGCCGCAGGAACGCGTACCGGGAGACGCCCCGGCCCCGCTCGCGCTGGCCGGCCAGCGCGTCGTCGGCGCCGACGTCGAGGAGCAGCAGGTGCAGGGTGCCGTCGCGGCGGCGGGCCTCGCGGGCGAGCCAGCCGCGCACCCAGGCCTGGGTGCCGCAGTCGTGCACGACGACGCCCTCGCCGGAGCGCAGGGCGCGGCGCAGCCCGGCGTAGTGGGCGAGGCGGACGAGGGGCCGGTAGAGCGCGTACGGCAGGAGGCGGGGCATGCGGCGGTCCCAGCGGTCGCGGGTGTCCTGGGAGTCGACGCGCGGGCCGCGCACGGTGCGCCGCATCAGGGTGGACTTGCCGCTGCCGGGCAGGCCGGTGATCACCACCACGTCGCGGGGTCCGAAGAGCAGGGCGTGCGGGCCGCGGCCGTCGCGGTCGCGCAGATCGCGGACGACGGGTGCGGGCAGTGCGGCACGCGTCTCCCCGGCCGGGGCGGGCCGCTTCGGCAGCGCGATGCCCGAGGTCGTGGCGTACGCCGTGGTCCTGTTCACCGTGATCGTCCTCCCCTGGGGCGGTTCACGAGTTCCCGTCCCCGTCGAGTGTAAAGAGAAGGTAATGCGGCGGTCTCGCGTTTTCGTGCGCTTACTGCCACAAGCCGGTTACAGATCACGGTCTGCCACGAACAGGCCCGGCGTGCAATGATGGCGGCGCCAACTGCATACCGGCCGTTTGAATCCGCGCGGGAGAGTCCCCGGCCGCGCCGGGGCGCCGAAGGAGCAAGTCCCTCCCTTGAATCTCTCAGGCCCCGTTACCGCGCGGGCGAGGCACATCTGAAAAGCGGGCCGCCGCTCGACGGCTGCCCCACCCAAGGTGCAAGTCCTGACCACCGTGCGCCGGTGGTCATGGCGAACCTCTCAGGTTCCGATGACAGATGGGGAGGACCGCCCTCGCCCGTCATGTCCTGTCCTGGGAGACGAACGACCGATGAGCAGTACCGAACTCCGCCTCACCGCGCTCGATGCCACGCATCGCGCGCTGGGCGCGACGATGACCGACTTCGCCGGCTGGGACATGCCCCTGCGCTACGGCTCCGAGCGCGACGAGCACGTCGCGGTGCGCACCCGGGCCGGGCTGTTCGACCTCTCCCACATGGGCGAGATCGGCGTCACCGGCCCGGGGGCCGCCGCCCTGCTGGACTTCGCGCTGGTCGGCAACATCGCCGGCGTGAAGCCGGGCCGCGCCCGCTACACCATGATCTGCCGTGAGGACGGCGGCATCCTGGACGACCTGATCGTCTACCGCCTGGGCGAGACCGAGTACATGGTCGTCGCCAACGCCTCCAACGCCCAGGTCGTGCTGGACGCGCTCACCGAGCGGGCCGCCGGCTTCGACGCCGAGGTCCGTGACGACCGCGACGCCTACGCGCTGCTCGCCGTGCAGGGCCCGGAGTCCCCCGGCATCCTCGCGTCGCTCACCGACGCCGACCTGGACGGCCTGAAGTACTACGCCGGTCTCCCCGGCACGGTCGCCGGCGTCCCGGCGCTCATCGCGCGCACCGGCTACACCGGCGAGGACGGCTTCGAGCTGTTCGTGAAGCCGGAGCACGCCGTGGAGCTGTGGCAGGCGCTGACCAAGGCGGGCGAGGGCGCAGGGCTGGTGCCGTGCGGCCTGTCCTGCCGGGACACGCTGCGCCTGGAGGCGGGCATGCCGCTGTACGGGCACGAGCTGACGACCGCGCTGACGCCCTTCGACGCCGGGCTCGGCCGGGTGGTGAAGTTCGAGAAGGACGGCGACTTCGTGGGCCGGGCCGCGCTGACCGAGGCCGCCGAGCGCGCCGCCTCCCAGCCGCCCCGCGTCCTGGTCGGTCTGGTCGCCGAGGGCCGCCGGGTCCCGCGCGCCGGGTACCAGGTCGTCTCCGGCGGCGAGGTGATCGGCGAGGTCACCTCCGGCGCCCCCTCCCCGACGCTGGGCAAGCCGATCGCCATCGCGTACGTCGACCCCGCGCACGCGGCGCCGGGCACCGCGGGTGTCGGCGTGGACGTCCGGGGCAGCCACGAGCCGTACGAGGTCGTGGCGCTGCCTTTCTACAAGCGCCAGAAGTAGACACTGGGCGTGCGGGGCCCCCCGGGGGGTGCCCCCGTGCGCGCCTGGCGCCTCTCAGCAGCAGTTTCACCGTCCCCCCTGTCATCACCCACTCCCCCGCGTACAGGAGAATTCAGGCCATGAGCAACCCCCAGCAGCTGCGCTACAGCAAGGACCACGAGTGGCTGTCGGGCGCCGAGGACGGCGTCTCGACGGTCGGCATCACGGAGCACGCGGCCAACGCGCTCGGTGACATCGTCTTCGTCCAGCTCCCCGCGGTCGGCGACTCCGTCTCGGCGGGCGAGACCTGCGGTGAGCTGGAGTCGACCAAGTCGGTCTCCGACCTGTACTCCCCCGTGTCCGGCGAGATCACCGCGGTCAACGAGGACGTCGTCAGCGACCCGTCGCTCGTGAACACCGAGCCCTTCGGGGACGGCTGGCTGTTCAAGGTGCGGGTCAGCGAGGAGCCGGGCGACCTGCTCTCCGCCGACGAGTACACCGAATTCGCCGGCGCCTGAGGAGACACGGACACATGTCGCTTCTGAACACCCCCCTGCACGAGCTCGACCCCGACGTCGCCGCGGCCGTCGACGCCGAGCTGGACCGCCAGCAGTCCACCCTGGAGATGATCGCCTCCGAGAATTTCGCGCCCGTCGCGGTCATGGAGGCGCAGGGCTCGGTCCTCACCAACAAGTACGCCGAGGGCTACCCCGGCCGCCGCTACTACGGCGGCTGCGAGCACGTCGACGTGGTCGAGCAGATCGCCATCGACCGGGTCAAGGCGCTCTTCGGCGCCGAGCACGCCAACGTGCAGCCGCACTCGGGCGCCCAGGCCAACGCGGCGGCGATGTTCGCGCTGCTCAAGCCGGGCGACACGATCATGGGTCTGAACCTCGCCCACGGCGGGCACCTGACCCACGGCATGAAGATCAACTTCTCCGGCAAGCTCTACAACGTCGTCCCGTACCACGTCGGCGAAGACGGCCAGGTCGACATGGCCGAGGTGGAGCGCCTCGCCAAGGAGACCAAGCCGAAACTGATCGTGGCCGGCTGGTCGGCGTACCCGCGGCAGCTGGACTTCGCCGCGTTCCGCAAGGTCGCGGACGAGGTCGGCGCGTACCTGATGGTCGACATGGCGCACTTCGCCGGTCTGGTCGCGGCGGGCCTGCACCCGAACCCGGTGCCGCACGCCCACGTCGTCACCACGACCACGCACAAGACGCTGGGCGGCCCGCGCGGCGGTGTGATCCTCTCCACGGCCGAGCTGGCCAAGAAGATCAACTCCGCTGTCTTCCCCGGTCAGCAGGGTGGCCCGCTGGAGCACGTGGTGGCCGCCAAGGCCGTCGCCTTCAAGGTCGCCGCGAGCGAGGACTTCAAGGAGCGCCAGCGTCGTACGCTGGAAGGCGCCCGGATCCTGGCCGAGCGCCTGGTGAAGGACGACGCGAAGGCGGCGGGCGTGTCCGTCCTGACCGGCGGCACGGACGTCCACCTGGTCCTGGTCGACCTGCGCGACTCCGAGCTGGACGGCCAGCAGGCCGAGGACCGTCTCCACGAGGTCGGCATCACGGTCAACCGCAACGCCGTCCCGAACGACCCGCGTCCGCCGATGGTGACCTCCGGTCTGCGCATCGGTACGCCGGCCCTGGCGACCCGCGGCTTCACCGCCGAGGACTTCGCCGAGGTCGCGGACGTGATCGCCGAGGCGCTGAAGCCGTCGTACGACGCGGAAGCGCTCAAGGCCCGGGTGAAGGCCCTGGCCGACAGGCACCCGCTGTACCCGGGTCTGAACAAGTAGACACCGCGCCCGAGGGTGGGGCGCGGCGCCCGCCACAAGCGGGGCCGGCGCCCCACCCGAAGCACCCCCCTCCGCATCACCCCCGTTCTGAGGAGTTCCCGTGGCCATCTCGGTCTTCGACCTGTTCTCGATCGGCATCGGCCCGTCGAGCTCGCACACGGTCGGCCCGATGCGGGCGGCGCGCATGTTCGCCCGGCGCCTGCGCAACGAGGAACTGCTGGGCTCCGTGAGCTCGGTCCGGGCCGAGCTGTACGGCTCGCTCGGCGCGACGGGCCACGGCCACGGCACGCCCAAGGCGGTGCTGCTCGGCCTGGAGGGCGAGTCGCCCCGCACGGTGGACGTGGAGTCGGCGGACGAGCGCGTCGAGACGATCAGGACCTCGGGCCGCATCAGCCTCCTCGGCGAGCACGAGATCCCCTTCTCCTACGACGACGACATGGTCCTGCACCGCCGCAAGGCCCTCCCCTACCACGCCAACGGCATGACGCTGTGGGCGTACGACGCGGCGGGCACGGAGGTGCTCTCCAAGACGTACTACTCGGTCGGCGGCGGCTTCGTCGTGGACGAGGACGCGGTGGGCGCCGACCGCATCGTGCTCGACGACACCGTGCTGAAGCACCCCTTCCGCACCGGCGACGAGCTGCTGCGGCTGACCGAGGAGACCGGCCTGTCGATCTCCGCGCTGATGCTGGAGAACGAGCGGGCCTGGCGCGACGAGGACGAGATCCGCGAGGGCCTGCTGGAGATCTGGCGCGTGATGCAGGCGTGCGTGGCCCGCGGCATGTCCCGCGAGGGCATCCTGCCGGGCGGCCTGAAGGTCCGCCGCCGCGCCGCGAACACCGCGCGCAAGCTGCGCTCCGAGGGCGACCCGCTGGCCCTGTCCATGGAGTGGATCACCCTCTACGCGATGGCCGTGAACGAGGAGAACGCCGCCGGCGGCCGGGTCGTCACCGCCCCGACGAACGGCGCGGCCGGCATCATCCCGGCCGTCCTGCACTACTACATGAACTTCGTCCCCGGCGCCGACGAGGACGGCGTGGTCCGCTTCCTCCTCGCGGCCGGCGCGATCGGCATGCTCTTCAAGGAGAACGCCTCCATCTCCGGCGCGGAGGTGGGGTGCCAGGGCGAGGTCGGCTCGGCCTGCTCGATGGCGGCGGGCGCGCTCGCCGAGGTCCTCGGCGGCTCCCCGGAACAGGTCGAGAACGCGGCCGAGATCGGCATGGAACACAACCTCGGCCTCACCTGCGACCCGGTCGGCGGCCTGGTCCAGATCCCCTGCATCGAACGCAACGGCATGGCCGCGGTGAAGGCGGTCACGGCAGCCCGCATGGCCATGCGCGGCGACGGCTCCCACAAGGTCTCCCTCGACAAGGTCATCAAGACCATGAAGGACACGGGCGCGGACATGTCGGTCAAGTACAAGGAGACGGCCCGGGGCGGGCTGGCGGTGAACATCATCGAGTGCTGAACCCTTGCCGGGCTGTCCGGCTCGGGGGCGAGACGAGAAGGGCAGCCTCGCGGCGCGTGTCTCACATTGTGGCATCGGTTTTCCGTCAGGCAAGACGGCTGGGATTGTTGCAGGGCACACACATGTTCCACGCGTGAAAGACCGAGCCATGCCCGCATCCGCCGCCGGTTCAGCCGAGGCACCCGTCAATCCGCGGTCCCGTGTCCTCATCGCCAGCCTCATCGGCACGACGATCGAGTTCTACGACTTCTACATCTACGCGACCGCCGCCGTACTGGTCTTCCCGGCGCTCTTCTTCCCGAACAGCGACCCGACCACCGCGCTGCTGTCGTCCTTCGCGGTCTTCGGTGCCGCGATGGTCGCCCGTCCGATCGGGGCCGTCTTCTTCGGGCACCTCGGCGACCGGCTCGGACGCAAGAAGACGCTCGTGGTGTCCTTGCTGACCATGGGCATCGCCACCTTCCTCATCGGCGCGCTGCCCACCTACGCGCAGGCCGGCTGGGTCGCCACCGCGCTGCTCGTGCTGATGCGGCTCGCGCAGGGCTTCGCGCTCGGCGGCGAGTGGAGCGGTGCCGCGCTCGTCGCGACCGAGAACGCGCCCAAGGGCAAGCGCGCCCTGTACGGCACCTTCCCGCAGCTCGGCGCCCCGCTCGGCTTCATCATCGGCAACGGCCTGTTCCTGATCATCGGGGCGCTGCTGCCGTCCGCCGCCGGCGCCGACCCCACCCAGCCCTCCGAGGCCTTCACGAACTGGGGCTGGCGCATCCCGTTCCTGTTCTCCGCCGTGATGGTCGCGATCGGGCTGTGGGTGCGGTCGCGGCTGGTGGAGTCGGCAGTGTTCGCCAAGACCCGCGAGGCCGGCAAGGTGCGGAAACTGCCGCTGGCCACCGTGGTCCAGGGCCACTGGAGGCAGCTGATCCTCGGCACCTTCATCATGCTGGCGACGTACGTGCTCTTCTACCTGATGACCACGTTCTCACTGAGCTACGGACGCACCGCCGAGGACGCCGCCGTGCCCGGACTCGGGTACAGCTACACCACGTTCGTGCTGATGATGATCTTCGGCGTGCTGTTCTTCGCCGTGTTCACCCTCGTCTCGGGCCCGCTCGCCGACAAGTACGGGCGGCGCACGACCCTGATCTGGATCACCGCCGCGATCGTGGTCTTCGGCCTGGTCTGGGTGCCGCTCATCGGCCTGGGCACGCTCGGTGTGGTGCTGTGGCTCGTGCTCGGCTTCACACTGATGGGCATGACCTTCGGCCCGATGGGCGCGCTGCTGCCCGAGCTGTTCCCGACGAGCGTGCGCTACACCGGTTCGGGTATCTCGTACAACGTCAGTTCGATCCTCGGGGCGGCCGTCGCGCCGTTCATAGCGGTCGCGCTGTGGGAGGCCGGTGACGGCTCGCCGTGGCTGGTCGGCGTCTACCTGTCCGCGATGGCCGTGCTGACGCTGACCGCGCTGCTGCTCGGCAAGGAGACCAAGGACGTCTCCCTGGACGAGGGCGAGGCCGCCGGCGACGGTGACGTCACGCCCGCACCGGTCGCCTCCTCCGCCTCCTGAACCGACCGGCGCACGCCGCCTCCGTACACCGAGCGCCCACGCGCCCTGCGTACGGGGGGCCGATGCCGGGCATAACAACAACTCCCGCCCCCAAGGCACTTCAGCCCCAACGGCATCCGAGGGAGTCCTCATGCTGCGCGGCATCGACGTGAGCGCGTACCAGTCATCCAGCTACGGCACGGACGGCCTGTCCTTCGTCTTCGTCAAGGCGACGGAGGGCCGTTCGTACGTGAGTCCGAAACTCGCGGCCCAGACGGACCGGGCGCGCGACGCCGGGCTCGTCGTCGGCTTCTACCACTTCCTGTGGCCCGGGAACCTCACCGCCCAGGCCGAGTACTTCCTCTCCAAGGCGCCGGAGAGGAAGGGCGACATCCTCGCCGTCGACTGGGAGACGACCGGTGAGGGCACCCGTGCGAGCAACGCCGAGAAGGACCAGTTCATCCGGAAGCTGAAGGCACTGCGGCCGGACAACCGGGTCATTCTCTACACGAACAGAAATTACTGGTTGACCGTGGACACCACGTCGTACGCGGGTGATGGCCTGTGGATCGCCGACTACGTGTCGGCCGGCAAGCCGCGCATCCAGGCCAAGTGGCGCTTCCACCAGTACACCGACGACCCGATGGACAAGAATGTCGCTGCCTTCGAGACCAAGGCGGCCCTCAGGGAATGGGCCGAAGGCGCTTGACCCACCTACGCTGCTGCGGGTGGTGACTGCTCCATCCGCAGCCGCTTCGCCGGCGGAACTGCCAAGTAACTGTTCAACAAGCCGAACGTGCGGAGCTCGGACGGCAGGGCTTCATACCAACCCAGCCCATGATGGTTGCAGCGGCTACAGAGCAGCCCCCGTACGCAGGCACCACAACTGCGCCCACCTGGGCAACAGGCATGGTCGTGATCGATATGCATCGTCCCCTCAGCCGATCCCGGAGTGCCGCAAATGGCACACTTCCCTTCCTGACTCAGAAGTAGTTGGTCAACGAACTCCCTGGTCACGTTGTAGTGCCGCAGACGGACGCGCTCCGCGTTGCACGGCTTGCAGTACGGTCGAGGAGCGCCCGAGGCATTGAGCGTCGAGAACTCGGACCGCGGCTTGCGTTGACGACAGTGGAGACACTGGATGGCTCCGAGCTGGACCATCTCCTGAATGGCCCCGTTCCCCCGCTTCTTCTTCAACGGTGTAAGCGGCCGCCCGCTCCGCTGCTGCTGATAGTGCCCCGTGCAGAGCCGCTTGGCCGACACAGCCCTCAGGCACCCATGAACATCGCAGGTTCGGCCTTCCGCCGAGGCCCGTTCAAGGTTGATAGGCGCCAGGAGGCCTCGCCTTCGAAGCTGCGCATAGTGCGTCTTACACAGCCCTTGCGTCAGCGGGTACCGGGCAGATGACCTGCCGCAGACCCACCCGTCCCCTCCAGCACGACACGTCTTCATCGCTCCCCCAACTCCCACACTCAACCGGCTCTTCACGGGAGTAACGAGAAATGCGAACACATGTAACGCCGCCGCCAGGACATACGAACGGGGCGCCCACCGGTCGGCCGGTGGGCGCCCCGTCGGGCGTCGCCTACTTGTTGAGGTGCGCCCAGAACTCGTCGAACGACAGCTGCTTGTCGCCGTTGAGGTCACGGCCGGCGATGATCGCCTCGGCCACCGACTCGGTGACGTTCCAGTCACCGCCCTGGGCCAGCGCGGTCTTGAACTCGGCAGCGGTGATGAACCCGTCACCGTCCGTATCGATCCGCTCGAACTGCTTGCGCGCTTCCTCGATGTCCGCCACCGATCAGCCCCTCATCCGTGCTCCGGTCGTGCTGTCGCACGCCACTGACGCAGGTCAGATTAGCTGCCCGTCCGGGCCTCCAGTGCGGCGACCACCCACCCGAACTCCTCCGCGTAGGTCGGCTGCGGCCCGAGTCCGTTGACGACGGCCGCCAGTTCCCGGTACCGGCCGACGCGGCTGTGCGTCATCGCGGTCAGGCGTTCCCGTACGGCGGCCGGGTCGGCGGCGCCGAGCAGCGGGCGCAGCACGTCCGCGGCCTCGGGCGCCTCGGGGGCGATGTCCCTTTGCAGCGCGTCGCCCGCGAGCTGCACGAGGCGGCTGACGAACCACATGGAGGTGCCGGCGGGGACGTCCGGCCCCCGGTCGGCCGCGTTGAACTCCACCATCCTGCGCATCAGCGCCCGGAAGCCGGGGTCCTGGATCAGCTCGGCCAGTTCCACCCAGGCGTCGACCTGCTCCGGCGTCGGATCGTCGGGCAGCGTGGGCGCCGTGAACCGCAGCCGGCGGCGGACGTCGGGGTCGGCCGTGTCGATGCCGTCGAAGAGCTCCGTCATGAAGTCGTCGACGATGCGGGCGCGTTCGGCTGCGGACAGCCGGGCCAGTTTGTTCATCAGGGTCATCTCCTCGGCGGTCGAGCCGCGTCGTGCCACGGTCGACAGCACCGCACGGGTCACCTTCAGCGAGCTGATCTGCGCGTCCAGCGCGCTGACGTGCGCCGCCGCGACCTGCGCGACCGTCGTCTCGCCGGACAGGATCCGGCGCACGTCGGCCAGGCCGAGGCCCAGTTCGCGCAGGGTGCGGATCAGCTCCAGGCGAGCGACGGACGCGGCGTCGTAGAGCCGGTAGCCCCCGCTGGAGCGGGCTAGCGGGGGCAGGGCGCCCTCGTCGGACCAGTAGCGGATGGTGCGCACGGTCAGCCCGGTGGCGCGCGCCAGCTCACCGATGGTCATGAGTCCGGTGCCGTCGTCGGTCATGCCGAGGAGTCTGGGCCCTCCAGTGGGTGGAGACTCAAGCTCCCCCCACCGGAGGCGGGTGGTCAGTGCCAGGGCTGGTAGTGGGGGTTGCTCTCGCAGTCGGTCATGATCTCGGTCTTGGTCTGCTTGTCGACCGGGCAGACGCCGATGATGTACTGGCGCTGGATGCCGCCCGGGAAGGCGACCTCGACCTGGTCGGCCCACTTGTGGGTGTCGCCGATGGTCTTGTTGACGTCGACGCCGCCGGGGGCGTCGATGTAGTAGTTGTAGCCGGACTTGTACCAGGTCTTGTACAGGTCGTGGTCGTACGTCGTCGACACGTACGGCGAGGGCTGGTTGACCAGGACGTACTTCTCGATGTCGTACTGGCCGTCGCGCACGTCCTTGGCGTGGAAGCCCTCCTCGAAGACGATCTGCGGGCCCCTGCTGTCGCTGCGGTAGAGGGTGCCGCAGGTGGTGCGCCAGACCGGTTCGGGCGTGATGCGGTCGATGTCGACGTCCCGGTCGGCGGCGGCCGTGGTCTTGTCGTCGAACTGGGGGCAGGCGGGGGCGGCCTTCGCGGGTGCCGCCGCCGGGGCCGCCGAGCCGGGGGCGGCGGCGGAGGTGGCGAGGACGGCGGTCAGGGACAGGACGGCGGCGGCGGCCCGGTGCCGCAGGCGTGTGGTGATCATGGGCGTACGATCCCGGCTCCGCGGCGCCGGGCCGCGGATCGTCACCCGATGGTGGCGTGTTGGCCGAACCCCTTTGCCGTCAGCGGAAGATGCCGGTGTGGCCGAGCGAGTAGCGGCCGGGCTGCGGGTAGACGGCGAGGCCGTGCGGGCCCTGCCCGACCTTGACGCGGGCGAGCTGTTCGCCGGTGCGGGTGTCGATGGCGTACACCTCGGCGTCGTAGCGGCCGGTCAGCCACAGGACCTTGCCGTCGGCGGAGACGCCGCCCATGTCGGGGCTGCCGCCGCCGGGCAGGCGCCACTTCGCGGTGAGTTCGTCGCGGGTGAAGTCGAAGACGGAGACGGTGCCCTCGCCCCGGTTGGAGACGTACATCTCGCGGGAGTCGCGGCCGACGTAGAGGCCGTGGGCGCCCTTGCCGGTGGGCAGGAGGGTGGGGGTGGCGAAGGTGTCGCCGTCGAGCACCCACATGCCGTCGGCCTTCATGTCGGCGATGTAGAACTTCTTGCCGTCGGGCGAGATCTTGACGTCCTGCGGCATGGCGCCGTCGAAGGGGAGTTTCTGCTGGGCGACGACCTTCATCGCGCGGGTGTCGACCTTGAGCAGTTCGCCGCTGAACTCGCAGGAGACGATGAAGTAGCGCCCGTCGGCGGAGAAGTCGGCGTGGTTGACGCCGTAGCAGGTGACGGGGACGGTCTTCTTCACCTTCATGGTGTGCGGGTCGCGGAAGACCAGTTCCCGGTCGAGGGAGGCCATCACGACGGCGTACTTGCCGTCGGGGGTGAAGTACAGGTTGTACGGGTCGTGGACGTCGACCGGCTCGCCCGCCTCGCCCGTCCGCGGGTCGATGGGGGTGAGGGTGTTGCCCTTGTCGTTGTTGACCCACAGGGTCTTCAGGTCCCAGGACGGCACCACGTGCTGGGGTTGCCGGCCGACCGGGATGGTGTCGATGACCTTGTAGGTCTTCGGGTCGATGACGGTGACGGTGTCGGACTCGGTGTTGGGGACGTAGATCCGGGAGGGGAAGTCCTTGACCACCGGGGAGAGTTTGTTCGGGCGGTCGGCTGCGTAGACGTCCTTCGGGTCGAGGACGGGCGGCATGCCGGGCAGGCCGTCGACGGCGGGCCCGCGCTCGGCGGGGGTGGCCTTGGCCGCGCGGGTGCTCGGGGGTGTGCCGCCGGACTGCCGCTGTCCGTCTCCGCAGGCGGCGAGGGCGGCGAGGGTGAGGGCGGCGATCAGGGTGCGGGTGAGGGTTCGGGCGTGCATCAGCCGATCAGCTCCGTGGTGGTCACCGCGTGCAGTCCGCGGCGGTCGAGTTCGTCCAGTAGGGCCGGGAGCGCGGCGACCGTGTCCGCGTAACCGAAGTGCAGGCTCACCACGGACCCGGCGCGGACCGCGCCGAGCACGGTGCGGGTGACGGCGGGGGCGCCGGGCGAGGTGAAGTCGAGGGAGTCGACGTCGTAGGACAGGACGTGCGGGTAGCCGGCGCGGACGGCCAGGCGTTCGACGAGCGGGGAGGCGCGGGCGGCGCGGGAGGGCCGGAACCAGGTGCCGATGGAGCCGGTGAGGCGTCGCAGGCGCCGGGCGCAGCCGGTGATCTCGGCGTACGCCTCGGCCTCGGTCATGGCGTTGACGTCCAGGTGGTGCTCGGTGTGGTTGCCGAGGTCGTGGCCGCCGTCGAGGATGCGGCGGGCCAGTTCCGGGTGGGCGTCCAGCCAGGTGCCGACGGCCAGTACGGTGACGCGGGCGCCGTGCCGTTCGGCCTCGGTGAGGATCGCGCGGGCGGTGGCGGGGTCGCCCTGGCCGTGGAAGGTGAGGGCGACGCGGGGGCGGTCGCGGGGGCCGTGGGCGACCTGGACGGGGTGGCCGGGGAAGCGGCGGGGCGCGGGCGCGGTGGGGGCGGCGGGCGGACGGGACGTGCGGGGCGGGGCCGGCGCGGAGCCGGAGGGGTGCGCGGCGGGGTGGGCGGCGGCGCCCTTGGTGCCGCATCCGGTGGTCAGCGCTCCCGCGGCGACGAGTCCGGCGCACGCGGTCAGTGCGGTTCGGCGGTCGGTCGTGGTCACCGCACCATTTAAGGGGGGGTTGTACAAGAAAACAGGTGATTCGTCCGAACGGTGGCCGGTCCCGCGGGCGGCTCCTCGCCGGACGGTGTCTGGGCGCGGGGTCAGCGGTCGGTGACCCGCATCTCGAACCAGGTGGTCTTGCCGCGTGGCAGCAGGTCCACGCCCCAGCGGTCGGACAGCTTGTCGACCAGGAAGAGTCCGCGTCCGCTGATGTCCGTCTCCTGGACCGGCATCAGACAGGGCAGCCCGCGGGAGGGGTCGCGGACCTCGACGCGGATCCAGCCGGGGCGGCGGCGCATGTGGAGGCCGAAGACGCGGGCGCCGGTGTGGCGTACGGCGTTGCCGACGAGTTCGGAGACGAGCAGGACGGTGTCCTCCGTCACCTTGGGTGACAGGTGCCACTGGCGCAGGGCCACCACCTGCGCCAGACGGCGGGCGATGGCGGCGGACTCGGGGCGGGACGGTAACGGAATGTCACGCTCCGTCGGGTTGCCGTACAGCTCCAGCGCCTTGAGCGCGAACTCGTCCTCGACCGCCGGCGACCAGCGCGCCGCGGTCGCACGTCCGGCTCCCCGCGGCTGTTCCGTACCCTCCAGCCCCGCCATGCCCCCATCATGGCGGCCCTTGCCGGGCTCCGGGGTGGTTCCTCGTGAATGCGCCGGCGCAGAGCCGGGGGGTCCCGGGGGGCGTCTGGCATGTGCCAGGGGCAGTTCGGGATCGCGAACAGCGTCGCTGACCTGCGCGGACGGCTCGGCCGGAGACAATCGGCGGACTCCCTCGACAAGGCGCGCTTAATGGTGCGTTAAGGCTGCCATAAACCGCCTTGCCGAGGGACCCGGATGAGACATCACGTCAATTGCAAGGGGGACGACCTGTTTAGGTCGACCGGTTCGGGACGACCTGTTCGGGTCGGCCGGTTCGGGACGGCCGGCTCAGACGAACTTCGCCTTGCCGGGGCCCTCCTCCACGAAGCTGCGCATGCCGCGCTCGCGGTCCTCGGTGGCGAACAGGCCCGCGAACCAGTTCCGTTCGACGGCGAGGCCGGTCTCGATGTCCGTCTCCAGGCCGGTGTCGATCGCCTCCTTCGCCGCGCGCAGCGCGATCGCGGGGCCCTTGGCGAGGCGGGCGGCCCAGGCGTGCGCCTGCTCGTACACCTCGGCGGCGGGCACCACGCGGTCGGCCAGGCCGATCGTCAGCGCCTCGTCGGCCTTCACCTGGCGGCCGGTGAAGATCAGGTCCTTGGCCTTGGAGGGGCCGACCAGCCGGGACAGGCGCTGGGTGCCGCCCGCGCCGGGGATCAGGCCGAGCAGGATCTCGGGCTGGCCGAACTTGGCGTTGTCCGCGGCGATGCGGAAGTCGGCGCAGAGGGCGAGTTCGCAGCCGCCGCCCAGCGCGTAGCCCGTGACGGCGGCGACGACCGGCTTGGGGATGCGGGCCACCGCGGTGAAGGAGTCCTGGAGGGCACGGGCGCGCGTGATCATCGCCGCGTGGTCCATCACCTGCATCTCCTTGATGTCCGCGCCCGCCGCGAACACCTTCTCGCCGCCGTAGATCACCACGGCGCGCACGTCGTCGCGCCGGGTGGCCTCCTCGGCGAGCTCCTTCAGCCGGTCCTGCGTGGCGATGTCCAGCGCGTTCATGGGCGGACGGTCCAGGCGCAGCGTGCCGACGCCGTCCGCGACTTCGAGGTGTACGGTCATGCTCCGCAGGTTAGCGGGCGTTCACTCGCCGCGGCAGTCGCGGGTGCGTCGTCAGGTCACGGCGGTGGTGGGTTGCTCGCGCAGTTCCCCGCGCCCCTGCGGGGCGCGGGAGTCGCTCTGCCCTGTTACGCCTTCCACTGCTCCCACGGCATGTTCCAGCCGTTGAGGCCGTTGTCCGGGGCGATGGTCTCGTCGTTCGAGTGCTTGACGACCACCACGTCGCCGATGAGCGAGTTGTCGAAGAACCAGGCGGCCGGCGTCTTGCCGTCCCAGCCGCCCTGCACGTCGCGCAGGCCGACGCAGCCGTGGCTGGCGTTGCGGTTGCCGAAGGCGTCGCCGCCCCAGTAGTTGCCGTGGATGAAGGTGCCGGAGGTGGACAGGCGCATGGCGTGCGGGACGTCCTTGATGTCGTACTCGCCGCCGTAGCCGACCGTTTCGCCGTTCATGCGGGTCACGGCGAGTTTCTCGGTGATGACCATCTGGCCGTTCCACGTCTCGTACCCGGGGGCGCCGGTGGTGACGGGGATGGTCTTGAGGACCTTGTCGTCCCGGACGACCTGCATCGTGTGCTTCTTGGCGTCCACGACGGAGACCTGCTTGCGGCCGACGGTGAAGGAGACGGTCTTGGTCTGCTTGCCGTAGACGCCCTCGCGGCCCTCGACGCCGTCCAGGGCGAGGTCGACGGTGACCTTGGTGCCGGCCTGCCAGTACTTCTCCGGGCGGAAGTCCAGGCGGTCGTTGCCGAACCAGTGGCCCTCGACCTCGACGGCCGGCTCGGTCCTGATGCGGATGGCCTTCTCGACGTCATCGGGGTGGGTGATGCCCCGGCTGAAGCGGATCGAGAACGGCATGCCGACGCCGACCTTGGAGCCGTCCTCGGGGGTGAAGGTGCCGGTGAAGGTGTTCTTCGGGGTCAGGGTGGTGAAGCGGGAGTCCTCCGCCGCGGTGCGGCCCTCGGCGTCCTTGGCGACCGCGTGCACGGTGTAGGCGGTGGCGGCGGCCAGGTGGGCGGACGGCGTCCAGGTGGCGCCGTCCCCGGATATCGTCCCGTCGACCTTCGCGCCCCCGGCGTCCTTGACGACGACCTCGGTGAGCCTGCCCTTGGCCGCGGCGACCTTCAGGGCGCCGCTGGTGTCGACGGCCTTCGCCCCGTTGCTCGGGGCGATGGTGACGACCGCCTCGGACTGCTTGCTCTGCGCCGCGGTGGAGTCCTTGCCGCCGCCCTTGCCGTCGCCGGACCCCGGGTCCGTGCCGCCTCCGCCGCAGGAGGTGACCGCCAGCAGCACGCCGAGCACCAGTGCCGGCAGTCCCCTGCGTGTTCCCCTGCCGTTCCGCCCCCGGATGCCGGCCGCCGACGTCCCCGATATCGGACGCACGCTCACCTTGTCTCCCCTCGCCGGGCCTGGTCCGGCCCGCGCCCCAGTGCGCACACTCGCGCACCGGCGCATCGTAACCGCAGGCCAGGGACGTTGCGGCCAGAGGAATTGTCACTGTTCCGTACCGAGTTGGGGCCGTGCTGCCCCGGGTCAGCGGACGGCGCCGCCCGCCTTCCACGCGGTCCAGCTCATGTTCCATCCGCTGAGGCCGTTGTCGGGGGCGACGGTCTTGTCCTTGCTGTGCACGACCTCGACGACGTCGCCGACGAGGCTGCGGTCGAAGAACCAGCCCGCCGGGGTGTCGGACCCGCCGCCCTTGACGTCGCGCAGGCCGACGCAGCCGTGGCTGACGTTGGCCCGGCCGAAGGTGTCGGCGGGGGCCCAGTAGTTGCCGTGCAGGAAGGTGCCGGAGCTGGTCAGGCGGATGGCGTGCGGGACGTCCGGGATGTCGTACTCGCCGCCGAAGCCGACCGTGCGGCTGTTCATGCGGGTGACGTCGAGCAGCTCGGTGATCACCATCTTGCCGTTGTAGGTGGGCGTCGTCGGTGCCCCGGCGGTGATCGGCACGGTGGCCAGCAGGGTGCCGTCGCGGCGCACCTCCATGGTCCGCTCGACCGCGTCGACCCGCGAGACCTGGCTGCGTCCGACGGTGAAGGAGAACGTCTTGTGCTGGAGCCCGTAGACGCCGGGCGCGCCCTCCACGTCCCGCAGGTTCAGGGCGACGGTGACCTCGGTGCCGGGCTTCCAGTAGCTCTGGGGCCGGAAGTCGAGGCGGTCCTTGCCGAACCAGTGGGGGCGGACCTCGGTCGCGGGCTTCGCGGTGACGGAGACGGCGCGTTCCACGGCGGCGCGGTCGGTGACATCCCGGTTGAACTCCAGCGAAACGATCATGCCGGTGCCGACGACCGAGCGGTTCTCGGGGGCGGTGTAGGCGATGAAGCGTTCCTCGGGGACGTGGGTGGTGAAGGTGGTGTGCCGGGCGGAGCGGCGCCCGTGGGCGTCCAGGGCCACGGCGTCGACGGTGTACCGCGCGGCCAGGGCGAGCCGGTCCTCGGCGGGCTTCCAGCTGAGCCCGTCGGCGGAGATCCGGCCCGGTACCGGGGTCTCCTGCGCGTCCTGCGACTTGACGACCTTCACCGATTCCAGGCGCCCCTCGGGCACCCGCACCGACAGTTCCTTCTCCGGCCGGACGTCCTTGCTCGCGTCGTCCGGGGTGACGCGGATGACGTCCTCGGGGGCGGGCGGCTTGCCGAACACCTCCCCGATGCCGGAGCCGATGCCGGAGCCGATGCCGCTGCCGCTGCTGCCCGAGGTGCATCCGGCGGCCCCGGCCAGCAGTCCTGCCCATGTCATGACGGCGGCCAGTACGGCCCCCGCGCGCCGTGCGCGCCCTTGTACGTGCCTCACATCCACCCGTAACGACCGGCCGGCCCTGGGGAAACGTGAGTGCGAGCCACGGGGTGGGCAGAACAGTGGGGAGGACGACGCGACGGGGAGCAGCGGCCGGGACGCCGTACGCCCTCCTGCCGGACGTCGTCCCACGAGCCGTGGGAGGCTGACAGGTGTCCAGCGCAGCCGAGCAGGAGGCGGTGGCCGGGAAGCGGGCCGCCGAGGACGGGCGCCCCGCCGTCGTGGTGAACGGTGCGCGGCGTGCCGCGCCGCCGCCCGCCGTGCCGGCCTGGCCGGGCACGCCGGTGCCGCTGGGCGCCCGGTTCCGGGCGGGTCCGGACGGGGTGGCCGGGACCAACTTCGCGCTGTGG
>NZ_WWHX01000623.1 GCF_009862125.1 Streptomyces sp. SID5910
GGCGGGCGTTGTCGATGCAGACGGCGGCGCGGGCGCTGACCTCCTCGGCCAGCAGCACGTCGTCGTGGGTGAACGCGTAGGGGCGGCGGAACCGGGTGAAGACGGCGATCCCCAGGGTGGTCCCGCGGGCTTGGAGCGGGACGGACATCGTGGAGTGGATGCCGTACTCCTCGATCCGCGCGACCCGGACCGGATCCCACTCCCGCCACCGCTCCAGGTCGCCGGAGGGCACCGCGGCGACGATCGCGTGCCCCGCGACCAGGCACTGGGCCTGCGGTGTGTCGGCCGGGTAGACGTCGAGGCGGCCCGGCTCGGCCACCGCCTCCGGGCATCCCGGGTTGACCGACTGGTGGGCACTCCGGCGCAGGGCGACCGGCGGCGTCGGCGCGGCCACGGGATCGTCGCCGTGCTCCTGCGGGTCCAGCAGGTCGACGCTGACGAAGTCCGCGAGCGACGGGACGCACACGTCGGCCAGCTCCTGCGCGGTGCGGGTGACGTCGAGGGTGGTGCCGATGCGCACGCTGGCCTCGTTGACCAGCTGGAGCCGTTCCCGGGCGAGGTGCTGCTCGGTGAAGTCGTGGGCGGTCACGCAGACACCGATCGCCTCGCCGTCGGAGCCGGTCAGCGGGGCGACACGGGCCAGCCAGGCGTGGGCGCGGCTCTCGCTGGGAGCCTTGAGATACGTGTGCATGTCGTGGCCCTGGCCGGTGGCGAGCACGCGCCGCATGTGCTCCTCCAGCTCGGCGGCCTGCGTCCGGCCTCCGAGGTCGGTGGCCCGCAGTCCGTGGATGCGCTCCGGGGGGAGCTCGAAGAGCCGTGCCATGGCGTCGTTGACCCCGCGGATGCGGAGCTGGTCGTCGAAGATCATCGTGGCGCAGGGCGACTGGGTCAGGGCGGCTCTGACCAGCGGGTCGTCCGGCCGTTCGGGGCCGCGGCGCAGGGGAGTGACGGCCAGCCAGGTGCCCGGCCCGTCCTCCTCGGGCGGTCTGTGGCGGGCGAGCACCCACACGGACACCGTGTGACCGTCGCGGTGCCGCAGCGCCAGCGTCCCGTTCCAGCGCTCGGCGCCCGGTTCGAGTGCCGGGCCGTCGTCCGCGTCGGCCAGCAGCTCGGCAGCGGGGCGTCCCACGACGTCCGCGGCCGGATGGCCCAGCAGCAGGCGCGCGCCCTCGCTCCACTCCCGCAGCGTCCCGGAGTCGTCGACGACGGCGCGGGCCGCGGCGGCGTCGTCGTGCGGGTTGACCGGACTCATCGTCGCCACTCCATTGCGCACACCCACAGTGACCAGCGCGTCACCTGGGCCCCAGCCTAGTGCGTCCGGGCGCCGCGCGGACCCGAACCTCCGGGCTCGCGAGGCGCCCGGGAGCGCACGGGACACCGGTGCGCCGCGGCACCCGGGACGGAAAAGGCTTTCCCCGACGCCCTCGGCGCGTGCGCGGGTCCAGTAGGGCCGACCGTCCGTTCACCCGTTCGCTTCCCGCGGTACCGTCGTGCTTCCGCTCCGACCTGGCGGTATTTACCGGCCAGTACCCTCGCGGTACCGTGGAAGGCATGCCAGCTCTGAACGTGGAGTTCAGCGACCGCGAGCTCGAGGACCTGCGGCAGATCGCCAAGGAACGCGGTACGTCGATGAAGGCGCTCGTGCGGGAGGCCGCCGCCGCCGACATAGCCCGGCACCGGGCGCTGCAAGAGGGCGCGGAGGCGTTCCGCCGGTTCTTCACCGCCCACGCCGACGAGTTCGCGGCCGCCTTCCCCGACGACGAACCACCGCCCGCACGGGGCGAGGGGCGGGCCGCCTGACCGATGGCACCCGTTCTGCACATCGACGTGCCCTGGCTGCTCCAGCGTCACGAGGAGGTGCTGCCGGAGCAGCCCACGATCAACGACTTCTCCGCGCTGGTCGCCGCCGTCGCCCGGCACCGCGTCGACCCGCCCCGCCTCGGCGTCGACTCCGACCCCGCCTGGCGGGCCGCCGCGCTGCTGCACACCCTCGCCGTGCTCAGGCCCCTGCCCTCGGCCAACGCCCGCTTCGCCTGCGCGACGGCCGTGGCGTACATGTTCGCCAGCGGCGCCGGCATCGACCCGCCCTACGGTGCCCTGGTCGACCTCGCCCGCGACCTGCTCACCGGTGACGCCGACGTCTACGGGGCGGCCGACCGGCTGCGGTCCTGGCAGCTCTGAGCCCGCGCCGCCCTTCCCGGGGCCGCCGGCCGAGGGCGGGAGGAACGGGGCCGGCGGCCCTTGCGCGCGGGAGAGCCGCCGTCCCGCGCGGGGCCTCCGAGAAGGGCCGCCGCCAGTCCACTACGCCGGGGCGCACGCCGGGAGCGTGCGCGGCACACCGGCGTGTGCGGGTCTTTCACACGGGGCGCGCGGGGAAATCCGAAAACCCGTGTAAGCGACAACAGTTGCCGTGGATTCCGGCGTTCTTTCCCAGCGGTCCGACGTTCCCCGGACGCCTTGTTGACCATGAGTGATTTGTGCGAGAGTGAAGCGCTCGTGCGGGGGGTGAAGGCCGGGTCTCGCACGCACCGTGGAGAACCGGGTCCGTTTTCGCCGTGGCGAATTCACGCCCCCGCGCCGCGCCCAAAAGGTATACACCAATTCCCTTTCGGCGACCGGAACTTCTGCGTCACCCGCGCGTGGGAAGGAAACAGCTCAGTGCCCACCCCTCACCCCCCTCGTCCCGTCCCTCCGCCCGTCGGCGGGGACTTCGGGGAGTCCGACGAGTGGCTGGCCGCCCGGCTCCGGGACGGACCGGAGAGCGAGGCCGCCAGGGCCGCCGCGCTGCTGACGGCCCGGCACTGGCAACCGGCCCACGACTACGCGGCCATCTGCCTCGCCGCGTCGGGGCAGATCAGCGCCATGGTCACCGCCGCCGCCCAGCACCGGGTGCTGGACCGTCTCGCCCAGGGCGAACCGGCCACGGCCCTGCGCCCGCGGCTGCTGGTGGCCGTGCGCGACACCGTCCGCCAGTGGTCGGCCGACGACGCGGTCAACGGCGTTCTGCCGCAGCTCCTCAAACCCGCGGGCGGGCGCGGTATGCGGGCGGCGAAGTCCCTGATTCCGGAAAACCGCGCCCTGGCCGCGCGCGCATTCGCGTCCCTTCCCGGACCGGCCCGCTGTTTGCTGTGGCACACGGAGGTCGAGGGCGAACCCATTGCCGTGCCGGCCGCTCTGCTCGGCATGGACACCGACACCGCGTCGGCCACGTACGAACAGGCGCGTGAGCAATTCCGCGACGGTTGCCTGCACGCCCACCGGCAGCTCGCGCCGAGCCAGGACTGCCGCTTCCACAACCGTCTCCTCGACGTCCCGATCCGCCGCGGCGGGGATCTGCTGCCGGACGTGCGCAAACACCTCGCGGAGTGCCGGCACTGCCGCCACGCGGCCGAACAGCTCGCCCACTTCGAACGCGAGCTGGGACCGCTGATCGCGGAGGCGGTGCTCGGCTGGGGCGCCCGCCGCTATCTCGACTCCCGTCCGGGCCGCGCGAACCGGGGAACGCAGACCGGGGCCGCCGCCCGGCACCGCGGCGGCCGCCCCGGCCTGCTGGCCCGCCTCCCCGTACCCGTGCGGCTCCCGGGCCGGCCGCGCTCCGCCCGGTCGCTGCTCCGCGGCGCCGGCGCCGCCTCGGTGGGGGTGCTGGCCATCGTCCTCGTGGTCAACGTGTGGTCGTACGACGGCGGCGGCGCCGATCCCGCCGCGTCCACCAGCGCCGTCGACGGCGGGGCCACGGCGTCCGCGACCTCCCGCCCCAAGCCGCCCGGCACCGCCGGACTGCCCGCGGCGGCGGACGCCACCCGGCTGCGCAACGTCGCCGCCGGCCTCTGCCTGGACGTGCGGGGCGAGCCGAAGGCCGGGGCGGGCGCCCGGCTGGCGGCCTGCTCCGAGGCGTGGTCGCAGCAGTGGACCCTGGAGGACGACGGCCTGCTGCGCAGCGTCGCCGACCCCGGGCTGTGCCTCGACTCGCAGGCGGACGCCGGCGTCGTCATCCTCGGCACCTGCGCCGACGAGGGCACCGGGCGGAGCGACGCCGTGCGCTACGACCGCACCGCGCAGGGCGCGTTGCTGCCGCGCTGGCAGAACCAGCTCGCCCTCGCCGCCACCTCCGGCGCGCCGGACGCCGACATCGTCGTCAAGGTGCACGACGGTTCCACCGCGCAGCGCTGGCGGATCGAGAAGGCACCGGCGGCGGACGGGTCCCTGTCGATCGACGGGACCGACGCGGCCCCGGGGGCACGGCCCGTGGAACTCACCGGCGGGTAGGGGGAGTTGCCCTCGCGGTGCCCGCGGGACGCCTCTCGGGTCCGCGCCCGGGACCCCCTGCCGGCCGCCGTCGGTCAGCCGCGCACGTGCAGCCCGAAACCCGTACGGCCCGCGGGCTCCAGCCCCTCCCTCAGGTGCAGCGAGGGGATCTCGTAGTCGCCCGAGTTCTGCCGCCGGAAGGCGATCGGTTCGGTCGACTCCAGGGTGAGCAGGCGCTGTTCCCAGGCCTTGGCGGCGTCCGCGTACCGCTCGTCGGTCATGCGGTCGGTGCCGTACAGCACGAACGGCGGCAGCACCTCGATGCCCGGGTAGTAGAGGATGCCGTGCTGGATCGGGAACAGCAGGTCGTCGACGGGGCCGTTGATCCCGCGCGCGGTGTAGTGCGCCTCCAGCCCGCCGACGGTCACCGACAGCAGGGCCCTCCTGCCCGCGAGGGTGCCCTCGCCGTACCGTTCGCCGTACTTGGTGTCGCTGTGCTCGCCGACGCCGTACGCGAAGTGGAAGGTGAACACCCGGTCCACCCAGCCCTTGAGGATGGCCGGCATCGTGTACCACCACAGCGGGAACTGGAAGACGACCGTGTCGGCCCACAGCAGCTTCTCCTGCTCGGCGCGCACGTCCGGGGTGAGCGCCCCGGCGTCGAGGGCGCGGCCCGAGTCCCGAGCGACCCGCAGCGGCGTCGACGCGTGGTCGCCGTAGTCCGCGGCGTCCACGACCGCCTTCCAGTTCATCGCGTACAGATCGCTCACCCGCACCTCGTGTCCGGCGCTCTCCAGCGTGGACACCGCGAGGTCCTTGAGCGATCCGTTGAGCGACTTCGGCTCCGGGTGGGCGTAGACGATCAGCGTCTTCATGGGGACTCCTTCGGATCGGATGCCCCCGATCCTGGACGCCGCGGCGCCCGGTGTTCAGGGACGCCTCTTCCGTAGGACCGGACTTCCTGGTACTGGCAGGACCACCTTCCCGGCCGAACACCGGGGCCATACTGGGCCCATGGACGATCTCGCGGGCTTTCTGCGGACCCGGCGCGCCCGGGTCGACCCGGCGACCGCCGGCATCCCCACCGACAGCCGCCGCCGGGTGGAGGGGCTGCGCCGCGAAGAGGTCGCCCACCTGTCCGGGGTCAGCGTCGACTACTACGTACGCCTGGAGCAGGGCCGCGCGACCCAGCCCTCCGAGCAGGTCCTGGACGCGCTCGCCCGCGTCCTCGGCCTGGACGAGACCGAGCGCGGGCACCTGCACCGGCTCGCCCGGCAGCGCCACCGCCCCGCCAAGGCGCCGGGCGGGCGGGTCAGGCCGGAGCTGCTGCGCGTCCTCGACCTGGTCGCCGACGCCCCCGCGCTGATCATGAACCACCGCCTGGACGTGCTCGCCGGGAACCGCCTCGCCGGGCTCCTCTTCGGCCGGCCGCTGCCGGGCCTGAACACCGCCCGGCACATCTTCCTGGAGGAGGCCGAGCGCGGCCTCTACGCGGACTGGGAGACCTGCACCCTCGACGCGGTCGGGCATCTGCGCCTGGCCGCCGGCAAATACCCCGACGACCCCCGGCTGGCCTCGCTCGTCGGTGAGCTGGCGATGGGCAGCGAGCGCTTCCGCCGCCTGTGGGCCCGCGCCGACGTGCGCGCCCGCACCCACGGCCGCAAGGCCTACCGGCACCCGCTGGTCGGACTGCTGGAACTGCACCAGGAGAACTTCTCGCTGCCCGACGCCTCCGGCACGGAGCTGCTGGTGCTGTCCGCGGCACCCGGCAGCCCCACCGAGGACGGCCTGCGCCTGCTCGCGAGCCTGGGCCCGGCCGACGGCGACGCGGTCACGCCCCCGCCGCGGACACCGGCGCCGGAGGGACGCCCGGGGCGGACCGCCTAGGCTTGCCTCCATGAACCGATGGGAGCAGCTGACCGGCGGCGGGTCCGGTGAGCGGTACGCCGCTCGTTTCGCGGAACTCGCCGATCAGGGCGAGGACGTCCACGGCGAGGCGCGCTTCTGCGCCGCGCTGGTGCCCCCGGGGTCGCGCGTGCTGGACGCCGGCTGCGGCACCGGGCGGGTCCTGAGCCGGCTCGCCCGCCTCGGCTACGACGGCGTCGGCGTGGACCAGGACGCCTCCATGCTGGCCGTCGCCCGCCGCGGCGCGCCGGAGCTGACCTGGCTGGAGGCCGACCTCTCGGCCTTCGACCCGGCCGCCGCGGGCGTCACCGCCGGCTTCGACCTCGTCGTCGCCGCGGGCAACGTCTTCCCGCTGCTCACCCCGGGCACCGAGGCCGCCGTCGCCGCCACGCTGGCCCGGGCCCTGCGTCCGGGCGGCCTGCTCGTCGCCGGCTTCGGCCTGGACCGGGCCCACCTGCCCGTGCCGCCCGCCCTGACCCTCGCGGACTACGACGCCCACTGCACCGCGGCCGGCCTGACCCTCACCGACCGCTTCGCCACCTGGGACGCCGACCCGTACGACGACGGCGGCTACGCGGTCAGCGTCCACCGCCGCTGACCCT
>NZ_WWHX01000624.1 GCF_009862125.1 Streptomyces sp. SID5910
GCGGCCGACTGTCAGGTGGGCCCGGTGATTGTGGGGGCGGGCGAGGGCGTTCTGGCGTCCTCGCCCGGTGCCGCGGCGGCCGGTGCGGGCAGCCCGCCGGGGCCGGCCGCCGGGACCGGTTCGGGAGCCGGGACCGGGCCGGGGCCCGGGACCGGGCCGGGAACCGGATCGGCGCTCTCGCTCAGGAAGCCGCCCGACTGGTGCCGCCACAGCTTGGCGTAGGCGCCGTTCCCGGCGAGCAGCTCCTCGTGGCTGCCCTGCTCGACGACCTTGCCCCGGTCGAGGACGACGAGACGGTCCATGCCGGCGACGGTGCTCAGCCGGTGGGCGACCACGAGGGCCGTACGTCCGTCCATCAGCCGCCACAGGGCGTCCTGGACGAGGAGTTCGCTCTCCGAGTCCAGCGCGCTGGTCGCCTCGTCGAGCAGCAGGACCGGGGCGTCGCGCAGGATGGCCCGGGCCAGGGCGACGCGCTGGCGCTGGCCGCCCGAGAGTTTGACCCCCCGCTCCCCCACCAGGGTCGCGAAGCCCTCGGGGAGCTGGCCGGCGAACTCCGTGACGTGCGCGGCCGCGGCCGCCGCGTGGATCTCGGCGTCCGTGGCGCCGGGCCGGGCGAAGGCGATGTTGTCCCGCAGGCTGCGGTGGAACATGGCCGGTTCCTGCGGGACGTAGGCGATCAGTGAGCGCAGGTCCGTCTGGCGCAGCCGGCTGATGTCCTGCCCGCCGATCAGGATGCGCCCGCCGTCGATGTCGGACATCCGCAGCAGCAGCCGGGTGAGGGTGGTCTTGCCACCGCCGGACCTGCCGACCAGACCGACCCGTGCCCCCGCCGGCACGTCCAGGTCGAGCCCCTGGAACAGGGACTTCGCACCGCCGTGGGAGAAGGTCACCGCCTCGAAGCGGACGCCGGTGTCCGCCGGCCGGAGCGGTTCGGGCGCCGGCGGATCGAGCACGGTGGGCGGGTCCAGCAGCAGCTCCGTGAACTGCGCGGCCTCGGTCATCGAGCTCTCCAGGCGCCGGTAGATCTGGTTGAACTCGAACATGATCTGGGTCGCGTTGGAGTAGTAGGTGAAGGCGACGACGACCTCCTCCACCCCGTGGCCCGAGCCGCCGAAGGAGATGGCGACCAGCAGACCCAGCACGTTGGTCAGCACGGACAGGGGGGCGATCAGGGTGTCGACGCGCAGATTGCCGTAGTCCCAGGACCTCAGCATCAGGCGCCGGGAGTCGGCGACACGGCTGCGGTGTTCGTCGGCCTCCCGGCGCTCGGCCGCGAACGCCCGGATGGTCTCCATGTTGGTGAGGCTGTCCGCGACATGGCCGGAGACCCGGGCGATCGCCGCCTCACGGTCGCTGACGAGCCGTTGGCGGCGGCGGATCAGCGGTGTCGCGGCGGCCACGGTCAGCGCGAGCATCACGACGAGGCCGACGACGAGCATCGGTTCGTAGCTCCACAGCACCACGGCGCCGAACACCAGGGGCACGAGACTGCCCACGATCCGGTACGTCACCGTGTCGACGAAGTCCTCGAAGCGCTTGCCGTAGCTCAGCACCCGCTTGGTCAGGGAGCCGGAGAAGTTGTCGTGGAAGAACGCCGCGTCCTTGGCGAGGAGTTCGTCCATGCCCTCCACGTAGAGGTGCTCCATGCCGAGGGCGTCCACACGGTTCAGGCAGTGCAGTCCGACCCGCCACAGGGCCTCGGCGAGCAGCAGCGTCACGCCGAAGCCCAGCACGTACGGCAGTGCCGAGGCGAGGGTGAGGCCGCTGTCGCCGGCGGCCTGTCCCGCCAGTTTGGCGATCAGCAGCGGAGCGACGTAGCGGATGCCGATGTTGCCCACGGCCGGCAGCAGCAGCGCGGGCAGGGCCAGCGCCCGTAGTCGCAGCAGTTCCCGGCCGTAGCGGCGCAGTGCCAGAAGGACCGCGCTCCTGCCCGGCGTCGGCCCGCGCGTATCTGTTGTCCCCATCACGCTCCCGGAGTTCTCGGAAGCGGGAAGTCTCCCGTCGGACGAGGTTCCCGGTCCAGGCATTTACGGCGGACCGGAGACAATCGGACAACTCTGGCCGGCCTCCGCTAGGCGAGCGGTCGGATGATCATTCCGCTGCGTGGGCGGGTGGGGATGCGGTTCAGGGGGATCGTCAGGTCCTGCGGAGGGACGTCGTAGTCCAGGTCGGCCAGGCGCCGGGAGAGCGTCTCCAGGATGCCCACGGTCAGCGCCTCGCCGGGGCAGCGGTGTCCCGTGCGGGGGTCGGCGCCGCCCTGGGGGATCAGTTCGTCCCGGCCGGGCGGGTGGTCGAGGAAGCGCTCGGGGCGGAAGGCGTACGGGTCCTTCCACAGGCGTTCGTCGTGGTTCTGGCCGTGGACGTCCAGCAGGACGAGGCCGCCGGCCGGGACGTGACGGCCCTGCCAGGTCAGGTCGGTGACGGCCTTGCCGCCCAGGAAGGGGGCGAAGGGGTAGAACCGGCGGACCTCGTGCGCGAAGGCCGTCGCGAACCCCGCCTCCCCCGACCGGAGCCGCACCGCCAGTTCGGGGCGGCGGTGCAGGGCGTGCGCGGCGAAGGCGACGAACCAGCTCAGCGCCGTGGCGGGACGGACGACGTTCAGCAGCTCCACCGCCGCGATCTCCGGCGTCAGCTCGGCGCCGGAGGCGTCGCGGTGGCGGCAGACCCGGTCCAGTACGGAGCCCGCCGGGGCCTGGACCGCCCCGGACCGCACCGAGGTGACGAGGTCGGCGAACCGCCGTTCCTGCCGGGCGCGGGCCCGCCTGGCCCGCCAGTGCCGGGGGCCCGCCGTGGCGAACCCGTCCACCATGGCCACCAGGTCCCGCGCCAGGGGCTCTTCCTCGTCCTCCGTGAGCGGCACGCCGGCCCACCGGCAGACCCCGCGCGCGATCACCCGGCTGACGGCGACGAAGAGCACCACGTCCGGCTGCGTCCGCCACCGCGGTACGGCCTCGTCCCAGGCGGCGGCGATGTGCTCGGCCGAGCCCGTCACCGCGTCGGTCTCCAGCAGGGGCAGGAAGAACGACTTGCGCCGCCGGTGCTCGTCACCGTCGAGGGTGTGGACCGCCCCGTGGCCGAAGAGCGTGCTCAGGACCGGGCCGGGGAGCGCCCCGTGCCGTCGCACGTGGGCCTCGTCGTAGAAGAAGCGGACCGCGTCCGGGCCCCGCATCGCGAGTGCCGGCCGGCCGAGGACACGGAGGTCCAGCGCGGTGTCGCCCTCGGCGCGCATCAGGTCGGGCAGCCAGGCGTAGCCCTCGGTCAGCAGGGCCAGGGCTTCGGGAACCAGTCGTCGGGAGCTCATGCCCGTGGGGTGCCCGCGAAGGCGGCGGCGACACTCGGCCCGCCGGGCGGCTCGGCCGCTCGGGTGACGGCGTCTCAGGGGCGGGGCTCCAGTACCTCCAGGGCGCCGGTCTCGGTGTCGTAGCTGCGCAGGGTGGTGAGGTGGGCCGACAGCGGCGGCGCCGGCAGCAGCTCGGGGATCCGCCGGCCGGCGAAGGCGCCCGCGCGCCGGGTGCGGCCGAGGGTGATGTGCGGGCTCCAGCGCTCGGGGTCGTGGAAGGGGCTGAGGGGCGCGGGCGGGCTGTCCGAGGCCACCGCCTCCCACACCCGGCGGTGCAGGCCGGCCAGCGCGGAGTCGAGGTCCAGCGCCCAGGCCAGCACCGAGGTGGGTCGCTCGAAGCGGACCACGCCGGTGAAGCGCACCGGCAGCGGCAGGGCGGCGGCCGCCTCGGCGAGCGCCCAGCGGATCGGGGCGGTCAGCTCGGGGCAGGCGGCCAGGGTGAGGTGCGGGCGGTTGGTCGGTGAGCGGTGGCGTGCCTGACTCGGCAGCCCGGCGTCCGCGAGCCGCCGCCAGGCCTCCCGGACGACCTGCTCCGCCGCCTCGTCCAACAGAAGCTCGACCGTGCGCATCGCCGCAGCCTATCGGCGACGGGGTGTGCGGGCCGGGCGCGGGGCGATGGCCCTACGACGTTGACGCCTCCTCAGTCGCCGGCGCACGGGTCGTGGTCCGCCGACATCGGCTCGGTGTCGGCCGCCAGGCAGGAGGAGTACACGCGCTGCGGCGTGGGCCGCGGATCCGGCTCCGTCTCGGACCCGGCGCCCAGGGCGACGGCCGCCACGGCACCGGCGCAGAGCAGCCCCGCCGTCGCGGCGAGCCAGGTGCCGCGGCTCACCGGTCGCCGCCGAAGTGGTCGCGGAGCTCGTCGGTGCAGTCCTCCGCGCCGGACCTGGTCCGCGAGAAGGCCAGCACTCCGTCGTCCTGGCCGTCCTTCCTGGCCTCGGCGAGCTGCCTCTCGACGTCCGCGATGTACTCGGCGCACTCGGCGCTGACCGGCTGCCCGCGCTTCTCGGACCGCGGGCCGGGTGCCGAGGAGGCGTTCAGTGCGGCGGTGACGGCGAGGCCGGCGGCACACAGCGCCACCCACGCCGCGATCCATCTGCGGCGGCTCATCGGTATCCGTATCGGCATCCGTGTCGGCTTGGGCATCCAGGCATCCTACGAGCGCCGGAGCACAGGGTGCCCGGCGGCACCCGAGCGGACGAAGTCGGCGTCCTGGCCGACGCGTTGAGCACTTCGCCGGCGGCTGAGCACGGGTCCTAGCCGTCGTCCCGGTGCTCGTCCAGGAGTCCCGCGTCGTACGCCAGCAGCGCGATCTGCACCCGGTTGTCGAGGTCCAGCTTGGCCAGGATGCGGGAGACGTGGGTCTTGACGGTGGCGACACTCATGTAGAGCTCGGCCGCGACGGCGGCGTTGGCCAGGCCCCGGCCGACGGCGACGGCGACCTCCCGTTCGCGGTCGTTCAGCGCGGCGACGCGCTCCCGTGCCCGGGTGCGCCGGGTGTCGGCGGCGGTGCCTGCCGCGTGCTCCATCAGCCGCCGGGTCACGGCGGGCGACAGGACCGGGTCGCCGGCGGCGACCCTGCGCACGGCGTCGAGGATCTGCGCGGGCGGGGTGTCCTTGAGGACGAATCCGGCGGCGCCCGCGCGCAGGGCCCGCAGCACCTGTTCGTCGGCGTGGAAGGTGGTGAGCACGACGACCTGCGGGGCGTCGGCGCGGCCCCGCAGCCGTTCGGTGGCCGTCAGACCGTCCACCCCGGGCATCCGGATGTCCATGAGGACCACGTCCGGGCGGGTGCGGTCGACGAGGGCCTCGACCTCGTCGCCGTCGGCGGCCTCGCCGACGATCTCGACGTCGTCGGCGCCGCCCAGCATGAAGGACAGTCCCGCCCGCACCAGCGGGTCGTCGTCGACGAGGAGCAGTCTGATCGCAGTCATGGCCTCACGTAATCACGGTCGCCGAGGGTCGCGCACACGGGCAACGGTCCTGGAACGGGCGGCGTGCTGACGGCACTTCAGGTCGTCGGCGCTCATCCCCATGGCAGCCGCGCCCGTACTTCGAAGCCGCCGTCGGCCGTGGGGCCGTGCTCCAGCGTGCCGCCCGCCAGCGTCGCCCGCTCGGTCAGCCCGATCAGTCCCTGCCCGGAGCCGGGGACGGCGGGCACCTCGCCCTCGGGCGGGGCGTTGCGCACGGACACGGCGAGTCCGTCGCCCGGGGCCCCGGTGACGGAGAGGGCGACCTCGGCGCCGGGGGCGTGTTTGCGGGCGTTGGTCAGGGCCTCCTGGACGACGCGGTAGGCGGTGCGGCCCACCGAGGCGGGGACGGCGGCGGGGTCGGTGACGCGGCGGACGAAGGCCACCTCCATGCCGGCCCGCCGGGACTCGGCGACCAGGGTGTCCAGGGCCGCGAGGGTCGGCTGGGGGCGGGCCCCGTCGTCGGCCTCGTCGGCCCGCAGTACGCCGATGATCTCCCGTAGGTCCTGAAGCGCCTCGTGCGCGCTCTCCCGGATGACACCGGCCGCCCGCGCCACCTCCGCGCGGGACGCGTCGGGCCGGAACTCCAGGGCGCCCGCGTGCACGCTGAGCAGCGTCAGCCGGTGCGCGAGGACGTCGTGCATCTCCCGGGCGATGGCCTCGCGGGCCAGCCGTTGCGCCTGCTCGGCCCGCAGCCGCGCCTCCGTCTCCGCGCGCCTGGCCCGGTCGCGCAGGCTCAGCAGGAGCTGGCGCTTGGACCGGGCGAGCATGCCCCAGCCCGCCGCCGTCACCGCCAGCAGGACGCCGAGGAGGTTCGCGACGAGGTAGGGCAGCTGGGGGTCGGGGCGCAGCCAGAAGAACACCGGCTGGACCAGCACGAAGGCGCCGGTCAGCCAGGCCGTGTACCGGAAGGGCCGGTGCACGGCCACGGTGAACAGGGCGACGAGGGCGGCGCCGCCCGAGGTGACCGAGACGAGCCCGACGGGCACCATCGCCACCGCCAGCCCGACCGGCCACCGGCGCCTGAGCCACACGGCCGCGCACGCCAGGGCGCCGATCAGCTGGTCGGCGACTCCCCAGCCGTACGGGAGGTGGGCTTCCTGGTCCAGGGTGTCCACGCTCAGCAGGCCGATGAGCACGGCCAGCCCGAAGCAGGCGAAGTCCACGAACCAGTCGCGTGCGGTACGCCGGGACCGCCGTCCGGCGCCGTCGGCGTCCGGGTCGAGCTGCTCGACCAGGGCCGACGGCAGCAGCCAGCGCCGTCCGGGGAACGCCGGGGTGGTCCGCACCGTCTTGTCTTCGCTCACGTCCGACGAATCTACGCAGCTCCGGCCGCCGTCACCGGGGTGCGCGGCGTATCACCGACCGAAGTCGCGGGGCTGTGGACTTTCGGTGTACCGCAGGGTGGGCGGCTCGGACTTCCGTCGGTGATGTCTCGCCCCGCGGCCGATGTGGGTGGGGGGTCCGCGGGGCGAGGGTCTGGGGCATGAAGAAGCTGCTGGAGATCGTCGGATTCCTCGCCCTGGTGCAGGGCGTGGCGGGCCTGGTGCACGAATTCACCGACTGGAACTGGGGGTTCGTGCACCGGCTCGGCCTTCTCGACGGCTACGAGATCTACGCGAGCGTCGCCCTGATCGTGCTGGCGCTCGCCCTGTTCGCCGCCGCCGAGAGCCAGGGCGACGGCTGAGCGTCCTAGGGCGCCTTGCGGGGCGCCCGGTGCTCAGCAGCCGTGGTCGACGAGGTCGAACGACGCGTAGTGGTCGGCCGTGTAGTAGTCCTCCTGGTTCTCCTCGCCGGTGACGATGCGGCGCGCTCCGCGGGTGTCGGAGCCCGGGGTGATCACCGTGTACTCGTGGTAGTAGCCGGTGGACCGGCTCGGCAGGACGCCCTCCCGGTTCTGGAAGACGGTCCCGTCCTGTTCGTAGGGGTAGGGGCCGCCCTGCTCGATCAGGTCGAGCGTGTCGTGGGCCTGGGAGGGCAGGTCGCTGTAGCAGATGTCGCCGACCGCGGTGGTGGCGGCGCCCGCGGTGGTGGCGGCGCCCGCGGTGGTGGCGGAGACGGAGCCGCCCACGAGGAGGGCGGACAGGACTGCGGCTGCGGCGCCGATCCGGGCGGCGCGTGGGGGGAATCGCATGACCTCATGATGACGCGCGTAGACGATGGCATGTCAATGACAAGACCGTGGAGTTTCCCGGCATGTCCTATGTGTTTTCCGCGAGTTCACGTCCGCCTGGGCGCCGCCTGCGCGCGGGGCAGGTCGACGTCCGTTCGCCGCCAGCGCGGGTGCGCGGGGCCCGCTGGGATGGACCCATGAACACGAACACACTCTCTCCCTCCCCCCTGACCGGCCGGACGGCCCTTGTGACCGGCGGCAGCCGCGGCATCGGCGCGGCCGTCGCGCTGCGCCTCGCGCGCGAGGGCGCGGACGTCGCGCTCACCTATGTGAACGGCAAGGACGCGGCGGAGGACGTCGTACGGGCCGTCGAGGCGCTGGGGCGCCGGGCGGTGGCCCTGCGGGCGGACTCCGCCGACGCCGAGGAGGCGGCGGGCGCGGTCGAGCGGGCGGCGCAGGCGCTCGGGGGCATCGACGTGCTGGTCAACAACGCGGGCCTGGGGGTGCTGGGCCCGCTGGAGAGCCTGTCCCTCGCGGACGTGGACCGGCTGCTGGCCGTGAACGTGCGTGGTGTCTTCCTGGCCTCCCGGGCGGCCGCGTCGCGTATGACCGAGGGCGGGCGGATCATCACCATCGGCAGCTGCATCGCCCAGCGGGTGCCGGGTGCCGGCGGCACGCTGTACGCCATGAGCAAGTCGGCGCTGATCGGGCTGACCAAGGCCCTGGCGAGGGAACTGGGTCCGCGCGGGATCACGGCGAACATCGTCCACCCGGGCCCGATCGACACGGACATGAACCCGGCGGACGGCCCCTTCGCGGACGGGCAGGCGGCCCTGACGGCACTGGGCCGCTTCGGCACGGCGGACGAGGTGGCGTCGACGGTGGCCCACCTGGTGACCGCCCCCTACGTCACCGGCGCGGAGTTCGCGGTGGACGGCGGCCACGCGGCGTAGCTGCCCCGCCTGCCCTGCGGTGCGGCACGCGGGGCAGGCGGCACGCCCGTGCCGGGCGCACCCGCCCGCCGCCACCGGGGCGCGTCACGGAGAGGCGGCACGCCTATGCCGGGCGCACCGGACCGCCGCCGCCGGGCGCATCACGGAGAGGGGCAGGCCCGTGCCGGGCGCACCGGCCCGCCGCCGCCAGGGCGCATCGCC
>NZ_WWHX01000625.1 GCF_009862125.1 Streptomyces sp. SID5910
GCGGACCGAGGTGCGGGCGGCGAGCGCGGCCCGCAGCGCTGGCACGCCCTCGGTGGTGGAGTACTGGAGGGCCTGCGCGGGCTCCTCGGCGAGGACGGCCCGGTACGCGGCGGCGATGCCCTCCGCGTCGAACAGCGAGGGCGCCGGCAGCCCGCCCGCGAAGTTGATCACCTCGGGGCGGGCGGTGACGGCGAGGATGTCCCGTACCGGCGAACCGCCGATCGACCGGGTCCGCGCGGCGAGCGGCGGCAGGGATCCGTCGGCGGCGGATACGGCGGGGGCGGCGAGAGCGGGGTCCTGGGTCACGGTCATGGCCGCAGCCTAGGGAAGTACGTGCCGCCTACAGGCACGTTTCCGTGATACGGACAGGTGTGCGGGGTCAGGTCCCCGCGACCCACTCCCAGGCGTGGCTGCCCAGCGGATACGCGTAGTAGGACGCGTCCTTGGACGCACTGGTGCGGAACGGCTTGCCGTGGTCGTCCACGCGCAGGGTGCCGTGCCGGTCGCCGCTCGACCACTCCAGCTCCAGGTACCAGCTGACGTCGCGGCCGCCGGTGTGCGCCTTGACCTTGAACACCTCGGGATCGGACTCGGTCACCTTGTACGGGAAGTCCCGCTGCCCCGCGACCGGCACCGCCGTCGGGGTGCCCAGGTCCAGCGCGACGTCGAAGGACGCGGTGTCGACGCCGCCGCCGCAGCCGTTGCCCATCACGTACTGGTTCCAGTCGAGCGCCGGCCTGCTGCTCGCCACGCGGACGTGCAGGTCCTCCAGGACCACGGTCTCCTCGCCGGTGCCCTGCACGGTGAGAACGACGGTCTGCCGGTTCGCGGAGACGGCGCCGTAGGCGGTGGCCCAGCCGACCGCGTCCTGCTGCGGGGGCGGGGGCAGCACGTTCTGCGGGCTGCGGTCGACCAGGAAGGCGTGGTCGCAGGGCACGTCCCAGTAGTACGGGGTGGTCGCCACGGTGAGCGCCGGGCCGGCGGCGGGGCCGGGACGGCCGGGCGCGGTCGCGCTCTCGCGCGTCGCGGGCGCCGAGGCGGACGCGGAGGACGACGGGGAAGCGGAGCCGGACGCGGACGCCGAGGCGGAGGCGCTCGCGCTCGGCGACGCCGGCCGGGTGGCGGTCCCGGACACCGGGGCGGACGCCGACACCCCGGCCGCGGCGGCCCCGGCCGGACCGCGCTGGTCCCCGTCGCCGGTACCCGGCACGAGGTTCGCCACGAGCGCCACGGCACCGGCGATGACGACGACGGCGGTCGCGGCGTACAGGGCGGTACGACGCCGCCGCCGGCTCGGTGGCGC
>NZ_WWHX01000626.1 GCF_009862125.1 Streptomyces sp. SID5910
GCCCGTGGCCGGGGCGGACGGGCGGGGCGGGGTGTCGTGGGACGCCGGGGGGCGGTCCCGTGGTGGGCGTGCCGGCGGCGGCTCGTCGGCGGTGGGTGGGGTGCGAGGCCGGTCGTGGTCCCCGGGGCGGCGGGGCGTGGGCCGCGGCGGGTGGGCCGGGTCCCCCGTCACCGGGCCTCCGGCGGACGGTGGGCGGGGCGCCTCACGCCGCGGCGGCTCGCCGACGGGGGGCTGCGGGTGGGCCGCGGCGCCCGGTGTCGGGGTGTCGGGTGGGTGGGG
>NZ_WWHX01000627.1 GCF_009862125.1 Streptomyces sp. SID5910
CGGCCAGCGACACCATCACAGCCCACAACACCGGCTGCACCACATCAACCTGCTCAAGCCAGGCATCCGCATCCACATCCCGCAGGATGTCGATCAGCGACCAGTCCACGAACGCGTCCAGGGCGACCGCACACTCGGCCATGCGCTCCGCGAACACCAGTGAGGTGTCGAGGAGTTCGGCAGCCATCCCGGCCCACTGCGACCCCTGACCCGGGAACACGAACACCGCACGGCCGTCCGCGCCGCCGGCCCGTCCGCGCACCACTCCCGGGGCCTCACGACCCTCGGCCAGCGCCCGCAGACCGTCTGCCCCTCCCAGGACCACGGCACGGTGGTCGAACACCGACCGTGTCGTCGCCAACGCCAACCCGACGTCCAGCGGGGCGAGTTCGGCACGCTCGGCGACCGCGACGAACGACATCAGTCGCTCCGCCTGCGCCCGCAGGGCCGTCTCCGACTTCGCCGACACCACCCACGGCACCACCACCGGCGGCTCGACATCCGCGGTCGGCTCCTCGTCCGCCGTGGGGGCCGGAGCCTGTTCGAGGATGATGTGGGCGTTGGTACCGCTGAGTCCGAAGGACGACACTCCCGCCCGGCGCGGTCGGCCGGTCTCGGGCCACGGTGTGGCCTCGGTGAGGAGTTCGACGGCTCCCGTCGTCCAGTCCACGTGCGGGGAGGGCTGATCGACGTGCAAGGTCTGCGGCAGCAGGCCGTGCCGCATCGCCAGCACCATCTTCAT
>NZ_WWHX01000628.1 GCF_009862125.1 Streptomyces sp. SID5910
GCCGCCGCCGAGATCCCGGCCCAGGCCTCGCAGGAGCCCGAGGCCGCGCCGCGGCGTCGGACCCGCAAGGCCGCGGTTGCCGAGGCTCCCGTCGAGGGCGCCGAGGTGAAGCCGAAGGCTCGCCGTACGCGCAAGGCGGTTGCGGCGAAGTCCGTGGAGTCGGAGTCGGCCGAGGGCTGATCCCGCTGCTGTATCCGGTCGTCGGCCCGGTCCCGCCACTCAGGCGGGGCCGGGCCGTCGGCGTCTCCGCGTCCGCTGTCGCCGAACGGG
>NZ_WWHX01000629.1 GCF_009862125.1 Streptomyces sp. SID5910
ACGTGCTCCGCACCAGCAGTCACCAGCCACCGCGCCACACGACGACCCAGACCACCCGTGCCACCCGTCACCAGCACAGTCCCCGACACCCGCCAAGAACCACCACCAGCAGCACCAGCAGCGCGGATCACGCGCCGGCCGAACACCCCCGCAGCACGAACAGCGATCTCACCCTCACCCGAGGCAAACACCCCGGCCAGACGCCCGACCAACCGGGCATCCACCACCTCAGGCAGATCAACCACACCACCCCAACGAGCGCCCAACTCCAAACCAGCCACACGGCCCAGACCCCAGACCTGCGACTGATCCAGATCACGCACCCGCTCCGAGTCGGACACCGCTACGGCGTTGCGGGTCACGCACCACAGTCGTGCTTCGACACCCACATCACCCAGCGCCTGCACCAGACCCAGCGTCAACGCCACCGACACCGGAACCGAACC
>NZ_WWHX01000630.1 GCF_009862125.1 Streptomyces sp. SID5910
ATCGGCAGCACGTAGTTCTCGCTGTACGCGTACACCATGGAGAACGTCATCTCCCCGTGGTGGTACTTGCGGTGCACCGGCTCGTGGCTCATGTACTCCAGCGAGTCGTGCATCCAGCCCATGTTCCACTTCAGCCCGAACCCGAGCCCGCCGAAGCCGCTCGGCCCCTTGTGGTGCGTGGCCCGCGTGACCCCGTCCCAGGCCGTGGACTCCTCGGCGACGGTCACGACACCCGGCACCCGGCGGTACACGGTCGCGTTCATCTCCTGGAGGAACGCCA
>NZ_WWHX01000007.1 GCF_009862125.1 Streptomyces sp. SID5910
CACAGCGCGAAGCCCGCCGCCTCGCCCACCCGGAAGGGCGGGGAGACGGCGGGCTGAGGTACCGCGGAGGTACTGCGTCCAGCTCGATCAGCGGGCGTAGTACTCGACGACGAGCTGCTCGTCGCAGATCACCGGGATCTCCTTGCGGTTCGGCTCGCGGTCCAGGCGGAACGCCAGGGCCTTGAGGTTCACCTGGAGGTAGCGCGGGGTCTCACCGTCGGGGGCGAAGCCACCCTCACGGGCGATCGTGAAGAGGGTCTTCTCCTTGGAGCGCTCGCGCACCTGCACGACGTCGTCCGGACGGACACGGAAGGACGGCTTGTCGACCTTCTGGCCGTTGACCTGGATGTGGCCGTGGACGACCATCTGGCGGGCCTGGTAGATCGTGCGGGCGATGCCCGAACGCAGGACCAGCGCGTCGAGACGGCGCTCGAGCTCGATGACCAGGGCCTCGCCGGTCTTCATGTTGGTCTTGGAGGCACGCTCGTAGGCGCGGACGAGCTGACGCTCGCTGAGGTCGTACTGCGCGCGCAGACGCTGCTTCTCGAGCAGACGGACCTTGTAGTCCGAGTTCTGCTTGCGGCCGCGGCCGTGCTCGCCCGGCGGGTAGGGGCGGGCCTCGAAGTACTTGACGGCCTTCGGCGTCAGCGCGATGCCGAGGGCACGCGACTTCTTGACCTTGGGGCGGGACTGGTTCGCCACTGTCTGTGTCTCTTTTCTGAGTTTCCGGCTTGTCAGGGTTGAGGGAGGTCGCATCCGCAGCCGGGGAAACCCGCCGGGTCCGCTCGGGACCTGCCGGGCAGCCGCTCCCCTGGTCTGGGCACATACGTGCAGCACGCGAGTGGCCCACCGACCGCTCCCGGAGCTCCGGGTGGTGGTGGGCTGCCCGCGACACCGATCGACGGTGCGCGACGCTCCTGGAACCCGCTGGGGGTTCCGGCCGGTTGTCCCGTTCTGACTGCACGGGACTCGGCACTCCGAGCGAGTCTACAGGCTGCTCAGGACCGCTTGCGACCGAGGTGCTCCCGGGTCCACTCCACCGCGTCCGCGTATCTGGCCTCGGCGCCGTGCCGGGTCGGCGCGTAGTACGTCCGGTCCTTCAGCTCGTCCGGCGCGTACTGCTGGGCGGCGATGCCCTCGGGCAGGTCGTGCGGGTACACGTAGCCCTGTCCGTGGCCGAGCTTGCCCGCGCCCTTGTAGTGGCTGTCGCGCAGGTGCGCCGGGACCGGCCCGGCGTGCCCCTTGCGCACGTCGTCCAGGGCGGCGCCGATGGCGGTGGTGGCGGCGTTGGACTTGGGGGCGAGGGCGAGGGCGATGGTGGCGTGGCTGAGGGTGAGGGCGGCCTCGGGGAAGCCGATCATGGCGACGGCCTGGGCGGCGGCGACGGCGATGGGCAGCGCGTTCGGGTCGGCGAGGCCGATGTCCTCGCTGGCGGAGATCATCAGGCGCCGGGCGATGAAGCGGGGGTCCTCGCCGGCCTCGACCATGCGGGCCAGGTAGTGCAGGGCGGCGTCCACGTCGGAGCCGCGGATGGACTTGATCAGGGCGCTGGCGACGTCGTAGTGCTGGTCGCCGTCGCGGTCGTACTTCACGGCCGCCCGGTCGACCGTCTCCTCCAGGGTGGCGAGGGTGACCTCGGCCTCGCCCTTGTCGAGGGCGGCCCCGGCGGCGGCCTCCAGGGCGGTGAGCGCGCGACGGGCGTCGCCGCCGGCGATGCGCAGGAGGTGGTCCTCGGTGTCCTCGGGGAGGGTGACGGCGTCCTTGAGTCCGCGCTCGTCGGTCAGGGCGCGGCGGAGCAGGTCCCGGACGTCGTCGTCGGTGAGGGGTTCGAGGGTGAGCAGGAGGGAGCGGGAGAGCAGCGGGGAGATCACCGAGAAGTACGGGTTCTCCGTGGTGGCGGCGATCAGGGTGACCCAGCGGTTCTCGACGGCCGGGAGGAGGGAGTCCTGCTGGGCCTTGCTGAAGCGGTGGATCTCGTCGAGGAAGAGGACGGTCTCCTTGCCGTACCCCCCGACGGCGCGGCGGGCGCCGTCGATGACCGCGCGGACCTCCTTGACGCCGGCGGTGATCGCCGACAGCTCCACGAACCGCTTGTTGGTGGCCTTGGAGACGACGTACGCCAGGGTGGTCTTGCCGGTGCCCGGCGGGCCCCAGAGGATCACGGAGGAGGGGCCGGCGGGGCCGGAGGCGCCCTCGCCGACCAGTCTGCGCAGCGGTGAGCCGGGCTTGAGCAGGTGCTGCTGACCGACGACCTCGTCGAGGGTGCGCGGGCGCATCCGCACGGCGAGGGGGCTGCCGGTCGGGTCCTTCTCCTGGCGTTCTTCGGCTGCGGCGGTGAACAGGTCGGGCTCCACGCAAGAACCCTACCGGGGGTCTGGGGGCCGCCCCCAGAGAGCACAGCACCGCACTGACAACACGGCGCGCGCCGTCAGCTGGTCCAGAAGTCCCACCAGCGGGTCAGGATCATCATGCCGATGATGCCGATGTGCAGGACCGGCATGACCCAGGTGAACTCGCCGAAGAAGCCCTTGAGCCAGTTCGGCGCGGGCAGGAAGCCCTTGCGGACGTTGAAGGACGTCACGTACCAGAACATGAGGATGGTGGCGACCCAGGCCAGGCAGCACCACAGGCACAGGGCGTTGATCCGGTACAGGGACTGGAACTGGAGCCAGGTGCAGAAGCCGACACCGAAGAGCGTGCCGGCGTTCAGGGTGAGCCAGTACCAGCGCGGGAAGCGGGCCCGGGCGAGCAGGCTCATGCCGACGCAGACGACGATGCCGTAGGTGACCAGGCCCAGCATCGGGTTGGGGAAGCCGAAGACGGCGGCCTGGTCGCTCTCCATGACGCTGCCGCAGGAGACGACCGGGTTCAGGCTGCATCCGGGGGTGAACGTCGTGCCCGCGACCTTGGCCTCGAGCAGCTTGAACTTGTCGATCGTGATGACCCACGCGGCGAGCACCCCGGCGGCGCCGGTGATCACCAGCAGCAGGGCGAAGGCACGGCTCGCGCCCTCGGTGCGCGGTGTTCCGGAGGTGGGTTCCGGCGCGGGCTCCGCCACGGTCGAGACGTCCTTCACTGTCGTCTTGCTCATCACGCCGATTCCGTCACTTGAGTCGGACCTGCTTCGGGCAGGGCCATTGTGCCGTACGGGCCTGTGCGAGCACCGTTCGCTGAGCATAAGAACGCACCGGCGCGGACCCGTGGGCGTGGTGTTCCGGCCGATTTCCGTTCGCCCGGGGCACACGCGAACGAACGCGTGCACCCCTGGGGCGTACGGGCGCCCTAGCCGAGCCGGGACTCCAGTTCCGCGACGATCTCGTTGACGCCGATCGCGCTCTGCTCGCCGGACTCCATGTCCTTGAGCTGGACGACGCCTTCGGCGAGGTCGCGCTCGCCGAGGACCAGGGCGTAGCGGGCGCCGGAGCGGTTGGCCGCCTTCATCGCGGCCTTGAGGCCCTTGCCGCCGTAGGAGAAGTCGGCGGCGACGCCGTTCTTGCGCAGCTCGGTGACCTTGGCGAACAGGATGCGGCGGGCCTCCTCGCCGAGCGGCACGGCGAAGACGGAGGTGGCCGACGGGATGTCCAGTTCGATGCCCTCCGCCTCCAGGGCGAGGACGGTGCGGTCGACGCCGAGGGCCCAGCCGACGGACGGCAGGGCGGGGCCGCCGATCATCTCGGACAGGCCGTCGTAGCGGCCGCCGCCGCCCACCGCGGACTGGGAGCCGAGGCCGTCGTGGACGAACTCGAAGGTGGTGCGCGTGTAGTAGTCCAGGCCGCGCACCAGCTTCGGGTCGTCCTCGAAGACGACGCCGGCCGCCGTGATCAGCTCGCGGACCTCCTCGTGGTACGCCTTGCAGGCGTCGCACAGGTAGTCGCGCAGCAGCGGGGCGTCGGTGAGCTGCTTCTGCACGTCCGGGCGCTTGTCGTCGAGGACGCGCAGCGGGTTGATGTCGGCGCGGCGCAGCGTCTCCTCGTCGAGGTCGAGGCCGTGCAGAAAGTCCTGGAGCGCGGCGCGGTAGACCGGGCGGCACTCCTTGTCGCCGAGGGAGTTGAGCAGGATGCGGAAGTTCTGGAGGCCGAGCGCGCGGTACGACTGGTCGGCCAGGATGATCAGTTCGGCGTCGAGGGCCGGGTCCTCGGCGCCGATCGCCTCGGCGCCGACCTGGGAGAAGTGGCGGTAACGGCCCTTCTGCGGACGCTCGTAGCGGTACTGCGAGCCCGAGTACCAGACCTTGACGGGCAGGTTGCCCGCCTTGTGCAGGTTGGCCTCCAGGACCGCGCGCAGCACGGGTGCGGTGGTCTCCGGGCGCAGGGCGAGCCGGTCGCCGCCCTTGGTCTCGAAGACGTACATCTCCTTGGTGACGATGTCGGTGGACTCGCCGACACCGCGCGCGAACAGCTCGACGTTCTCGAAGCCGGGCGTCTCGATGTAGCCGTAGCCGGAGTTGCGCAGCGGGGCGGCGATCGCCTCGCGGACCGCCAGGTACTTGGCGGAGTCGGGCGGCAGCAGGTCGTACGTGCCCTTGGGGGCCTTGAAGGTGCTCACGGAAGGTCTCTCGTCACATTCCTCGTCGGGGAGCCTCGGGGGCGCCCTGGCCGGCGGCCACCTGCCGCAGATACGGGTTGGTGGCGCGTTCCTGGCCGATGGTCGTCTGGGGGCCGTGTCCGGACAGCACCACGGTCGCGTCGTCGAGCGGCAGGCACACGCGTGCCAGGGACTCGAGCATGTCGTCCATGGAGCCACCGGGGAAGTCGGTGCGTCCGATGGAGCCGGCGAACAGCAGGTCGCCCGAGAACATGATCGGCGGGATGTCCGCCGCCTCGGGCAGGCCGAAGGTCACCGACCCCTTGGTATGGCCCGGCGCGTGCGCGACCGTCAGCTCCATGCCCGCCAGCTCCAGCTTGGCGCCGTCGGTCAGCGCCTTGACGTCGTCCGGCTCCCCGACGGTCAGCTCGCCCATGAGGGGCATGCCGATGGTGCGGCCGATCCCCTTCTCGGGGTCGCTCATCATGAAGCGGTCCTCGGGGTGGATCCAGGCGGGCACGTCGTGCGCGCCGCACACCGGGACGACCGAGGCCACATGATCGATGTGGCCGTGGGTGAGGACGACGGCGACGGGCTTGAGCCGATGCTTGGCGAGTGCCTCCTCGACGCCCTGCGCGGCCTGGTGGCCGGGGTCGATGATCACGCACTCCTCACCCGCGGCGGGGGCGACGAGGTAACAGTTCGTCCCCCAGGCCCCGGCGGGGAACCCGGCAATGAGCACGATCGTCCTTCGTTTGTGTCGGTACGGGTGGCTTGCGGGCGGGCTGCGCCCGTGGTCAGAGCCTACCGGCGGTGCCGTTTCCTCAGCGAACCCATATACGGTACGGGGCTACACGCACGCGGTCGGTTCGTCACGCGCACGCGTACCGGTCGGCACACACGACGCATGAGGAGAGAACCCGGTGGTCAGCCAGGAGCAGCGGCGGCGTCAGCTCGCCCGGGAGAAGTTCTTGCGGCAGCAGCAGCGACGCACCTCCGCGCGACGCAAGGCGCGCATGCGCAACGCGGCGATCGCCTCGGTGCTCGGCGTCATCCTGATCGGCAGCGTCGCGCTGTACACGACCGGCGTGGTCCTCGGGGACGACGACAAGACGAACGCGAGCGCGGAGGCCACCCCGAGCGCGTCCGCGAGCAGCAAGGCGCCGGACCCGTGCGACAAGCCCGCGGCGGGCAAGGCGAAGACGCAGACGTGGAAGAAGGAGCCCGCGCTGACCGTCGACAAGTCGGCGAAGTACACGATGAAGCTGTCGACGACGTGCGGGGACATCGACGTCGCGCTGAAGGCGTCGGCGGCGCCGCACACCGTCAACTCGTTCAACTTCCTCGCGGGCAAGGGCTACTTCGACCACACGAAGTGCCACCGGCTCACCGACCAGGGCATCTACGTGCTCCAGTGCGGCGACCCGCAGGGCACGGGGATGGGCGGCCCCGGCTACACGATTCCCGACGAGAACCTGAAGGACAAGAGCCTCACGGGCAACGTCTACCCGGCGGGCACGGTGGCGATGGCCAACCAGTACAACGCGCAGACCGGCGAGGGCCGGAACACCGGCGGCAGCCAGTTCTTCCTCGTCTACCAGGACAGCCAGCTGCCGCCGGACTACACGCCGTTCGGCACGATGTCCGAGGCGGGCATGAAGGTGCTGAAGAAGATCGCGGACGCCGGGGCCCAGGCCATGGACCCGACGACCGGGAGCACCGCGCCCAACGCGACGGTCGTGATCAACAAGGCGACGGTCACGGAATCCTGAGCCCCATCAGCGGAATTTCGGTCGCGCGGGATGCGGACAGGCCCCCCGCCGGTCGCCTATGTTGGCCGTGACGAAACTGTGGACGATGCCCGGGGGAGCAAAGCCCTCCGCAGGCATCATGTGGAGGAGGCGCTGTGAGCAGCGACCCGTGGGGCCGCGTCGACGAGACGGGGACCGTGTACGTGCGTACGGCCGACGGCGAGCAGGTCGTCGGTTCCTGGCAGGCAGGTTCCCCCGAGGAAGCGCTGGCCTATTTCGAACGCAAGTACGAGGGCCTGGTTGTCGAGATCGGCCTCCTCGAAAAGCGAGTGAAGACCACCGACCTGTCGTCCAAGGACGCCCTGGCCGCCGTCGAGCACCTGCGCGAGCAGGTCGACGCGCACCACGCGGTCGGTGACCTGGAGGCGCTGCGCGGCCGGCTGGACAAGCTGGTCGAGCTGGTGGACAAGCGCCGCGAGGAGCGCAAGGCGCAGCGGGCCAAGCAGTCCGACGAGGCGCGGGGCGCCAAGGAGGCGCTGGTCGCGGAGGCCGAGGAGCTGGCGCAGTCCGACCAGTGGCGGGCGGCCGGCGAGCGGCTGCGGTCGCTGGTGGACACCTGGAAGGGGCTGCCGCGCCTGGACCGCAAGTCCGACGACGAGCTGTGGCACCGCTTCTCGCACGCGCGCTCGGCGTTCTCCAAGCGCCGCAAGCAGCACTTCGCGCAGCTGGACGCGCAGCGCGAGGAGGCCCGCCGGACCAAGGAACGGCTGGTCGCCGAGGCCGAGGCGCTGTCGAACTCGACGGACTGGGGCCCGACGGCCGCGCGGTACCGCGATCTGATGTCCGAGTGGAAGGCCGCCGGCCGCGCCCAGCGCGAGCACGAGGACGACCTGTGGAACCGCTTCCGCGGCGCCCAGGACGTCTTCTTCGCCGCCCGCGGCTCGGTCTTCGCCGAACGGGACGCGGAGCAGACGGAGAACCTCAAGCTGAAGGAGGAGCTCGCCGAGGAGGCCGAGAAGATCCTGCCGGTCACGGATCTCAAGGCGGCCCGCGCGGCGTTCCGTTCGGTCAACGAGCGGTGGGAGGCCATCGGCCACGTGCCGCGCGACGCCCGGCCGAAGGTCGAGGGCCGGATGCACGCCGTGGAGCGGGCGATCCAGGAGGCCGAGGAGTCGGAGTGGCGCCGGACCAACCCGGAGGCACGCGCGCGTGCCGAGGGTCTGACCGGACAGCTCCAGGCCGCCGTGGACAAGCTGGGCTCGCAGATCGAGCAGGCACGCGCCCAGGGCAACAACGCCAAGGCCGACAAGCTCCAGCGCGAGCTGGACGGCCGCCAGGCGCTGCTGGACCAGGCCCTGAAGGGCCTGCACGAGTTCGGCGGCTGACCGACCGGGTCACAGACGAGAGGGGCTCCCGTACGCACCGTACGGGAGCCCCTCTCGTGTGTGCGGGTGCCGCTACGACGGCCTGCGTGCCGACGTCACGCGGTAGACGTCGTACACGCCCTCCACGCCCCGTACGGCCTTCAGGACGTGTCCGAGGTGCTTCGGGTCGCCCATCTCGAAGGTGAAGCGCGAGGTGGCGACGCGATCGCGGGACGTCTGAACGGCCGCGGAGAGGATGTTGACGTGCTGGTCGGACAGCACCCGCGTGACGTCCGACAGCAGCCGGGAGCGGTCCAGCGCCTCGACCTGGATGGCGACCAGGAAGACCGAGGACTGGGTGGGCGCCCACTCGACCTCCAGGATCCGCTCCGGCTCCCGGGACAGCGAGTCCACGTTCACACAGTCGCTGCGGTGAACCGAGACGCCGCTGCCACGGGTGACGAAGCCGATGATCGGGTCACCGGGGACGGGCGTGCAGCAGCGGGCCAGCTTGACCCACACGTCGTCGACGCCCTTGACGACGACGCCCGGGTCGGCACTGGTGCGGCGTTTGCGGCCGCGACCGCGCGACGGCGGTACCGACTCGTCGATCTCCTCGGTGGCGGCCTCCTCGCCGCCGAGCGCCTGGACCAGCTTCTGCACGATGTTCTGCGCGGAGACATGGCCCTCGCCGATTGCCGCGTACAGCGCGGAGATGTCCGAGTACCGCATCTCGTGCGCCAGCGTGACCAGGGAGTCGCCGGTCAGGATGCGCTGGATCGGCAGGTTCTGCTTGCGCATCGCGCGGACGATGGCGTCCTTGCCCTGCTCGATCGCCTCGTCGCGGCGCTCCTTGGAGAACCAGGCCCGGATCTTGTTGCGGGCCCGCGGCGACTTGACGAAGCCCAGCCAGTCGCGGGAGGGCCCGGCGCCGGCCGCCTTGGAGGTGAAGACCTCCACCAGGTCGCCGTTGTCCAGCGTGGACTCCAGCGGGACGAGCCGGCCGTTGACCCGTGCTCCTATGGTCCGGTGGCCGACCTCGGTGTGGACCGCGTAGGCGAAGTCCACGGGCGTCGCCCCGGCCGGGAGCGCTATGACGTCGCCCTTGGGCGTGAAGACGAAGACCTCGTTGCGGGAGAGGTCGAAGCGCAGGGACTCCAGGAACTCGCCGGGGTCCTCGGTCTCCTTCTGCCAGTCGAGCAGCTGCCGCAGCCACGCCATGTCGTTGAGGTGGTCGTCCTTGCTCTTGCCGGACGACTTCGGCACGTCGGTGCGGACCTTGGAGGCGCCGGCGACGGCCTCCTGCTTGTACTTCCAGTGCGCGGCGATGCCGTACTCGGCGCGGCGGTGCATGTCGAAGGTGCGGATCTGCAACTCGACGGGCTTGCCGTTGGGCCCGATGACCGTCGTGTGCAGCGACTGGTACATGTTGAACTTGGGCATCGCGATGTAGTCCTTGAACCGCCCCGGAACCGGGTTCCAGCGGGCGTGGACCGTGCCCAGCGCCGCGTAGCAGTCGCGGACGGTGTCCACGAGGACGCGGATGCCCACCAGGTCGTAGATCTCCGCGAAGTCACGGCCGCGGACGATCATCTTCTGGTAGACGCTGTAGTAGTGCTTGGGGCGGCCGGTGACGGTCGCCTTGATGCGGGCCGCGCGCAGGTCCTGCTGGACCTCGTCGGTGACGAGGGCGAGGTACTCGTCGCGCTTGGGGGCGCGCTCGGCGACCAGGCGGACGATCTCGTCGTACATCTTGGGGTAGAGGATCGCGAAGGCGAGGTCCTCCAGCTCCCACTTGATGGTGTTCATGCCCAGGCGGTGGGCGAGCGGCGCGTAGATCTCCAGGGTCTCGCGCGCCTTCTTCTCCTGCTTCTCGCGCTTGAGGTAGCGCATGGTGCGCATGTTGTGCAGGCGGTCGGCGAGCTTGATGACCAGGACGCGGGGGTCCTTGGCCATGGCGACGACCATCTTGCGCACGGTCTCCGCCTGCGCGGCCTCGCCGAACTTGACCTTGTCCAGCTTGGTGACGCCGTCCACGAGCAGGGCGACGACGTCGCCGAAGTCGCGGCGTAGGTCCTCCAGGCCGTACTCGGTGTCCTCGACCGTGTCGTGCAGCAGGCCGGCCATCAGCGTGGCCGGGTCCATGCCGAGCTCGGCGAGGATGGTCGTCACGGCGAGCGGGTGCGTGATGTACGGGTCGCCGCTCTTGCGCTTCTGGCCGCGGTGCCAGCGCTCGGCGACCTGGTAGGCGCGCTCGATCTGGCGCAGCGTCGCCGTCTCGATCTTGGGGTCGTTGCTGCGCACTATCCGCAGCAGCGGCTCCAGGACCGGGTTGTACGGGTTCGCGCGCTGCACGCCGAGGCGGGCCAGGCGGGCACGGACGCGGTTGGAGGAGCCGGAACGGGCGGGCTGCCCGGTGGGCGTGCGCACCACGGGCGCGTTCTGGGGGCGCTCGGACGGCAGCGGCTTGGGACGCGGCTGCTGCTCGGCGGGCTTGTCGACCGGCGCGGACGAGGCGTGCTGGATCGGCCCACGCGTGTCGTTCTTCGCCTGGGGCGCGCTCGGCGCGGGCTTCGCCGCGGGCGCCGAGGCGGACTCGGGCTTTGCGGCGGTCAGTGGCTGGGCCTCGTCTGGCAAGAGGACTCCTCGTGCGCGATCCGGGTCCCCCGGTCAGGCTCCGGAAACCCCATGGTAGCGATCCTGCCCTCCAGGATCGCCTTCAGGCCGAAGTGAGGGCCTTCTACGGGAGAAACGCCTGAGGCGGGCGCCGGATTCCTCCGGGCCCGCCTCCCTGTGCGGCTCGGGCCGCGTCAGACGGTGAGCAGCGCCTCCAGCGGGGCGCCCGCCAGGGCGGGCTCCAGCCGGCTGCGCCCGCCGAGGAAGCCCAGCTCCATCAGGACGGCGAGGCCGGAGACCTGCGCGCCCGCCCTGCGGATGAGCTGGACGGAGGCCTCGGCGGTGCCTCCGGTGGCGAGGACGTCGTCGACGATCAGCACACGGTCGTCGGCGCTCAGGTCCTCGGCGTGCACCTCGATCTCGGCCGACCCGTACTCCAGGTCGTAGGCCTGGCCGAGGGTGGCTCCGGGGAGCTTGCCCGCCTTGCGCACCGGGACGAAGCCGAGGCCGGAGCGCAGGGCGACCGGGGCGCCGAGGATGAAGCCCCGGGCCTCCAGTCCGACCACCTTGGTGGCGCCGGTGCGTCCGGCGACCTCGGCGAGGGCGTCGGTGAGCGCGGTGAAGGCGGCCGGGTCGGCCAGGAGCGGGGTGATGTCCTTGAACACCACGCCCGGCTCCGGGTAGTCGGCCACGTCCCGGATGCGGCTGAGCAGCAGCTCCGAGATGTCCGTGAGTCCGGTCATCGGCGCTTCCCCGAGGGTCGGCCGCGGCCCCGGTTGCGGGACGCGGGCTGGTTGCGAGGGCCGACGACCGCGGCCGCGGCGTCCTCGGGCTCGTCGTCGTACGGCTCGTCCGTGACGGGCCCCTCCACCGCCTCCCCCTTGACCCCGGCCTGGGCGCGCTTGGCGAGGACGCGCTTCTTGAGGGCCTTCATCTGCGGCTCGGCCTCCTTTAGGTCGGCGACCAGCGGCGTGGCGATGAAGATCGAGGAGTACGCACCGGCCGCGAGGCCCACGAACAGCGACAGCGAGATGTCGTTGAGCATGCCGGCGCCGAGGACACCGCCGCCGATGAACAGCAGGCCGCCCACCGGGAGCAGGGCGACCACGGTGGTGTTGATGGAGCGCACCAGGGTGCTGTTGATCGAGCGGTTGGCGATCTCGCTGTACGTCCACCGGGTCTGCTTGGTGATGTCCTTCGTCTGCTCCTTGAGGCTGTCGAAGACGACGACCGTGTCGTAGAGCGAGTAACCGAGGATCGTGAGCAGACCGATCACCGTGCCCGGCGTGACCTCGAAGCCGACGAGGGCGTAGATGCCGGTGGTGATGGTGATGTCGTGGATCAGCGCGACGAACGCGGCGAGCGCCATGCGCCACTCGAACGCGATCGCCAGGTAGATCACGACGAGGACCATGAAGATCCCGAGGCCCTGCCAGGCCTTGTTCGCGATCTGGTCACCCCAGCTGGGGCCGACCAGGTCGGCGTTGATCTTCTCCGAGTCGACCTTCAGGTCCTTGGCGAGGTCGTCCTTGATCTGGTCCGACTTGTCGGTGTCGATGCCCGCGATCTGGATGCGCAGGCTGCCGTCGCCGAGCTTCTGGACGATCGCGTCGTGGCCGGAGGCCTCTTCCGCGTACGTCTCGGCCTGGGACACCGAGGCGCTCATGTTCTTCGGGCTGGTGAAGACCGCACCGCCCTGGAACTCGATGCCCATGTGCAGGCCGCGCACCGCCAGGCCCACGATCGCCGTGATGGTGATCAGGATGGAGATGCCGTACCAGATCTTGCGGTTCTTGATGAAGTCGTAGCCGACCTCGCCATGGTGCAGCCGGGCGCCGAGCTTGCCGAGCTTCGACATCTCTCACGCCTCCTTCGGGTCGACAGGGCCGGCGGACGGACGGCGGGTGCGGCGGAGCGGCGGCTTGGCACCCAGGCTCTTCGGATCCAGGCCGGACCACTTGTGGCCGCTCGCGAAGAACTTGCGGCGGGCCATCAGCGTGAGCAGCGGCTTGGTGAAGAGGAACACCACGACCACGTCGAGCAGGGTGGTCAGACCCAGCGTGAACGCGAAGCCCTGGACCTTGCCGACGGTGACGATGAAGAGCACCGCGGCGGCGAGGAACGACACGAAGTCGGAGACCAGGATGGTGCGCCGGGCGCGCGGCCAGCCACGCTCGACCGCAGGGCGCAGCGAGCGTCCCTCGCGGATCTCGTCGCGGACGCGTTCGAAGTACACGATGAACGAGTCCGCCGTGATGCCGATGGCGACGATGGCTCCGCAGACGGCCGGCAGGTTCAGCGCGAAGCCGATGGTCGGGCCGAGCAGCGCCATGATCACGTACGTCAGGCCCGCGGACACCAGCAGCGAGGCGACGGCGATGAACGACAGGCCGCGGTAGTACAGCAGCAGGTAGAGGACGACCAGCGCGAGGCCGATCGCGCCGGCGATCAGACCGGCCTTCAGCTGCTCACCGCCGAGTGCGGCGGTGACCGTGGTGACGCTGTCCTCCTTGAAGCTCAGCGGCAGGGCGCCGTAGGACAGCATGTTGGCGAGGCTCTGCGCCTCTTCCTGGTCGAAGCTGCCGGAGATCTCCGCGCTGCCGCCGGTCAGGGCCTGGCTGACGTACGGGTCGGAGACGACCTCGTTGTCCAGGGCGATGGCGAACTGGTTCTGCGGGGACTGGTTCTGGGCCAGCTTGCCGGTGATGTCCGCGAACTTCTTGGAGCCGGCGTCCGTGAACTTCATCGTGACGGTCCAGCCGGCGGCGGTCTGCGTGTTGAAGACCGCCTGGGCCTTGTCGACGTCGGTGCCGTCGACCGCGGCGGGGCCGAGGATGTACTTCTGCCACTGGCCCTGCGAGTTCTGGCCGCAGGCCACGGTGGAGTCGGCGGGCTTGGCGCCGTCGCCGGCCA
>NZ_WWHX01000064.1 GCF_009862125.1 Streptomyces sp. SID5910
CCCCCGCCCGCCCCTCAGCCCGCCGCCCGCATCGCCGCTCCCACGATGCCCGCGTTGTTCTGGAGCTGCGCCGGGACGATCTCCGCCTGGATGCCCTCCAGGTACTGGAGGAACTTGTGGGACTTGCGGCTGACCCCGCCGCCGATGATGAACAGCTCGGGCGAGAACAGCATCTCCACGTGGGCGAGGTACTTCCGCACCCGGTGCGCCCACTGCTCCCACGACAGGTCGTGGTCGTCCTTGACCTTGCTGGAGGCCCGCTTCTCCGCGTCGTGGCCCTCCAGCTCCAGGTGGCCCAGCTCGCTGTTGGGGACGAGGACGCCGTCCGTGAAGACGGCGCTGCCGATGCCCGTGCCGAAGGTGAGCAGGATGACCGTCCCCTGGCGGCCGCGTCCCGCGCCGAAGTGCATCTCAGCCACGCCGGCCGCGTCCGCGTCGTTGACGACCGTGACGTCCAGTCCGCCGAGCCGCTCGCCGAACAGGGCGCGCGCGTCCGTGTCGACCCAGCTCTTGTCGACGTTCGCCGCCTTCCGCCGCTTCCTCGGCCGCCTCGCCTCGGGCCCGGCCCCGCTGCGCGGCGCGCTGCCCGCCCGGCTGCTCGACTCGCCCGTCCTGCGCTGCAAGGCCAACCTGCTGACCCGCCTGCACGGACTCGACGAACTCGTCGGCCCGGTCGACACCCAGTCCGTCTACGTCACGATCACCAACCCCCTGCACTCCTGAGCACCCGCGACCACCCCCGACCCGAACTTCCGCAAGGAGCGACACCGTGGCTTCCACCGACGCGCGCCCCGACGCCGGCACCGCCCCCGGCACCGACCCGGAGCCCGGCACGGACACGGACGAGGAAGACACCCTGGATCTTCAGCTGCCCGAGGAGTTCGTCACCCTCTTCCGGGAACAGCCGGCCGACCCCGACCCCGACCCCGGCCTCGCCCCCGACCCCGGCGGCCCCGACGCACCGACCGGCGACGACCTGCTCGACCGCGTCGCCCACTGGGGCCCGACCGCCACCCCCGAGGGCCTGTTCCAGCTGGTGCCCGTCCGGCTCGACCAGGACGCCGCGCTCATCGGCCGCTGGATGAACGACCCCGCCGTCGCCGCCTTCTGGGAGCTGGCCGGGCCGCAGAGCGTCACCGAGGACCACCTGCGGACCCAGCTCACCGGCGACGGACGCAGCGTCCCGTGCCTCGGCCTGCTGGAGGGAACCCCGATGAGCTACTGGGAGGTCTACCGGGCCGACCTCGACCCGCTGGCCCGTCACTGTCCCGTCCGGCCGCACGACACGGGCCTCCACCTCCTCGTCGGCGACGCCGCCGACCGCGGGCGGGGCCTCGGCACCACGCTGATCAGGGCCGTGGCCGGCCTCGTCCTCACCCGGCGCACCCGCTGCACGCGCGTCCTCGCCGAACCCGACCTGCGCAACACCCCGTCCGTCGCCGCCTTCCGCAAGGCCGGGTTCGAGCTCGCCGCCGAGATCGATCTGCCCGGCAAGCGAGCCGCCCTCATGGTCCGGGAGCGGGGCGCGCGCGAGCTGCCGTAGGCCCTGTCCATCCGTCCCGCCCGCCGAGGAGCCCACCCGTGTCCCCGCCGCCCCCGCGCCCCCTGCCGTCCCTGCTCCCCGCCGCCGTCACCCGTTTGTCAGTGCCGGGCCGTAGGGTGGTCGCGCTATGACGAAGCCCTCACTCCCCGAACTCCTGCACGCCGCCGTCTCCGCCGTCGGCGGCACGGAGCGTCCCGGCCAGGTGACCATGGCCGAAGCGGTCGCGGAAGCGATCGACGACGGCTCCCATCTGCTGGTCCAGGCCGGCACCGGCACCGGAAAGTCTCTCGGCTACCTGGTGCCCGCCCTGGCGCACGGGGAGCGCGTCGTCGTGGCCACCGCGACGCTGGCCCTCCAGCGCCAGCTGGTGGAGCGGGACCTGCCGCGCACGGTCGACGCCCTGCACCCCCAGCTGCGCCGCCGCCCGGAGTTCGCGATGCTCAAGGGCCGGTCGAACTACTTGTGCCTGCACCGACTCCACGAGGGCGTCCCGCAGGACGAGGAGGAGGGCCTGTTCGACCAGTTCGAGGCCGCCGCCCCCACCAGCAGGCTGGGCCAGGACCTGCTGCGGATGCGGGACTGGGCCGACGAGACGGAGACCGGCGACCGCGACGACCTCACGCCCGGCGTCTCCGACCGGGCCTGGTCGCAGGTCTCGGTGTCCTCGCGCGAGTGCCTGGGCGCCTCGAAGTGCGCGTACGGCGCGGAGTGCTTCGCGGAGACGGCCCGGGAGCGCGCCAAGCTCTCCGACGTCGTCGTCACCAACCACGCGCTGCTCGCGATCGACGCCATCGAGGGCGCGCCGGTGCTGCCGCAGCACGAGGTGCTGATCGTCGACGAGGCGCACGAGCTGGTCTCCCGGGTCACCGGCGTGGCCACCGGCGAGCTGACCCCCGGCCAGGTCAACCGGGCGGTGCGACGGGCCGCGAAGCTCGTCAACGAGAAGGCCGCCGACCAGCTCCAGACCGCCGCGGAGGGCTTCGAGCGGCTGATGGAGCTGGCCCTGCCCGGCCGGCTGGAGGAGGTCCCGGAGGACCTCGGCTACGCCCTGATGGCGCTGCGCGACGCCTGCCGCACGGTCATCTCCGCGATCGGCACCACGCGGGACAGGTCCGTGCAGGACGAGGACGCGGTCCGCAAGCAGGCGCTGGCCTCGGTGGAGTCCGTCCACGACGTGGCGGAGCGCATCACCGACGGCTCCGAGTGGGACGTCGTCTGGTACGAACGGCACGACCGCTTCGGGGCCTCCCTGCGCGTGGCCCCCATGTCCGTCTCGGGACTGCTGCGCGAGAAGCTCTTCACCGACCGCTCGGTCGTGCTGACATCGGCGACCCTGAAGCTGGGCGGCGACTTCAACGGCGTCGGCGCCTCCCTCGGCCTCGCCCCCGAAGGCACCGAGGGCGACGACGTGCCGCAGTGGAAGGGCGTCGACGTCGGCTCGCCCTTCGACTACCCCAAGCAGGGCATCCTCTACGTCGCCAAGCACCTGGCCCGCCCCGCGCGGGACGGCGACCGCGGCGACATGCTCGACGAGCTGACGGAGCTGATCCAGGCAGCCGGCGGCCGCACGCTGGGCCTGTTCTCCTCGATGCGGGCGGCCCAGCTGGCCGCGGAGGAGCTGCGCTCCCGCATCCCCGAGTACCCGATCCTCCTCCAGGGCGAGGAGACCCTCGGCGAGCTGATCAAGAACTTCGCCGCCGACCCCAAGACGTGTCTGTTCGGCACGCTGTCGCTGTGGCAGGGCGTGGACGTCCCGGGGCCCAGCTGCCAGCTGGTCGTCATGGACAAGATCCCGTTCCCGCGCCCCGACGACCCGCTGATGAGCGCCCGGCAGAAGGCGGTCGAGGAGGCCGGGGGCAACGGCTTCATGGCGGTCGCCGCCACGCATGCCGCGCTGCTGATGGCGCAGGGCGCCGGCCGTCTCGTCCGGGCGTCGGGCGACCGCGGTGTCGTCGCCGTGCTGGACCAGCGGCTGGCGACGGCCCGGTACGGCAGCTATCTGAAGGCGTCGCTGCCCGACTTCTGGTTCACCACGGACCGCAACCAGGTGCGCAAGTCGCTGGCCGCCATCGACGCGGTCGCGCGGCAGGCGGAGGGCGGCTGAGTCGCAGACGGAGGGCGGCTGAGCGGCAGCCGGAAGGCGGCTGAGGAGGCCCCCGGACAGCGCAGGGCCCCGGAACCGGCGCAGAGGTTCCGGGGCCCGGTCGGGGCGGCGGGTCGCTGTCGTGCGGGACCCGCCCGGCGTGGCGCTCAGACGCGACGCAGTACGGCCACCACCTTGCCGAGGATGGTCGCGTCGTCACCGGGGATGGGCTCGTAGGCCGAGTTGTGCGGGAGGAGCCAGACGTGGCCGTCCTCGCGCTTGAAGCGCTTGACGGTGGCCTCGCCGTCGAGCATCGCGGCGACGATGTCGCCGTTCTCGGCGACCGGCTGGCGGCGGACCGTGACCCAGTCGCCGTCGCAGATGGCGGCCTCGATCATCGAGTCGCCGACGACCTTGAGGACGAACAGCTCGCCGTCACCGACCAGCTGCCGGGGCAGGGGGAAGACGTCCTCCACGGACTCCTCGGCGAGGATCGGGCCACCGGCCGCGATGCGTCCGACCAGCGGCACGTACGACGCGGCGGGCTTGCCGGCGGTGTCCGTGGGCTGCACCGAGGCGGCCTGGTCGGAGCCGCGCACCTCGTAGGCGCGCGGGCGGTGCGGGTCGCGGCGCAGGAAGCCCTTGCGCTCCAGCGCCATCAGCTGGTGCGCGACGGAGGAGGTGCTGGAGAGGCCGACGGCCTGGCCGATCTCCCGCATCGACGGCGGGTACCCACGCCGCTGCACCGAGTCCCTGATGACCTCGATCACCCTGCGCTGGCGATCGGTCAGTCCCGAGCTGTCCGCCCGGATGCCGGGAGGTCGGCCCGGCAGGGAGCGCTTGGGCCCCTCGGCAAGCGTGGCTTCGCTCATCGCATGCACCGGCTCAGGGCGGCCCTGGGGGCGGTCCTGGGCAGTGATCGCGGCACTGTCGGCGGTGGTGGTCACGTCGGCCCCTCTCGATGGTCTCCCTGCAGCACAACGGTAGTAGCTTTCGAAAGGTTGCGCCAAACACACGTTCGAGTGAAAAAACGCGAATCGACCGCCCGGAGAAGAAATCTGGGTGTATGGCTATCGCGGTGCCCGACGGACAAAAGGGCTCATTGCTGTACTCTTCACCGCCGGGTGGCGACCTCGCTGGTTGTCGCCCCAGTCTGCCATCAGGCATCCCGTCCGACGGGAGCCGGTGCCCATCTGTGCGGTAGCCCCACGGCCCCTCCCCGCGGCGCCCACGGTATCTCCGCATGCGCGGGGGCGGTGCGGGCGCGCCCGGGCGTATCCCCGCACCTCGGGGGCATGCGGCCGTTTGTACGCACGGGCGCGACACGCGTGCGGGGCGTGTATGTATGGGCCAAGCCCCACATCTAGTGGTTGGATTGCGAGAGCAGCCCACAAGTTGTGGTGCCCCGGGTCTTCAGGCCCGCCGCGATCGCCTATGCTGGGGGCTGCTTCGAGGGGCCTGAAGGGTCTCGTGAGGCTATTTGAGTCTGCTGTGAGGAGGGTTGGGAGTTCATGCACTGCCCCTTCTGCAGGCACCCCGACAGCCGCGTCGTCGACAGTCGTACGACCGACGACGGCACGTCGATCCGCAGGCGCCGCCAGTGCCCCGACTGCTCCCGTCGCTTCACGACCGTGGAGACGTGCTCGCTCATGGTGGTGAAGCGGTCCGGGGTCACCGAGCCGTTCAGCCGCATCAAGATCATCAACGGTGTGCGCAAGGCCTGTCAGGGCCGGCCCGTCACCGAGGACGCGCTCGCGCAGCTCGGCCAGCGGGTCGAGGAGGCGGTGCGGGCCACCGGAAGTGCCGAGCTGACCACCCACGACGTGGGGCTGGCCATACTCGGCCCGTTGCAGGAACTCGACCTCGTCGCCTATCTGCGGTTCGCCTCGGTCTACCGGGCGTTCGACTCGCTCGAGGACTTCGAGGCCGCGATCGCGGAGCTGAGGGAGGCGACGGGGCACCCCGGCGAGGACGGCGACGAGGTCGGCTCGGGGAGCCAGGAGAACGACCGCGGGTCCACGGGGGCGGCACAGGTCCCCGAGCCCGCAGGCGCCGCCGACTGACCGGCGGGCCGGATCCGGACCCGGCGGTCCGGGCCCGGCCGGTCGACGGCGAGAGAAGAGACCTGTTGCGGGCGGAGCCAGAGGTGCCCGCAACACCAGACAGAACACCGTGCCACGGGAACAATCGCGGCACTTCAGGGCGTTTTCGCCCGTACAGGGAGGCGGCATGACAGAGACGGCGAGCGGTCCGGCACGGAGCTCCCGCGCCAAGGGCACCAAGGCGGGCAAGGGACTCCGTGTCGAGCGCGTCCACACCACTCCCGGGGTCCACCCCTACGACGAGGTGACCTGGGAGCGTCGTGACGTCGTCATGACCAACTGGCGCGACGGCTCGGTCAACTTCGAGCAGCGCGGCGTCGAGTTCCCCGACTTCTGGTCGGTGAACGCGGTCAACATCGTCACCAGCAAGTACTTCCGCGGTGCCGTCGGCACCCCGCAGCGCGAGACCGGCCTCAAGCAGCTGATCGACCGCATCGTGAAGACGTACCGGAAGGCCGGCGAGGACCACAGGTACTTCGCCTCGCCCGCCGACGCCGAGATCTTCGAGCACGAGCTGGCCTACGCCCTCCTGCACCAGATCTTCAGCTTCAACAGCCCGGTCTGGTTCAACGTCGGCACGCCCCAGCCGCAGCAGGTCTCCGCCTGCTTCATCCTGGCCGTCGACGACTCCATGGAGTCGATCCTCGACTGGTACAAGGAAGAGGGCATGATCTTCAAGGGCGGCTCCGGTGCCGGCCTGAACCTCTCCCGGATCCGCTCCTCCAAGGAGCTGCTCTCCTCCGGCGGCAACGCCTCGGGACCGGTCTCCTTCATGCGCGGCGCCGACGCCTCCGCCGGCACCATCAAGTCCGGCGGCGCCACCCGCCGCGCGGCCAAGATGGTCATCCTCGACGTCGACCACCCCGACATCGAGGACTTCATCCAGACCAAGGTGAAGGAAGAGGAGAAGATCCGCGCCCTGCGCGACGCGGGCTTCGACATGGACCTGGGCGGCGACGACATCACGTCCGTCCAGTACCAGAACGCCAACAACTCGGTCCGCGTGAACGACACGTTCATGAAGGCCGTGCAGGACGGCGGCAAGTTCGGTCTGACGTCCCGCATGACCGGTGAGGTCATCGAGGAGGTCGACGCCAAGGCGCTCTTCCGCAAGATGGCCGAGGCCGCGTGGGCCTGCGCCGACCCGGGCATCCAGTACGACGACACCATCAACGCCTGGCACACCTGCCCGGAGTCCGGCCGCATCAACGGCTCGAACCCGTGCAGCGAGTACATGCACCTGGACAACACGTCCTGCAACCTCGCCTCGCTGAACCTGATGAAGTTCCTGAAGGACGACGGCAAGGGCAACCAGTCCTTCGACGCCGAGCGCTTCTCGAAGGTCGTCGAGCTGGTCATCACCGCGATGGACATCTCCATCTGCTTCGCGGACTTCCCGACCCAGAAGATCGGCGAGAACACCCGCGCCTTCCGCCAGCTCGGCATCGGCTACGCCAACCTCGGCGCCCTGCTGATGGCGACCGGCCACGCCTACGACTCCGACGGCGGCCGCGCCCTCGCCGGTGCCATCACCTCCCTGATGACCGGCACCTCGTACCGCCGCTCCGCCGAGCTGGCCGCGATCGTCGGCCCGTACGACGGCTACGCCCGCAACGCGCAGCCGCACCTGCGGGTGATGAAGCAGCACTCCGACGAGAACGCCAAGGCCGTCCGCATGGACGACCTGGACACGCCGATCTGGGCCGCCGCCACCGAGGCCTGGCAGGACGTGCTGCGCCTCGGCGAGAAGAACGGCTTCCGTAACTCCCAGGCGTCCGTCATCGCCCCGACCGGCACCATCGGTCTGGCGATGTCCTGCGACACCACCGGCCTCGAGCCCGACCTCGCCCTGGTCAAGTTCAAGAAGCTGGTCGGCGGCGGCTCGATGCAGATCGTCAACGGCACCGTCCCGCAGGCCCTGCGCCGCCTGGGCTACCAGGAGGAGCAGATCGAGGCGATCGTCGCCCACATCGCCGACCACGGCAATGTGATCGACGCCCCCGGCCTAAAGCCCGAGCACTACGAGGTGTTCGACTGCGCGATGGGCGAGCGCTCCATCTCCGCGATGGGCCACGTGCGCATGATGGCCGCGATCCAGCCGTGGATCTCCGGCGCCCTCTCCAAGACGGTCAACCTGCCGGAGTCGGCGACCGTCGAGGACGTCGAGGAGGTCTACTTCGAGGCGTGGAAGATGGGCGTCAAGGCGCTCGCCATCTACCGCGACAACTGCAAGGTCGGCCAGCCCCTCTCCGCGAAGACCAAGTCGGCCAAGGAGACGGAGAAGGCCGAGGTCACCGAGAAGGCCGAGGAGACGATCCGCGCCGCGGTCGAGAAGGTGGTCGAGTACCGCCCGGTCCGCAAGCGCCTCCCGAAGGGCCGTCCCGGCATCACCACGTCCTTCACGGTCGGTGGCGCCGAGGGCTACATGACCGCCAACTCCTACCCGGACGACGGTCTCGGCGAGGTCTTCCTGAAGATGTCCAAGCAGGGCTCGACGCTCGCGGGCATGATGGACGCCTTCTCCATCGCGGTCTCCGTCGGCCTCCAGTACGGCGTGCCGCTGGAGACGTACGTCTCGAAGTTCACCAACATGCGCTTCGAGCCGGCCGGCATGACGGACGACCCGGACGTGCGGATGGCGCAGTCGATCGTCGACTACATCTTCCGCCGCCTGGCGCTGGACTTCCTGCCCTTCGAGACCCGCTCCGCGCTCGGCATCCACTCCGCCGAGGAGCGCCAGCGGCACCTGGAGACCGGTTCGTACGAGCCGTCCGACGACGAGGTCGACGTCGAGGGCCTGGCCCAGTCGGCGCCGCGCGCCCAGGAGCTGAAGGCCGTCGCCACGCCGAAGGCCGAGGCCGAGGTGGCCAAGCCGGCTCCGCAGCAGGCGCACACCAGCGCCGAGCTGGTGGAGATGCAGCTGGGCATCCAGGCCGACGCCCCGCTGTGCTTCTCCTGCGGCACGAAGATGCAGCGCGCCGGTTCCTGCTACATCTGCGAGGGCTGCGGCTCGACCAGCGGTTGCAGCTGACCGGTAGGACCCCATGAGTGAGGGGCGCAGGCCAAGGCCTGCGCCCCTCACTCATGTCACCGCGTTCACGGCCTGCGGGCCGCGCCCATCGTGCGGCTGAACGTCGCCGGGTCGCCCTCGAAGCCGTGGACCCCGCCGCGGAACTCCCACGCCCCCGTCTCGTCCCGGACGAACTCCGCGACCGTCGCCGCGGTCGCCCCGGGCACGCCGGCGAAAGCGTCCTCGGCCAGCTCCGTGTAGCCCTCCCGGATGCGCAGGCCGGGATTGGCCACGCCGGCGAAGGTCCGCTCCCCGGAGGGCTGCTGGATCACGACGCCGACGACCACGCGCGCGTACCGGGCGTCGAGCCGCTCCAGCTCCAGCGTCATGACCTCGTCGTACCCGAAGCCCTTGCCGTCCCGGCTGTCCCGGTTCAGATAGATGGTGCCGTCGGGTGAGCGGCTGTCGAAGTGCACCACGTACGAGGGGTCCCCGTACGGATCGTCTGCCGTGTACGTCCCGGCGACGACGTCCAGGTCGGCGGGTGGCTCTCCCGCCGGACTCGGGTCCCAACGCAGCGCGACCTCGACCTTGCGGATCCCCTTGCTGAGGCCGTTCACAGACTTCCCCTTCCCCGGTCCTGCTTGCCCCGCCACCCCAACTGCCGACCGCTGTCGGCCGGTTGTCCATCCTGCCATGCGCCCGCGGACGGCAGCGGAGGAGCACTCCGCCCGAGAGTGACCGGTGCCACGTTCCCTGGCCTTACCATGGCGCGGTGCTGGTCAAGTGGATTCGCTGCACCGTGGTCGACCGCCGCGGTTTCGAGCGGGGGCAGCGGAAGTGGGCGGGGCTTCCGGGGGAGCCGGGTTTTCGGGGGCAGGGGGGTGGCTGGAGCCGGGGACGGCCGGACGTGGCCCATGTGTTCGCCTTCTGGGAGAGCAGGGCCTTCTACGACTCCTTCATGGCGCGCTCGCACGACCGGCTCGCCTCGGCCCAGGCCGGCACCTTCAAGGACGCCCAGGTCAGGCTCTTCGACCACCGCTTCGACGTGAAGACCGGGTTCGAGCCCCGTTTCACCGACGCCGACCTGCTGCGGGTGGCGCTCTGCCGCGCCCACGAGGACCGTGCCGAGCACTACGTGCTGATGCAGGAGAAGGTCTGGAACCCCGCGATGGCCGGCTCGCCCGGCATGATCCGCGGGCTGTTCGGCGAGGCACCCGGCCACGAGTACCTGGTGCTGTCGATGTGGCGGTCGGCCGCCGAACACGGCAAGTACCGCGCCGAGCGGGTGGAGCGGCTCGCCCTGCGCGCCCAGACGGAGGCCGACGTCGCGGCCCTCACCGGGGACATCGTGCAGCTGGAACCCTCCTGGACCGTGTGACCTACGCCGTACGGGGCAGGTAGGAGTCCTCGGTTCCGCGCTTCACGATCTAGGGTTCTGGCATGGCACGACCACGGCGCATCGTTCTCGTCCGGCACGGCGAGTCGATCGGCAACCACGACGACTCCGTGTACGAACGCGAACCCGACCACGCGCTCGCCCTGACCGAGCGGGGCCGGGCGGAGGCCGAGGAGACGGGCAGGACCCTGCGCGAGGTGTTCGGCCGCGAACGCGTCAGCGTGTACGTCTCCCCGTACCGCCGCACCCACGAGACGCTGCGCGCCTTCCACCTCGACCCGGAGCTGATACGGATACGGGAGGAGCCCCGGCTGCGCGAGCAGGACTGGGGGAACTGGCAGGACCGCGACGACGTGCGCCTGCAGAAGGCCTACCGCGACGCCTACGGCCACTTCTTCTACCGTTTCGCGCAGGGCGAGTCCGGCGCCGACGTCTACGACCGGGTCGGCGGCTTCCTGGAGAGCCTGTTCCGCAGCTTCGAGGCCCCCGACCACCCGCCGAACGTCCTCCTGGTCACCCACGGCCTGGCGATGCGGCTGTTCTGCATGCGGTGGTTCCACTGGACGGTCGCGGAGTTCGAGTCGCTGTCGAACCCCGGGAACGGCGAGCTCCGGATGCTCGTTCTGGGGGAGGACGGCAAGTACACCCTGGACCGGCCCTTCGAGCGCTGGCGGGAACCGGAGCCGTACGGGATCACGGGATAAGGTGGCAGGGCGATGACGGCTCATTCATCTCCTGAAGGGCGCCTGGACAGGGCCCTGGCCAGCCTGCGCGGACTGTCGGTCGGGGACGCGCTGGGCTCGCAGTTCTTCGTGCCCGCGAACTATCCGCTCCTCAAGCGCCGCGAGCTGCCGCCGGGCGACTGGCAGTGGACCGACGACACCGAGATGGCCGCCTCCGTGGTCGCCGTCCTGGCCGTCCACCACCGTATCGACCAGGACGCCCTGGCCCGCTCCTTCGCCGAGCACCACGACTTCGACCGCGGCTACGGCCCGGCGGTCAACCGGCTGCTGCGGCTCGTCCGGGAGGGCGGGGACTGGCGCGAGCTCGCCGCCGGCCTCTTCAACGGCCAGGGCTCCTGGGGCAACGGCGCCGCGATGCGCATCGCGCCCCTGGGCGCCTGGTACGCGGACGACCCGGAGCAGGCGACACACCAGGCCGAGATCTCGGCCTACCCCACGCATCAGCACCGCGAGGCGGTGGTCGGCGCCATGGCGGTCGCCGCCGCCGCGGCGCTGGCCGCGTCGGCCGACGGTCCGCCCGGGGCGCACGCGCTCCTCGACGGGGTGATCGCCCTGGTGCCCAAGAGCGCCGTCGGCGCCGGGCTGCGCCGCGCCCGGGACATGCTCGACTACGCGGACGCGGCCACCGTCGCGGCCGTGCTGGGCTGCGGCAGGCGTACGACCGCGCACGACACGGTCCCCTTCGCGCTGTGGTCCGCCGCGCGCTCCCTCGGCGACTACGAGCACGCCTTCTGGACGACCGCCCAGGTCGGCGGGGACGTGGACACGACCTGCGCGATCGTGGGCGGGGTGGTCGCCGCCGCCGCCGGCCGGGCGGGCGCGCCGCCGGCCGAGTGGGTGGCCCGGACGGAGGCGCT
>NZ_WWHX01000631.1 GCF_009862125.1 Streptomyces sp. SID5910
TCGTCGTCCCACTTCCAGTTCCGCTGGAAGTCCGGCAGTTGTAAGGAGCCCGAGGCGACATCCGCCAGAACGTCCTTGAGCTTCACGTTGTCGAGGGCTGCCATGTGACTCCACTCCCCGCCCTGTTTCCTGTACGCAGAGTGATTCCAGCAGCGCCCTGTGGTGACGGTCAAGCCGGTTCGCAGATGTACGAGCACCATCCTCATGCACCGGCCGATCAAGGAGGTCCTTCGCGTCCCTGGTGGGAAGGGTTGACTACCGGGTCTCCGTCGAGACCGGGGTGAGGTGGAAGAGGCACTGGACCGCGTTGAATTCGCCCACCTCGGCGACGAAGCGGAACTTGTCGCCTACGTCGACGGTGGTGGGGGTCTCCTCACCGGTCAGTTTCAGGTCGGAGATATCGACGTCCTCGTACTTGAAGGCCGGGCCGACCGTCGTCTGCGATCCCTTGTCGCCCGGGCCCAGGAGGAAGTCATAGCCGGTGGAGTTGCGCGCCATGTGCACGATCGAGCCGTTGAAGGCCACCCTCTGACCCTTGTGCCTGGTCGCGAAGTCCAGGTTTGTGTCATCGCATGTGTCTGCCTTCAGCAGCGCCGCGAACTCCGGGCTCTTCTCAGGCGTGATCACCTCGACGGCAGCCGACTCGACCGCGGTCGGAGCCGGTGTGGCGGAAGGCTTCTCGCTCGCGGCGGCCGCCGGCTTGGCCGCCTCGTCCTTCTTCTCGTCTCCGCCGCCGAGTGCGGTGGCAGTGCCGATGACGATGGCCAGGACCACGAGGCCACCGGCTGCCGCGCCGATCAGAGGCCACGGCAGC